>NC_016604.1:0-305511 GCF_000230895.2 Mycolicibacterium rhodesiae NBB3
CTCGGCCGCTCCAAGAAACCGCCAAGGCCCGGCACGCACTCTGCTGTGAGCAAGTGCGGGGGCCCCACCCGACGAGGTCCCCGCACCTGCTGCGATCAGCAAGCTACGCGGTGCGCCCGCGATCAGTAGTTGTTACAGGTGCCGGCGATGGCTGCCATCTGTCCGAAGTACTTCTGGCCCCACGACGTGGCTTGGTACTCCTGGACGAGTTGTGCACGTTCACTGGGTGGCGCGGACAAGAAATTGCCCACCATCGCCGCCGCCAGCGGATTTCCGTTGAGCTTCTCGGCCAACACGGGATTCTCGCTGTTCAAAGCGGCGACGACCTGCGGATAGGTACAGGTCGTGTCGATGAGCGGGTCGGCCGACGCCACGCCGGTTCCGACGGCAATGGACAGCGCGACACCGCCAGCAGCAGCGATGAGCAGCTTTTTCGAAGAGAGTGCGGACATGTTCGGGGACCTTCCAACTTGTGCAGTGACCCCCGACTGGCCCTGACGTGAACTGTGCTCACATGGTAGCTCGCCCGAGCGACTTCGTCACCAGCCGCGGCGACGCGGGGACGGGGCATCGTCGATGCTCACCGACTATTCGGCCACGCGTCGAATCCGGTCGCGCGAAGACCGTCGTGCGCCCAAGTGCTGAGACCCAGAACGAAAACGAGAGCCACGACACGAAACGCGGCGAGCGCCGCCGGCTGCCGGGGTCTCTGCCGAGCGGCAAACGGGGTAGACATCGAGAGCCCCCGTCCTCGCATGTCCCCGTGACCAGCGAGAACATCACTACCGAGGACTGGCGTCAGTGGGCACACGCGCCGCTCGGGGACACTCGGCGCCGACGAGTGCCCGTCGTGACTGAGGCTGAGCCCATGGCCCTGTCATCGGCGCAGTTCGTGCTCACCGCACGCCGGTTTGTAGTCTTCGGGGATGCCGTTCGACAACGGCGAGATCTTCGCCGGCTATGTGATCCAGCGGATGCTGGGCTCCGGTGGCATGGGTGAGGTCTATCTCGCCCAGCATCCCCGGCTGCCTAGGCAAGACGCGCTCAAGATTCTGTCCGTGTCCTCAGGCGCCGACGACGAGTTCCGGGCACGGTTCGTGCGCGAGGCCGAACTGGCTGCCACGCTCCGACACCCCAACATCGTGGGCATTCTCGATCGCGGCGAGTTCAACGACCGGCTGTGGATCTCGATGGACTACGTCGAGGGCGCCGACGCGGGTCGTTTGATCAGGGAGTCCTACCCAGGCGGCATGCCGGAGCAGGACGTGTGCGAAATCGTCACCGCAGTGGCCGACGCGCTGGACTTCGGTCACGAGCACCGCCTGCTGCACCGCGACGTCAAGCCCGAGAACATTCTCGTGACCGGATCGGATGCCGTCCGGCGCAGGGTGCTGCTGACCGACTTCGGGATCGCCCGCAGGATCGACGACGCCAGCAATCTCACCAACACCAACATCGCGTTGGGAACCATCAACTACGTGGCTCCCGAACAGCTCCTCGGGAGACCCCTCGACGGCCGGGCGGATCAGTACGCACTGGCCGCCACGGCCTTTCACCTGCTGACGGGCTCACCGCTGTTTCAAGATTCAAATCCCGCCGTCATCATCAGTCATCATCTCGGCACGACCCCTCCGCGGATCTCGGAGCGCCGACCCGATCTCGCCCACCTCGATCACGTGCTCGCACGAGCGCTCGCCAAGGATCCGACTCAACGATTCCCGACGTGCATGGACTTCGCTCGGGCCCTCGCCCAACAGCGTCCACGCGGCGATGCGCCTCCTGTACATCCTCAACCGCAGGCACAGGGACCTGGCCGCGATCAGGATGCTCGTCCCCTGACCCAGCGCCTCGAGCGGTTGGTGGTTCACGGCACAGCGCACCGGGTGACACAAGGCCTGATCGGCGCTCATGGGCACACCGGGATCCGGTTCCAAATGGTGCCGCTCGACCCCGTCAACGGGCTCAGGTCGATTGACGTCGAGATTCAGCCCGAGCTCGGCGCAGGTCGGCTCGGAGAGGGTGACGAGGTCGAGGTCAGTGGCGTCTGGGACGGCAGCTCCCTCGATGCCGACGAGATCCGCGTGTTCTCGGTCGACGTCCCGGCCAAGCGGCAAGCGGCAATGCCGAAGCCGCGAGCCGAAGCGAAACCACGTACGCGGGGCCGGATCGCGGTGATCGCCGCGGCACTTCTCGCCGTCATCGTCCTGGCGGTCGGCGCCACGGTGTGGGTCACCGACGGCTTCGGCGCGTGGACCTCCTCCGAAGGACCGATCGTCAAACCGGCAAGCGCGACCGTGTTCTCGCCCAATGGTTCACCGGACAATCCGCAGGACGCCGGCAAGGCGATCGACGGCGACCCGGACACGTCGTGGTCGACCGTCACCTATCGCGACGCCGACCCCTTTCCAACGTTCATCGAGGGTCAGGGCCTGATGCTGCATCTCTCCGAACCGACGGCGTTGAGCGCCGTCACCATCGACTTGTCCAGCACCGGAACAGAAGTACAGATCCGGGCATCGCCCACCGAAAAGCCCGCCGCGTTGGACGACACCACTGAGTTGGCTCCGACAGCGACATTGCAGCCAGGTGAGAATCGCATCGAGATTCGCGACCGGACCGAGACGTCCAATGTGCTGGTGTGGATCTCCAAGCTGGGCACGACCGACGGGCAGAGTCGCACGTCGATCTCGGAGGTCACGCTGCAGGCGGCCGGTTAGCAGAAACGGCGCCAGACCGGCCGGCGCGGTGCCAAGGTATGACCGATGCATCGACGACTTCTGGCATTGCCGTTCGCGGTTGGCGCAGTGGCCATCTGCGTGACCGTTGCGCCGGCGGTTGCCGCTGACGAGTGCGGCGTCATCCTGCCTACCGCTGACCGGCTGGAGGCACTCTTCGATGTGCTCTCACCGTCAGGGACACCTTCCTTTTTGGCAGACCAGATCCGAAAAGCACTGTCCCCTCTGTACGGCTCGAGAAGCGCGCCCGCCATCGATCTGCGGATCCGATCGGACATGCTGGCGACTCAGGTCGACAACAGCGACCCTTATCGACCGGCAACCCCGGACCTACTCGCCAGCGACCTCGCGAAGGCGAGACAGCTGCTCGCTGCGGCCCGCGACTCCTGCGCGCCCGGGGTCAGCGGCTAGCTCCCCGGACCCCAAACTCGAACCGACAGGCGTTCCGCGCCAGGCCAAATGGCGGACGCGGCCGGCGACGCGCAGAAGGCCTGCTCAGCCTGACGGATCGTCATGCCGACCGCGTGGAGCCCATCCTCCTGGTGGGCACGGCAGATCACAGTCAGGGCCTGGCGGGTCGCCGGGTCGACTTCCTGAGCTTCGATGGTCACGACGACGACGAGCGTGTACCCGGCCCCGGTCGGAAGGTAGAACGTAAGGTCCCTGCTGACCAGCCCGCCGCCGTTGACCACCAGATAGCCGTCCCCGCTGGGATAGGCGGCTTGACCGACCATCTGCGTGCGTTCGTAATGCAGGCGGTCGCCGGGTGCGCGCCACGTCGCGAAGCGGGTATTCAGGCTGCCGTTGAACAGGTTTCGCGCGATCGGGATGATCAGTTCTTCGCGGCCGTCGGCGTCGACGTCCTGTAACCCGACTCCCCCGGGACTTGACGGCTCCAACAGCTCGTCGATGGTTTGCACCACCTCCCCCGCCGCATCGGTCACCGTGACCTTCACCGCCCGCGGCTCCGGTAATTCCGGCACGGACCAATACGTGACGGCGAAATCGAGCGCACCTGAGTGTAGGGAGCAGTCGACATGCGGCGACGTGCCCTCGGGGCTGATGACCGGGATGACCCGTGGGCACGGCGGCAACGTGGTGTCGGCGGTGGCGAAGGGCCACACGGTGCAGACCGTCGCCATCGCCACGACGCCTGCCAATGACAACACCCGCTTCACGAAGCACCTACCGCTTCGGCGTCGGCTTGGTGGGTGCAGGAGCCGCGGGTGGTGGTAGCGCCGGGATCTGTTGCTCCACAGGCGGATTGGCGCCTGTCTTAGGGGCGATATCGGCGACCTGCCATCCGTCGCCCTCTTTGTGCACGGTGACCTGCAGCAGGATGATCGACACCTTGGGCGTCGGGTTCTGCAGGTTGCGAGTGGTCTGATGCGCCGACACCACCACTTGATAGGAACCGTCGGGCTGGGCGACGGGGTCGGTGGCCAACACTTCACCGGTGGAGGTCACCTGCGCCTCCACCATCACAGCTTTCAGCAGTTCGGTGGCGTTGACGTACTTGTCCTTCAGTTGTTGCGACACCCCGTCCTCAACGGCGTGGAAAAAGGCGTCCGGATCTTCGAAGGTGTAGTTCAGCGACTTGAGCGCGTAGTCCTTTGCCAGCTGTGCGGCGGTGTCGCGATCGGCCTGGCTCTGCCGCAGTTGTTGGAGCTCACCGGTCGTCTGGCGGTACTCGACGAACCCGAACACGGCGCCGCCGAGCAGCATCGCGACAAGAACGGCTGCCACCAAGGACCTCGTGGACCAGCGGCGCGACTCGTCGGACGGACTCGGTGCGTCGTCGTCGGTATTCTTGGGGTCCGCCTCCACCGGGGACTCGTCTTCCGCAGCGTCGTTTTCGGCATCTACTTCTTCGTCGTCTGCGTTGACGTTCGAGTCGCTCATGCCAGCTTCTTTCTGCCGTCGCTTCACGGATGATGCCACTCAGGGACATTGAGTTGAACCCGCACACCGCCAGTGTCGTTGAAGGTCGATTCCCAGAAGTCGAGCCAGTGCCCGGCGTCTATCTTGATGTCGTGCAGCGGTGCGAGCGCAGGCTGCAGGACGGTGGCAAAGGAGCCCAGCGGACCGGCCAGCATGTCGAGGTATTCGCCGAGTTTCGCGACGAGGACCGAGACCGCATCGTCGGGTCCGATCACGCCGATCCCGGCGTAGGAAAACTTCTCGATCTCATGGATCAGGTTCAAGAATGCCGGAATCGAGTGCGGTAGCTGATGACCTGTCTCACTGATCACCTGGCCGGCGTTGATGTCGCCCATGTTGGTGGTCAAGGTGGAGACGTTGTTGAGCAGCGTGGCCAGCAATGCCTTGTCATCCTGGATCACGTCGGCGGTCAACCCGGCAGTCGTTGCCAGGGAGTCGATGGTGTCGTCGTTGCCGGCGAACGCCCCGGACACATCGTTGATGAGCCCGTGGATCTGGTCGAGGTTCAGTGCCGTGAACAAGATGTTGATCTTGGCGAGCAGGTCACTGGCGGTGACGATCGGCGCGACTCGCTCCGCGGGTATCACCGTCCCATCGGAGAAGTAGGGCGGGGCAATCAGTTTCGGTTTGAAGTCGATGTACTGTTCGCCCGCCGCGGACAGGTTCTCGATGCTGATCGGGCTGTCGGCGGGCACCGGGTGTGCGCGGTCCAGTTCGATTGACACGGCCAGCCCGGTGTTGGTCGTTTGGATATCCGATACCCGGCCGACCTTGATGCCGCGCATCGTCACGTCCGACGTCGGCATGAGGCCGCCGGAGGCGTTGAGCAGGAGGGTGAGCCGGGTGACCTGTTTGGTTGGGCTCATGTCGAGCACACCGAACGACATGTAGGCGGCTCCGAGCAGTGTCATCGCCGCAAGAATGACCAGCGTGGTGCGGGCACTGAATTTCATGGCGGCAGAAGTCCCATCGTCTGCATCGCCTCGAACGCCGCGTCGGTCTTGTCCGCGGGATCCACACCCTCGTTTCCGGTCGGTGGATGAAGGTCGGTGACGGTGAATCTCGGTCCGCCCTTACGGAAGAACCCGAGAAGCTTGTAGCGCAGGAACGCCACGAACTTGTCGGCGAGCACCGGAATCGTGGTGTCCACGGTCGCCATCGTCCCGACCATCGGCGTGAGGTAGGACAGCATCTGCATCAGATCGCCGGCGATCGGAGTTAATAGGTCGGCGTTGATGGTGCCGATGTCCTTGGAGCTGTTGACCACGTTGAGGATCGCCAAGGTGATCTCCGACAGGCCTTTGAGCTTCTCCGGGCCCTCGTCGACCAGGCGGTTGAACACCGTGGTATTCGCCGCCATCGCGGTGGTGATGTTCTCCATGCTGGAGAGCATGCCGTTGATGGTGTCCTGGTTCGCCGCAAGATCATTGAGCACACCGGCGACGGTGTGCTGCATCCGGGCCAGCTCTGCAGGATCGTCGGGGAACGCCTTGTTGACCTCGACGACGGTCGTCTGCAGCGTGCCGATCGCACCGCCGCCCACCAGGTTCGACATGGACCGCAGGAGGTCTTCGACGTTGTCGGCCGGGGCGGTGTTGCGCAGCGGGATGGTGTCGCCGTCCCGCAGGGTCGCCGTCGACCGCTCCTCCGGAGAGAGCAGCGCGATATAGATGTCGCCGAGCGGTGTCGCCTGACGGAGTTCTGCGCGGGTGTTGTCGGAAAGCGTGGTGTTGCCCGCTATTTCGACGAATGCGATGGCGGTGTTGCCGTCGAGCTGGACATGGTCGAGCACACCGACCTGCACTCCACCGGAGTCCACCTTGGCCCGCGCGGGCAGGTTGAGCACGCTGGAGAACTCGATCTTGATGTTGTAGGCGTCGTGTGGGGTGTACGCACCGGGCACCGGCAGCCGCGTCGGGTCCAGTGAGCATGCCGCTGCGGCGCTGAGTATCACTACGGTCAGCACAAGACGAAGGGCTTGAGTCAATCGTCGATTCATCCGAACGCGGCCCCCAGGACGAGGTCGGTGAGGCCGAGGGTGACGGGATCTGACGCGTTGCCCGACGCGCACGCCGACGCGGCCCCGGGGATGTTGCGTTGCGTCAGCGCCTGGCAGATGGCGCCTGCCTGGGTCGGGGCGATGTCCACCTGCGGCGGAATGTAGGTGACGTTGTGGGTGCCCCACGCCGGCTCGTAGATATCGGCGAACCAGTTGGTGAACTGCGGCCACGATTTGATCATGGCGAGGATGGCGGGGCTGTGATTGTTCAACAGGTCTCGCATCCACTCGATCCCCCCGCCGGCCCTCGCATACATCCGCGGTCCGAATCGGTTCATGGCCTCGACGATGATCGGCAGCAGGTGTGACAGATAGCTCAGCGTCGCTCCGAAATTGTCCGAAAGGCCTTCGACCAGTTCGGTGGTGGCCGGGAGCGTCTGGATGACGGATGCGAAGCTGTCCCAGTTGTAGAGGAAGTCCGAGGTGAGGATCTCACTGTTTTCGAACAACCGTCGGTAGTCGGCGTCGGCCTTGTACGGGTCGGCGAGCATGGTCGCCAGGTTGCGCATCGTCTTGTTGAGACCGGGGCCGGTGCCTTCCAGCGAGCGGCTGGCCGCACTCAGGCTGTCGTTGATGGCTCGTACGCCCGGTGCGTTGGACGGGTCCTGTCCGGGTTGGGCTCCGATGATGGCGTCCGCCAGATTGCCGACGGCGGAGAAGGTCTCGCTGATGCTGACCGGGGTCTTGGTGGCATCCAGCTTGATGCAACCCGGCCCGGTGAACTTGGGCCCACCGGTGTAGGCCTTGGTGAGCTCGATATGACGGTCGGTGACAATCGATTGCGAGTAGGTGACCGCACCGACGTCTGCGGGCAGGTCGAGATCGGCGGGAACGGTGAAGTCGACCTCGACGTGGTCGGGCTTGTTGACGATCGCGGTCATGGAACCGACTTCGATACCCAGCAGCGCGACCTTGTTTCCTTCATAAAGCCCTACCGCATCGGTGAATTCGGCGCACATCGTCCGGATGTTGACGACCTCGGACCTCACGACCTTCGCACCCATGACCGCCGCCGCGACGACAGCGACCACGGTCACCGACGCCGTCGCGATCCCCAGTGGAGTACGTAACCGCGCACCGATCGCTGCCGTCACCGCCATGTCAACAGTGCCTCATGAGGTTGGGCAGGCACAGGTCCTGCCCGGGGGCCAGCCGACGGTCGCCCTCGTCGAAGACGACTCCGTTGCCACTGAGCATCGGTACCACGATGTCGAGGGTCTGCCGGAGGCCGTCCAGGGCCATGCCCCAACGCTCGGGATGGGCGGTGAGCGTGTCGGTGATGTCTTCGAGTCCCTCGGCGATCGGCGCGACCTCCCGTCCGTAGAACACGGCAATGCGGTCGAGCATGCGGGTCAATTCTTTGAGCAGACCGAAGAATTCGACGATATCGACCGCCTTCGAGGTGTACATCCGGCCGAGGACGGCGAACTGTTCGACGAGCGTGATGAGCTGGTCCCGGTTGACGACCACGGCTTGCAGGCCGTCGTTGACGAAGTCGAGGCTGCGATGGAAGTCGGTGGTGGACGTGCTCAACGATGCGGTCAATGAATCAGCCGAGCCGATCAGATCGCGCACCGCGTCGGGATAGTTGTTGGCCGCGTTGGCGACCTCGGTGAAGGTGTCGTGGATGACGTCGCCGTCGACCTCTTTGATCACCGGTGTCGCCGCCTGAATGATGTCGTTGATCTCGAAGGGCAGCGTGATGCGGCTTGGCGGAATGACATTGCGCCCCAGCGGGGAAGCGCCCTTGGGGTCAAGCGAAACATAGTGACCGCCCAGCGGGGTCAGCAGCTTGATGTCCAGGGTCGAATCCGATCCGACCGGCACCGAACTCTCGACATCGAACTGCATCTCGACGAACGCTCCGTCGAGCCGAATACTGGTGACCTTGCCGACTGGGATGCCGGCGATGCGCACCTGATCGTCTATGCGCACCCCGGCCGAATTGGCCATGTGCGCGGTATATCTCGTGTGACCTGTCGGGTTGAGGTAGGCCATCGCTGTGGCGGCCAACGACACCACGATGACGAGCACTCCGATCACACCGTGCCGGCGACTGCGAGCGACGGCGGCCCTTTCATCGAGCGCACCTCGCCGCCCCCCCAGCCGTGTGCGCAGGGCGGAAAGTCGGTTGTGAAACTCGATCACCTACACACCACCAAATTCTGTTGCGCGAACGACACCTCGCCAATCCCCGGCAGGGTGACTTCACCGTTCGAGCAGAAGAACGTCGGGTCCGCTGGTTGCGCGTCGACCAGCCAGTCCCGCATTCCCTGGATCAGCGACGGTGTCAGCGACAGGCCCGCGATGATGGTCGGGGTCTGCGGCCACATACGGCTGACGAGGTCATAGAGCGGAACCGTGGTCCCGTCGAACGTGCGCTCGGTGTATTGCAGGAGATGCACGGTGCTGCGCAGTCCGGGCAGCTGGGTTTCCAGCGAGGTACGGAACTCCTCACCCACCGAGGCGAATCGCGCGAGCACGTCGTTGAGCTGCTTGATGAGGTTGAACAGTTGCTGCGATTTGCCGCCGAGGTCGTGCGAGATCGCACTCAGATTGCGAATCATGACGGTGATGACCGCCTGCCGGTCCACGGCCAACTTGGAGATGACGTCGAGGTGGTGGAGAAACGGCCCGATGCCGGATTCGTCACCTTGGATCAACTGCAGCAGATTCTCTCCGAGGAGATTGAACTGCGCGGGATCGAGGGTTTGAAAGATCGGTTGAAAACCGTTGAACAGCTTGGCAACGTCGAACGACGGAATCGTCTGTCCCAGCGGGATCGACCCGCTGCTCGTCAGTTGGGTGTCGGGCTCGGCGGGTTGGACGAGTTCCACATAGCGTTGACCGATAAGAGTTTGATAGCGCACGGCGGCAACGGTGTTGGTGAACAGCGGGTGATCCGCTTGGGCGGTGAAATCCACCTTGGCGACGCGGCCGTCGAGGCGGATGGTCTCCACCTTGCCGACCTGTACGCCCGAGATGCGCACGTCGTCACCGACGTAAAGCCCTGACACATCGGAGAACTCCGCGGTGTAACGGGCGAGCGCCCCGGTGACGGGACTGCGTAGGGCCGTCAGCACGACGAGCGTACACACCGCCGCGATGGCGAAGAAGATGGTCAACCAGGTCACGGATTTGGCAACACTTCTCATCGCCCACCGCCTTGGGGCGCCGCGTCGGGCGAGGGTAAGGGCAAGGCCGCCGCCAACCCGGGCATGGTGTCCAGCGTGACTTCGATCTGCATACGTACCTTGCCGTCGATGATCGGAAACGCCGCGCTGGTGCGGTCCAGCAGACCGGACAGCCGGTCGTAGGCCGGCGCGAAGCTGCCCTGGAAATACGAGAGCGGCAGAAATGCGCTCACCATCGCGCGCGAGAGGGGTAGGAGCCACGACATGTTCTTCGCCAGCGTTCCATTCAGGTCGAAGAGCAGTTCGGTGCCCTGCTCCAGAATCATGTTCATCCGCTCGACCCCGTCGGGGTGCGCCAGGAACTCCATCCCGTTCAGCAGGTCATAGGCCAGCCCGATGAGCGGGACCGAGTCGCTGACACCGTTGATCAGTGATGCGAACACCGAAAGCGACTGTGAGAAGGGAACTTTCTGGGAGTCGGCGAGCATCTTGATGAGATCGAAATATGACCGGGTCACCGGCTCGGTGAGGTCGGAGTGCCTGCGCACCACATCGATGATGTGGTCGACGTCGGGCGAATCGATGATGCGGCCGAACTTCTGGCCCTCGCGCAGCAATCCGGTGATGGAGGCCGACCGCACGTTGGTGTCGACCATCAGCGTCTGGTTCGGGCGCAACCGTGGCCCAGTTCCGCTGCTCACCAACTCGACCGCTGCGAGGCCGAAAGTGTTGGAGGACATGAAGTTCGCCGTCGTGTCAGCTGTCAACGCTGCCGCTTGTCGCGGCTCGAGTTCCAGCGTGATCTTCTGTTTGTTGTAGCCCACGGATTGCAGGCTTTCCACCGATCCGATGGTCAAGCCGCGGAACTTCACCTCCGCACCTGGGGTCAGTCCCTCGCCGAGCGTGTCAGCCAGCACGGTCAGCTTGAAGGTATCGGCGAACCGGCCGGTCCCCATCTGATAGAGCAGCGTGCCCGCGATCCCCAGGATCACCGCGGCGATCAGGCCCAGGATCCGCAGCGAGCGCGAACTGAGCGCCCGCGCGCCTTGATCGGACGGCAGTGTCAAGGCGCTACCCCGATATCCGGATGCCGGCACTATTGCCCCAGAACAGCAGCGTCAAGACCATGTCGACGGCGACCACGGTGACGATGCTGGCCCGGATGGCCCGACCGGACGCCCGGCCGACACCTTCGGGACCGCCGGAGGCGTAGTAGCCGTGATACGCGTGGATGACGATGATCAGCGTCACGAAGATGGCCGCCTTGAGCACCGAGAACAACACGTCGGACGGTTGGATGAACGAGCTGAAGTAGTGGTTGTAGGTACCCGAGGACTGACCGTGGGCCACATTGACGACCAGCGCACAGGACACGTAGCTCAACATGAGGGTCACGATGTAGAGCGGAACGATAGTCAACGTGCCTGCGATCACGCGGGTGGTGACCACGAACGGGATGGACCGGATGCCAAGGGCTTCCAGGGCGTCGATCTCCTCGTTGATCCGCATGGCGCCGATCTCGGCGGTCATCCGGCACCCGGCCTGCGCAGCGAAGCCGATACCCGCGATCATCGGAGCCATCTCGCGGGTGTTCGCATAGGCGGAGACGAACCCGGTCAATGGGCCCATGCCGACCATGTCGAGGGCGCCATACCCTTCGATGCCCACCGCACCGCCGACGGCCGCGCCCATGAGCACCAGCACGCCGATGGTGCCGCCACCGACGATGAACGACCCGTTGCCCCACATCACGTCGACCAACAGCACCCCGGTCTGGTGACGGTAATTGCGCAGCGTATGCGGTACCGCGCCGAGCACCTGGATCAGGAAGGACAGCTGGTGGCCAAGCCGTTGTAGCAGCGAGTCGCCCTGACCGGCGATCCACAGCGGTGCCCGCAGTGCATGGGGAAGGTGTCGCGATGGTGTCGCCATCTCCTCAGCCCATCCTCAACGGCATGGACATCGACACTCCCTGCGTGATGATCAGGTTGAGAATGAACACCGCGACCACGCCGATGACGACGGAGGCATTCACCGCATCGGCTACACCGCGTGCGCCGCCTTTGGCCTCCAGCCCGCGCTGACAGGCGACGAGGATCACAACCATGCCGAACAGCCAGGTCTTCAGCATGGCGATCACGACATCGCCGACGCCGGCGAAGGACGCGAACGACGCGATGTAACTGCCCGGCGTGCCGGACTGGAAGCCGACGTTGATCGCGTAGCCGGCGGCAAGCCCCATGAAGATGATGAAGGCGCACAGCACCGGTGCCACCAGAACCATCGCCGCCAGCCGAGGCGCGACCAGCCGCTGCACCGGGTCGACACCCATCACACGCAGCGCGTCGACCTCTTCGCGAATGGTGCGGGCGCCGAGATCGGTGGCCACCGCCGATCCGGCCGCACCGCCCAACAGCAAGGCGGCCACCATCGGTGCGCCCTGTCGGATCACCCCGAGTCCGCCCGCCGCACCCGAGATGGACGACGCGCCGACCTGCTGGATGAAACTGCCGACCTGCACCGCCACAATGACGCCGAACGGGACCGACACCAGCAACGCGGGGATCGCGGTCACGCTGATGATGAACCACGCCTGGTTGACGGTGTCCCGCCACGGATGACGCAGCCGGATCACATCCACGATCAGGTAGCCGAAGGCCTGCGCGGCCAGGTCGAAAAACCGGCCCAGTGTCTGCAACGAACGATCGGACTTACCGAGGACGTACCGGAGCGGTCTGCTCAGCATCGCGCCGACCGGGCCGCCCTTCGACACCTCCGCGGCACCCCGGTGGTCCTGTTGTGATCTGGACGTCGCCACCGCGTGGTCGGAGGCGACTGCGCTGTTGGCGGTGGGGCTCACATCGACATCACGACTTGGATCGACTTGCTTCCCATTCGCTGCTTCGGCCGCTGTCGCGTCACCCACCCTCACGGTCAACGCTGGTCCTCCAACACTCGGCGACGACTATTCCCCCAGCTAGAGGGGCTGGGGCGGTCCCGGACGGCCAGCGGACCTGACGAACGCGACAATTTGCAAGTAAACCCTGATGGCGGGCTTCGCGAGCTACATTTCCGATGGTTTGGCGGCTTACCTGCGGCGATCTCTCAAGCTTCTTCGTGGGTTCGTCGCGAGCAGCGGCTGGCGGGTATCAACCACCGGGAGTCAGCGGGCGCAACCACCTGCCTGGCCGCGTTGACGTACCGCCGGGCGAGCCAGACGGTGTCGCCGACGCGCAGGTCCCGCCATTCGGGGTGGAGGTGTACATCCATGACCGCATTTCGCGTGGATACAGCGCGACGTCACCGGCAGCGGCCATCAACGCCGCCGGCCACGGCCGCTGTCGTGCCCATAACCTCAAGGCCACTAGAAACGCAAACGCGTGGCTAAGGGCCGAAGGTCCCGAGCATCGATGCCAAATGCGCTCTGTTTCCTCGGCACGGACAAGCACATCATCGATTGATGGCACGCACCCATTGGCTGATCATGGAGCCCGAGGCCGGCACCCCGGGCGCACCGTACCGCACGCGACTCGCCGGTGCCGGACGACATCTGCCGACGACCCGCCTGGCCACCGAAGAGCTGATGTCGACGACCCGTCACCACACCCATATCGACCTCGAAAAGCTGACTGGGATTCGAGAGCGCCGCGTGTCGGTCGGCGACGAGGATTCCTACAGTCTGGCGACCGCCGCGGCGCTGAAGTGTCTTGACAATGCGGGCCGGGACGCCGCATCGGTCGACGCGGTGATCAGCTGCAGCATCACAAAACTTCGCGACGGTTTCACGCAGTGGCTCGAACCGACCATGAGCGGAGCGGTCGCCCGTGCGATCGGCGCCGAGAACGCCATCACATTCGATCTCTCCAACGCGTGCGCGGGCATGTTGACCGGAGTCACGGTGGCCAACAACTGGATTCGACAGGGCTCCATCGAGCGAGCGCTCGTCGTCAGCGGTGAGTACATCTCTCAGTTGGGTCAGAATGCAGCCCGTCACATCCGCACCATCATGAGCAAGGAGCTTGCCTCGTTGACCCTCGGCGACGCCGGGGCGGCGCTTCTGCTCGAACGAGCAGCCCCGGGATCAGCCGGCATCGACCTCGCGGGGTTCACGACCGTGGCCCAATACAGCAGGCTTTGTCTCGCCTATCCGAAGGGCGACGAACCTGCTGCGCGCATGTTCACCGACGCTCGAGGGATTCACAAGGCCGCGATGTCGAACACCCCGCCGTTGCTCCACGAAGTGCTTGACGCGGTGGGTATCTCGATACACGACATCGATCACGTGATCACTCACCAAACCTCCGCCCGTGCGATCCGCAAAGGGATGGCGAAGATTTCCGAGGCATTCGACGACGCCCCCCGACACGACGCCGTGATCACCGTCGACCGCTATGGCAATACCGCATCGACCACCCACACGGTCGCCCTGGTGGAGGAACTGAAAGCGGGAAACATCAAGCCTGGCGAGACGATCGCACTGATCGCCCTGGCATCAGGTCTCGAAATCGGCATCGTGCTGCTGACGCTGGACGAGGAGATGGTGGAACGCCATGGGCATGTTGATTGATCGGGTCGCTATCGCCGAAAGCGGATGGCGCAGCCGCCACAGCGCACTTCGACTCGCGGTGAAATCAGCCGAGGACTGCCTCCGCGGCGCCGGGCGAACCGCCGACGAGGTCGACCTGTTGCTCAACGCGGGTATCTACCGCGACCGAAACTTGGCCGAGCCCGCACTCGCTGCTTTGATTCAACAGGACATCGGCGCCAATCCCGAAGAACCTCACGAAGACGCGCACGGCACATTCTCCTTCGATGTCGCAAATGGGACGTGCGGCGTTCTGACCGCATTGCAGATCGTCGACGGGTTCCTGAAATCGCGCGCGATCGACTGTGCCCTGGTAGTCGCCAGTGATGCCGACCCCGGGCACGGGCAGAGCGAAGATTTTCCACTCACACCCACCGGTGCCTCCCTGCTCTGTTCTTGGACCGACGAGGGGCGCGGGCTCGGAGAAATGTGTTGGGCGAATCTGTCGGAGCACAGCGACTCGTTTTCTGCCACCGTCGGACTGCGGGGCGGCCGTCGAAACATTCTGCGCCTTCAACAATCACCAGGGATCGACGAGCACTATGCGGACGCGGCCGCATCGGCTGTCAGCCGGTGCCTTCGCGAATCGAATTTGACGATCGACGACATCGACGCTGTCGCTGCCGCCCCTGCGCGACCCGGATTTCGGGCGGCCCTGGCGGATCGCTTGGGTATTCCCACCGACCGCGTCACCGTCGGTGACGATGAGGGAATGCACACGGCCGCGTTGGCCTCCGCATTCGACCGTGTCAGCACAGCCGTTGACGAGGGGGGCCTTGTCCTTCTGGTCGCGGCGGGCGCCGGAATCACTGCCGGCGCCGCTCTTTACCGCCTCTGATCTCAGTCAAGCCCCTCAGCGTACGACGACCAGTTCATACGGCGAACGTCGATCAGATCAGGGACTAGCGACCCTAGCCTGGTCGTACCCACCGGCGCACCGTTGATACATGATCAAGAACGGACTGCGGTTCGCTGGGGCACTGGCATTCCTGTACGCGGCGCGGCGGTACTACCGGAATTGGGGCACCACGAAGGAAGAATGTCAGATGTTCCTCGACGGGGACGATCTCATCGCCGGACCCGTCCTGCGGAGCACTGAAGCGGTGTGGATAGACGCTCCACCAGAAGCGATCTGGCCATGGCTGGTTCAGATGGGGCAAGACCGCGGTGGGCTGTACACCTTCGAAAAATTGGAGAACTTCGCCGGGTTGCGCTACGTCAACGCAGACCGCATCCATCCCGAGTGGCAACACCTCGCGCCCGGTGACGAGATCAGGCTTGTTCCTAAGCACTGGATGGGATTACACGAAGGGTTCGTGCTCCAGGTGGCCGAAGTCGCCGATCAGGAGTCCATGGTGTTGCGCGCTTCTGCGGGCAGACAATCAAACCGGGAATGGAACGTGGTGTGGTCTTTCCACGTCATTCCTCACTGGGACGATCGCTGTCGGCTTCTCATTCGCATCCGAACACCGTTGCGCCGTCCAGGCCAGCTACTGGTCACCGAACTCGCGGGACCGGCAACGGCGTTTGTGACACGGGGCATCCTGCTTGGCGTCAAGCGCAGAGTGGCTCGAGAGGTTCAGGCCGAGGCCTTGGCTGCCAAAGCAAGCGACGATCTGCACCGCGTCTAGATGTCGTGACCCGGAGAGGGTTCACGCGATGGTGAAGTCGCGATCCGGTTCAGATCCGAAGGTGAACCGGCGACCGCTGATGCTCAGCGGGCGGATACGCACGTAGTGCTGCTTGACAGTGGCCGTCCACGGAAGCAACTGGGCCTTCTCGGCCTCCTCGATCTCGGCGTCGGTACGCAGCGAACGCGCTATCCCCTTGAGGATCACGCTCCACCCCTCCATGGCGTTGTGATCGTCGGCTTCGAACAGCACGTTGTTGTTGATCGCCGCGCTGACCAATTTGGTGCCCTCCGCTGTGCGGAACAACACGGTCTTGTGCTGGACGACGAAGTTGACGGGGAATATGTCCGGCTGACCGTCGACGGTGGTGACGAGGCGTCCCAGCGCGGCACTGGACATCAGGTTCCAGCATTCGCTCTCTGGCAGGATAGCGATCGGTTGAGCCGGTGTGGTCATGGTCGCAACGCTACCGAACGTACGCGCCCGAGAATGCGGCCAAAGGTCCCAAGATTTCAGGATCCAACGAGCGTAGGCGACGTGGAAAAGTGAGCGGCCGCACCGTTCAGATTCTGCTTCGCCGCATCCGTCAAACCTATTTCGAGTCCGAATTCATATCCGCGGATCGCGAGCACGTGCACGACCGGCAGGTGCTCGAAGCACTGCTGACAGGTCGCCATGATCGCCGGAATCGAGATGGCGTGCGAAGTGAAGCTGAAGTCCATTCGAGGTGCCGCGCGCTCCAGCGTGAATGATTCCACCGCAGCGTCCCTGGTGGCATCGATGAACAACACACGTTCCTTGGTGCTGATCAGTTCGGCGTCCTCGAGCAGAAGTTGATAGCCCCGCTGCAACTGTGCGCTCGAGCAGAGGCTCTGAGCCTCAAGCCAATCGACGAACGCCCAGCCCAGACCATCGTCCTGCCGACCCACGTTGCCGATGCCATAGATCAGGCAGGAGTCGTTGTCGAAGTCGTCGAGTCTCATGCGCCGGTTCCAGAGCGGACACGTTCGTTGATCACGTTTCCTGCGGGATCGTGCACGGTGACGATCAACGGCATCTGCCCGAAAGCATGCGTCGCACAGCTCAGACATGGGTCATATGCGCGAATCCCCACCTCGATGGCGTTCATCATGGCTTCGGTGATCTCCCCGCGTCCCTGCAGATATTCTTCGGCTACGGAGCGCACCGTCCGATTGATGACCTGATTGTTGTGTGTAGTGGCCACAATCAAGTTCGCGAACGTCATGTCACCTTCCGGCCCGGCGCGGTAGTGATGAAGCAGTGTGCCGCGCGGAGCTTCGACCACACCTATGCCCTCACCGACCCACTCGTCGGCCGCGGGCGTGACGAGCAAGTCCGCATTCTGCAGATCGGGATCCCGCAGCAACTCCTCGATCAGTTCGGCGGCGTGGAGCACTTCGATGGTCCGGGCCCAATTGGTGTGCAAGGTCATATCATTCGCAGCTCCACCGGTGTAAGCGTGGAAGCGCTCCAGGGCCTCCTGAGCGCGCGGCGTCGACAGTGACTTCGTGACATTCATCCGTCCGAGCGGCCCCACCCGAACCGATCCGTCCTCCCTGCCGAGTTCCTTCAAGAAAGGGAACTTCATGTACGTCCAGGCCTCGACCGCTTCCGAAAAGTGGTCGAGGTAGTCGTGATAATCGATATCCCGGACGACGTTCTTGTCCTTGTCGATGATGCGCAGCATCCCGTGGTAATAATCGACGTTGCCGTCGGCGTCGACAAGGGACATGTTCAGCGCGGGCACGTTGGCGAAGCTGTCCACCGTGCTTCGGTTCTTGTCGTGGAAGTCGTAGAAGAGGCGAAGACCGTCCTGCGCGTAGTCGATGATCTCGTCGATCGACGGGAGCCCCTCCTCGCCGTTCAACAGTCGGTCGCATTCGGCCCTGCTCAGGTTCTTGTCGACGCCTCCTGGCACTGAGCTGATGCCGTGCATTCTCTTTCCGAAGACCGTCTTGATGACCTCTTGGCCCCACTTGCGCAGCATGATCACTCGCCGCATCAACGCTGGGTCGGCCTGGATGAGACCGAGGAGATTTCGCTGCTCGGGCGCGGCGTCCATCCCGAACATCATTTCGGGGACGACCAAATAGAAATATGCCGTCGCATGCGACTGCAGCATCTGCGCGTAGTGGCCGAGCCGCCGGATCTTCTCCGCCGTCCGCGTTATTCCGACCTTCGTGTTCACGCCGGCGCCGATCATGTCGTCGAGCGCTTTCGCGCCACAGAGATGGTGACTGACGAAGCAGATTCCGCAGATGCGCTGCATCAGCATCGGCGCCTCCCAAAACGGGTGGCCCTGAACGAATTTCTCGAACCCTCGGAACTCGACGACATGCAGCCTGGCGTCGACGACGTTGTCGTCATCGTCGAGGTGCACGGTGACCTTACCGTGGCCCTCGATGCGGGTAACGGGATCGATGATCAGCTTTCTGCTCACGCGAAGCCTCCGAGATCAGTCATAACGATTGAGCGAGCGGGGCAGCGCGACGGGGCGACCATTTATCAGACCCTCGAGCACTGTGAGGATCGCATCCGCATCCGGTGGGCAGCCGGGAATGAAGTAGTCCATCTTGACCACTTGGTGGCAGGGGTACACCTTGGTGGTGAGTCGGGGAATGTCGGGGTGGGAGGGAACGACGGGTTCGGCACCGGGTACCGCGGTGGGCGAACTGATGTACGCCTCGGACAGACAGTCCTTCAGCTCGAACATATTGCGCATCGCCGGCACGCCGCCCCAGATGGCGCAGGCGCCGACGGAGATCAGGATGTCGCAGTTGTCCCGGAAATGACGCAGCGTTTCGATGTTCTCCTCATTCGCCACACCTCCCTCGATGAAGCCGATTGCGCATCGCTGGGTGATTCTCTTGATATCGGTGAGCGACGACCGGTGGATGGTGACCTTCGTCAGGAAGGGAAGGATCCGCTCGTCCATATCGAGGAAGGACAATGTGCATCCCCAGCAGCCACACAAACCGATCATTGCCACGTGGACCTTGTTCTCGTTGGCGTTTGACAGCGTCGGATCCCTCGGTGCTGAGGGCATTTCGTGCGATGCGATTTCGTCGGTCACGGTGCACCGCAATCGTCTGTGGGGTCCAGCGCCCGATCCCGGACCGATTGGACTTCGTACTTGCGCCGGCCGATCGCGACGTCGAATCCCACCCGCTTCTCGAGGATGGCACCGACAGGGCAGATCTCTACGGCGTAGCGGACCTGCTCGGGCGGCATCGCGTTGGCGCGGTCGGTATCGACTTCGATCTGGGACTCGGCGCCGCGGCGGCTGATGCTGAAGATCTTCTGGCCGGTGGCTTCGTCACGGACGAACTCCACGCAGCGTTGGCAGAAGATGCAGCGATCCCGCTCCAGCCATATCTTCTCCGAAGCGTGGTCCCGTTCTCGATGCGGGAACCGGTATGGGAAGCGTGAGACCACCATGTCCACCTCGTAGCCCACCGCCTGAAGCGTGCAACGACCGCTCTTTTCACAACTCGGGCAATTGTGGTTGCCTTCGGCGAAGAGCAGTTCCACCAGCGCCTTTCGAATGTCAGCCGTATCCGGTTCGTCCACCTCGACTTTCATGCCGTCCGAGACGCGAACCGTGCATGCCGCGACCACTGCTCCGTTCACCTTGACCGAGCACACCCGGCATGTCCCGAGGCACGGTTTGCCTTTGAGGTAGCACAGCGTGGGGATGTACACGCCGGCCTCGGCGGCAACGTCCACCAGGATGCTGTCCTCGTCGGTCGACACCTGTCGTCCATCGATCTCGATGTGGATGGTCACGCCGTCCCGTCCGTCTCCAGCTCGGTCACTGCCTTGTCGTACCCGGCCAGCGCGGCATCCAGATCGAATGACAACAGGAGGGCCTGTTCCTGCGCACGCAACTTTTCTCGATAGATCTCCGGAAACTTCTCCATCGTCGTCAGAATGGGATTTGCCGCGGTGACCCCGAGGCCGCATCGACTGGCAGTCCGCACCACCGCGCCCCAAGCGGCCACGTCGTCCAGATCCTCCTGGCTCGCTGATCCCGCCATGACGAGCTTCAGTTTGTCGTGTAAGCCGACTGTGCCCGCCCGACAGGGGACGCATATGCCGCAGGATTCGTCGGCGAAGAATTTCGTATAGTCCGTGACGCAGTCCAGCAGGTCGCGGGTCGCATTGAAGATGGTTACGGCGCCGTTGCACGGGATGTCCTCGTAGGCGATACGGCGTCGGCCGTCAGCGGCCACCGACAGACACTCCCCCGATGGACCACTGATCTGCACAGCGCGGGCGTCGTGCGCGTCCACGATCGTCAGAACCTCGTCAAGGGTGATGCCCCATTCGACCTCGTAGACACCGGGGCGATCGCAGTCCCCGGCGACGCTCAACAGCCGGGCGCCAGCCGAGTCCGGTGTGCCCATGCGGCGAAACCATGCGGCGCCTTCCTCGATGACTCGCGTTGCGGCAGCTAAGGTCTCGACGTTGTTGACACTCGTGGGTTTGCCGAGGTAGCCCTCTTGGACGGGGAAGGGCGGTTTCAGCCGGGGGGTGCCCCGTTTGCCTTCACAGGATTCGATCAGCGCAGACTCTTCACCACAGACATAGGAGCCTGCACCCATCTGGATACGGATGTCGAAATCGAATCCTGCCCGGCCACCGATACTGCGCCCGAGGAGCCCGTCGTCCCGAAGCTGCTGAAGCTGGCTCTCCAGATAGCGCTTCAGATAGGCGTATTCGGCACGGAGGTAGACGATTCCGTGAGAACTGCCGATCGCGTAAGCCGCAATCACCATCCCGATGAAGACGTCGAGAGGTGATCGGGTCAGCAGCGCCCGGTCCTTGAACGTGCCGGGTTCACCTTCGTCGGCGTTGCAGATGACATACTTCTCGTCGCCCGGTGCGGCGCGGCACAGCTGCCACTTCAATCCGGTTCGAAAGCCCGCACCGCCGTACCCGCGCAGCCCGGATTCGATGACCGTGCTGATCGTCTGCTCGGGCGTATTGGCGAGGCAGTTCTTGAGCAACGTCTGGTAATCCGGCTCGCCGCGGAAGAACACGGGCCCGCGCGTGTGAACATTGGACTCCACCAGGGCATCGACGTAGCCGATGCCATCGTCGGGCAGCCCCGCCGGGTTCGCGATATCGGCGGCGACCCTCCCCGCTTTCAACTGCGCGACGATGGTTGCGACCTTGTCCGGGGTCAGTCGCGTGAACACCACGCTGTCGATCATCATCGCGGGTTCCTGATCGCTGAGCCCGATGCACGGCGTTTCGAACAAGCCGAACATCCCCGCCTCGTCGGTTTCTCCGAATCGGACGCCGGTCTCGCGCTCGAGCGCGTCGTAGGCCTCCCCATACCCGTTCATCTTGGCAATCACCGTGTTGCTCAAGTAGATCTGGTGCCGACCAGATGGCGCGCTTCGGAAGAAGTGATAGAAGGAGGCTGTTTCGACGATGTCCAGCGGAGTCCGATTCAGCCCGGTCGCGATTTGCGGCAACACGTCACCGGGAATGTGGCCGTACAGATGCTGAACGTCCCACAGAATGTCGATCAGCCGTGTTCCGTCATGTCCGTAGCGACGGAGCACGGTGTCGACGTCTGCGTTCATCTCTCGATGCGCCGGAGGCGTGAAACCGGTGCCGGCTGCGAGGCCGATTCAGATTCGGACGCGGCGACTGTGCGCTCGAGAGTGCGTGTGCGTCGCGACGGCAATGCCGGCGCAGGTCCAGGTGGCGCGGACGTCATCCGAAACTCCTCTCGGCCATCGGTCGATGGGCCCTGCGGGACTCGTCGGGTTGCGCGTGTACCGTGCTTGTGAAACCGAAACAGCAGTGCCGCAACAGATTCCCGGCCCAGACATCCGGCGGGGCGCTACTGCCAAACGCCTGCCTGTGGGAATCAGTCCACCTCGCAGTGTATCCCGCGATTCACGATAGTTGCCACAGTCCGGAGCGGCGGGCTGGAAGTGGCCCGCCGCAACGGCTGAGTGGCCAGACTTCTACTTCTGGTCGTCGTCGGTCCTGTTCAGGGCTCGTTCGGCGCTGTTGATCAGGTCCCTGTTCAGCTGGAATTGCGCAGCGACGAGCTTGTCGGCGAGCTCGACCGCGGCATCAACGATCTTCGTGCGTAGCGGTTGGACTGCGTGCGGTACCGCCTCGTCGACCGTTTGGCGGAATGCCCGCAGAGCCTCAGCCGCTGCGTGCTGGCCGGCTTTGGCCGCATCGCGTACGTCATCGAGCAGGTCGATTGAGTGAGATGCCGCGTTCTGCGATTCGACTGCCTGGGGCATGTCGCGGGTCCTTCCATAGTGGTTTCATTACCTCTTTCCACGCTATGGGCCGCTGAGGTCGGTCACTACCGACGAAGGTCCCCCAGCGCGTGACATTGGTCCCTGCTCACCGGCCGCGCGCCTCGGCGGGACGACGCGCAGCGCCAGTGCGCCGAGTGCGAGCACCGACACCGCAGGAGTGATGAACAGCAGTATCGCCCAGACGAGCCCGACGCCCGACCCGCTCAGTGCCCTCACCAAGGTGAATACCGCGACGAGCCAGCTGACGCCGCCCGCAACGACCGCGACCACGGCCGCGACAGCCACCGCGCGTCCGACGCCATAGTGCCGGAATCCCGTAGCGCCCAACAGCGCCGTCGTGGGCGCGAGAATGACCACGGCGCCCAACCACGGCGAGTCCGCACCGACTCGCAACCCGGGCACGAGAACGAGCGCAGCGAGGAAGGCGGCGCCGAGGATGCCGGCGAGCGCGAGACTGCGACCATCCGTCCTAGACATGGTCCGAGCCAAGCGCCAACACCTCGTCGAAACCTGCGACGAGGCTGTCCATGAACACGTCGTAGTCGGGAATCGCGCCGGTGTCCACATCGATGCCCAGCGTGCACACGTCCACGTACGTCAACAACGTGACGTTGACCGCCGAGCCGATCGTCGGGCCGAATCCGTACTGGGTCACCACCTTGGCGCCGCCGAGGAAAACCGGCACCGGTATCCCCGGCACGTCACTGCACAGGAAGTCGACATTGCGCAGGATCGAGCCGATGTACCAGCGCGGCATCATGTTCAGAGCTCCGGCGATCCACTGCGTGTACGGCAGCGACTTCTCGTGACGCACCTTGCCGGTCCTGTCGTGGATCTGGCGGATTCGCTCCTCGGGATCGGCGGTACCGACCGGCACGTCGAACCGCATGATGGTGATGCGGTTGCCGCCCATCTCGTCGCCCTCTTCACGCAGGCTCATGGGCATCGTCAGGTGAAGGTCGCCGACCGTGACGCCGTGCTTTTCGTGATAGAGGCGGAGCCCCCCGGCTACGCCCGCCACGAACGCATCGTTCAATGCACCGCCTCCGCGATGGGCGGCCGCCCGCAGTTGTCCGAACGGAACCTCGAGCACACCGAGCTTTCGGATGAGGCTGCGGTCGCTCATGAGCGATGAGCCCCTGCGGCTCACAGGGCGCATGGTGCGGTAGACCGAGGCGGCCAACTCGGCGGCCGACGACACGGTGTCCGCTGGGCGCAGAATGCTGTTGGCAATCAGCTTCGGAGCAGCCTTCACGGTGCCCGTCAGCGCGTCCGTCACCAAACCGGCACTGTATCGCGCGGTGTCGAGGTAGCCCCGCAGCCGCTGCGGAGGAGCAACCTCAGGCCATGGCGCAGCAACGTCGTGCCGCTCGGGAACCTCGGACAGATCGAAGAGGATCATCCCGATCTGGATGCCTCCGACTCCGTCGGTCAGCGCATGGTGGAATTTGAGAACCATTGCTGCACCGTCATTTTCGAGCCGGTCGATCAGCGTAGCCTCCCACAGCGGGCGGGCCCGGTCGAAGTCCTCCATGGCCGCGATCCGCGCCATCTCCAGCACCGTGTCGATGGTGCCGGGCGCGGGCGCTGTCACCCTGCGCATGTGGAAGCCCAGGTCGAAGTCCGGAGCGTCTTCCCATCTCGGCGGCGCCGGCGCCGGCGACGGGACGACACGCTGTCGCAGCATCGGGACCGCATGCGCGACGACATCGAAGCGACTGCGGACCTCGTCCCAGTCCGGCGATCGGTCCAGCATGATCACCGTGACCACCGTGGAACGCAGCCGAGGATCGCTTTCCATGGCCCAGGTGAAGGCGTCGCTGTTGCGCATGAATTCGGTCATCTGTGTTCACCAGCCGCTCGTGGCTGTACCCGCGAGCCGCCGAGCGTCGCCAGGTGTCGTATCCCGTCCTCGATCCCACGGGCGAGCGCGTCGACGTCGGGTGCGCTGTCGAAATCAGCGGTGATGCCGAAGAAGAAACGGTCGGCGTAGCTGAGCATCGCGATACCGGTGCGCAGGTGAAGAGCGATCGGCGGCACCGGCAGGATCTCCAACACGTCCCGACCCATCAACCGCTGCCGGGTGCGGGGCCCCGGCACATTCGTCGCCAACGCTGATACCGACTTCTGCGGCAGACGGGTCAGGAGTCGAATCGCCCACGCCGAGAAGACGAAAGGAAGACTTCCGCTGGCCGCGAAAACGGCACTGCCACCTTCGCGCTGACCGCTCTCCTTGGCCTCGGTGAGTCGCTGGTGGACAATCTCCAACTGCTTGACGGGGTCGGGTTCATCGACCGGCAGAAGCGGCAACATCGCCGACACCCGGTTGTCGGTCAGGTCGAAGTCCTCCACCGAACGCATCGACACGGGAACCAGCGTGCGCAGGGCGTGGGGTCCCGGCGTTTCACCTCGGGCCAGCAGAATCGCCCGGTAACCGCTGGTGATCGCCGCCAGCGCCACGTCGTTGAGCGTGACGTCGAAATCACGGGAGACCTGCTTCATCACGGCCAGGTCAGCGCGCGCGGCGCTGTAGCGCCGCATCTTGGTGACGGGTCCGTTCAGTGAGGACTCCTGACCGGCGGTGAGCACACGAGCAGTCAGTTCGGCGGCCCCGACCACGGCGTGTTCGGCGGCGCTGGTCGCGGCGAGCGTCGCCCGCCAGATGCCGCCCATCCAGTTCAGCGGGTTCAGCCTGGGCCGCAACAGCTCGAGGATCGAACCGTCGGCTTCCCGTGCGGCGCGGATATTGCTCGCAAAGCTCTCACCAGCGCCGCCGTCGCTGAGCTTCGCCAGCATCTGCGTGGTGGCGATGCCGTCGGCAATGCAGTGGTGGATCTTCATCAGCAGCGCCCACCTGTCGTCGGTGAGGCCCTCGATGATCCAGCACTCCCACAGCGGGCGGTCACGGTCCAGCCGTTGCTCCATGATTCCGGCGATCATCGCGAACAGCGCGGCGTCATCGCCAGGATGCGGCAACGCGATGCGGTGGAGGTGGTGCGCAACATCGAAGTTGGGGTCGTCCACCCATTCCGGTGCGCCGAGGTCGAACGGGTGCGTGCGCAGCACCTGGGTGCAGCGCGGGATGGCCTGCGCCCGCTCGGCGAACGCCGACACCAGATCACCGTAATCGGGCGGCGGTCCTTCCACGATCGACACGCCACCGACCGCCAGGCTCACGTGGGAATCGGAATCCTCGGCCTGCAGAAAACTCGCATCCAGCGTGGTCAGGTGCTCCATGGGATCACGATGCGCTTCGCGCAGCGCCCGTCGGCAGGGCCGCAAGTCCTCAAACCGTAGGGACAACGTCGTCCCGGCCGACATGCCCAAACCGGGACAGGCATCACAAGGTCGACGCGACCAGGTCGGTCAGGTCGACGAGGCGGTTCGAGTAGCCCCATTCATTGTCGTACCAGCCGACGATCTTCACCAGGTCACCGCTGACCTTCGTGAGCCCGGAGTCGAAGATGCACGACGCCGGGTCGGTCACGATGTCGGAGGAGACGATGGGGTCATCGGTGTAAGTGAGGTAGCGCCCGAGTTCACCTGCGGCAGCGGCGGCGAACGCGGCGTTTACCGTTTCAACGGTCGCCGGTTCGCGGACCGTGACGGTGAGGTCGGTCGCCGAGCCGGTGGGCACCGGCACCCGAAGTGCGTAACCGTCGAGGCGGCCCTCGAGTTGGGGCAGCACCACGCTGATCGCCCGAGCGGCACCTGTGGACGTCGGCACCACGTTGAGAGCCGCGGCCCTGGCACGGCGCAGGTCCCGGTGCGGCGCGTCCTGCAGATTCTGATCCGGGGTGTAGGCGTGGATGGTGGTCATCAGTCCGCGTTCGATGCCAAACACCTCATCGAGCACCTTCGCCATCGGCGCCAGGCAATTGGTGGTGCAGGACGCGTTCGAGACCACGGTCTGGGTACCGTCGTAGTCACGGTGGTTGACACCCATCACGACCGTGAGATCGGCACCCTTTGAGGTGGCGGACACCACCACCTTCTTCGCGCCTCCGTGGAGGTGACCCCTGGCCTGCTCGGCAGCGGTGTACCGGCCGGTCGACTCGATGACGACGTCGACACCGAGGTCTCCCCACGGCACTGCCGCAGGCCCGTTGGCGACGGACCATACCTTTATCCGTCGACTTCCCACGAGCAGGTCGTCGCCATACGCCGAGACCTCTTGCGGTAGCCGTCCCAGGACCGAGTCGTACTTGATCAGGTGAGCCAGCGTCGTGATGTCGGTGAGGTCGTTGACGGCCACGATCTCGATATCGGTGCTGCCGACTGCGCGTTGCACGTCGACCGCACGGAAGAAGTTCCGGCCCACTCGGCCGAAGCCGTTGACGCCAACCCTGATCGCCATGATGAATCTCCCTTTTACATCGGTCGTCCCAGTGCCTACTCGGGCGCTGTGTCGAGAGTCTGCAACACCAGCCGACCGTGCAATAGAGCACGAGGTCATCGGTCGTGGATCGGCTCCGGTACCACTTCACCGGACGAAACGCACTCGGTGACAATCGAACTCGTCCCGGCCGCCGATCGACGGTCGGACCTCTGGGGTCGCGTCACGTCGTAGGGTCACCTATTCATGTGACCTTCGGCCCCTGTCTCCCCACCTACCGCTGTGGGAGGTTGGGGTCGTTGCGCGGCAGTTGGTGCAGCGCTACGGGAGGCAACGTCATGGGTACGTCTGAATATGTTCGTTTTTTCGAAGACATGGGCATCGATGATGTGCCGCTTGTCGGCGGAAAGAACGCCTCGCTGGGCGAGATGTTCCAGAAGCTGTCCGAGCAGGGCGTGCGCGTCCCGCACGGGTTCGCCATCACCGCCGCCGCCTATCGCTTCATGTTGGACGAGGCCGGCGCCTGGGAGCGTCTGCATGCCGAACTCGACGACCTCGATCCCGACGACGTCGCCGCACTGGCGCGCAAGGCCAAGCGCGCCAGGGAAATCGTCTACGGCGCCGGCCTCCCCGATGACCTGGCCGCGCAGATTCTGGAGGGCTACCGCGCGCTTCAGCGAGAGTACGGCGAGGAGGTCAGTCTCGCGGTGCGGAGCTCGGCGACAGCCGAGGACCTGCCAACGGCCAGCTTCGCCGGGCAGCAGGACTCCTATCTCAACATCAAGGGCGAGGAGAGTCTGCTCGACACCTGCCGCCGGTGTTTTGCCAGCCTCTTCACCGATCGGGCCATCCACTACCGGATCGACCAGGGCTTCGACCACTTCAAGGTGTCGCTGTCCATCGGCGTGATGAAGATGGTGCGTTCCGACATCTCCTCCTCCGGGGTGATGTTCTCCATCGACACCGAGTCCGGGTTCCGCGATGCTGTATTCATCACCGGCGCCTACGGATTGGGTGAGAATGTGGTCCAAGGCGCCGTGGATCCCGACGAGTTCTACGTGCACAAGCCGACCTATCTCGCCGGCCACCGCGCCGTCTTGCGCCGCCTGCTCGGCGACAAGGCGGTGAAAATGATTCTCGTCGAAGGCGAGACGAAGAACACGACGCGCAACATCCCCACCCCGAAAGCCGATCGTGCTCGCTTCTGCCTCACCGATGACGACGTGCTCGAACTGGCCGGTTACGCGTGCGCGATCGAGGCGCACTACGGCCGGCCGATGGACATCGAGTGGGCCAAGGACGGTCTCGACGGAAAGCTCTACATCGTCCAGGCCCGCCCGGAGACGGTGGCCTCCCAGCACAGCGCGACCGCGCTGGAATCCTACGTACTCGAAGGGCGCGGCGCGATCCTCACCGAGGGGCGCTCGGTGGGTGAGAAGATCGCCTCGGGCACCGTGCGACGGATCGAGCACCTGGCGCAGCTTTCGGATTTCAAGCCGGGCGAGGTGCTCGTCGCAGACACCACCACCCCGGACTGGGAGCCGGTTATGAAGACCGCCGCCGCGATCGTCACCAACCGCGGCGGTCGCACCTGCCACGCGTCGATCATCGCGCGCGAACTCGGCATTCCCGCAGTGGTGGGCACCGGGGACGGAACCACGAGTGTGCCCGATGGGGTCATGGTCACGGTCTCGTGCGCAGAGGGTGACACGGGCCGCGTGTACGACGGTGCGGTGGGTTTCCACGTGGATCGCACAGAGGTCGGCGACATCGCCAGGCCACGCACCGACATCATGCTCAACCTCGGCAATCCCGACCTCGCCTTCAAGACCTCGTTTCTGCCCAACGACGGTGTCGGACTCGCGCGCATGGAGTTCATCATCAGCGAGTACATCAAAGTGCACCCACTCGCCCTTCTGCACCCGGAGCGAGTCGCCGACGCCGAAGCGAGCCGGGCGATCGCTCGGCTCACCGCGGGCTATGTCGACGGCCGTGCATACTTCGTGGAGCGGCTCTCCGAGGGAGTCGGCACCATTGCCGCCGCCTTCTGGCCCAAGCCCGTCGTCGTGCGGATGTCGGACTTCAAGTCCAACGAGTACGCCAGCCTGATCGGCGGGCAGGGCTTCGAGCCCTCCGAAAGCAACCCGATGATCGGCTTCCGCGGCGCCTCCCGCTACGCACATCCGGCATACGCCGAGGGGTTTGCGATGGAATGTGCTGCAATGCAACGGGTTCGCAACGACATGGGGCTGACCAACGTCATCCTGATGCTCCCATTTGTCCGCCGCGTCGCCGAGGCCGATCTGGTCTTGGAGACGATGGCCGACCTCGGCCTGAGGCGAGGCGAGAACGGGCTCAAGGTGTACGCGATGTGTGAGATTCCGAACAACGTCATCATGATCGACGAATTCGCCAAGCGCTTCGACGGTTTCTCCATCGGTTCCAACGACCTGACCCAGCTGACGCTCGGCGTCGACCGGGACAGCGAGATCGTCGCCTTCGACTATGACGAACGCGACGACGGCGTCAAGGAGATGATCCGACTGGCCGTCGAAGGCTGCCGCCGCAACGGGATTCACTCCGGGCTGTGCGGGCAGGCCCCGTCGGATTACCCGGATATGGCCGAGTTCCTTGTCCGGGTCGGCATCGACTCGATGAGCCTGAATCCCGACACCGTGGTGAAGACCACCCGTCAGGTCCTTCAGTTGGAACAACAGCTCATGGCGGCCCGATGAAGCTGCCGGTCACCGTCGATATCATCAGCGTTGATCGCGCGGCGCGGTCGCGATCTAAGTGGAGTGCGACGATGGGGTCGTCGCGCGAATGCCCGGCCCGACGTGTCGATCCCCCGGCTGATGGCTGACTACAGGGACATCACGCCGCTTGCGGACCTCGGACAGGGGCATCCCCGGGCAGGCCCGGTGCGCGAACGCCGGCCCGTCTATGTCGACCTGCTGCCGCCCTGCAATGCCGGGTGCCCGGCCGGAGAGAACATCCAGGCCTGGTTGGCGCATGCCACCGCAGGACGGCACGAAGCAGCGTGGCGTCAGCTCGTTGCGGACAACCCCTTCGCCGCGATTCACGGTCGAGTGTGCTATCACCCGTGCGAAACCGTCTGCAACCGAGTCAGTCTCGATAGCGCGGTGTCGATCCACTCAGTCGAGCGGTTCCTCGGTGACCTGGCCCGCGAGCGCGGCTGGGTGTTCGAGCCACCGCCCACCAGCACCGGCAAGCGGGTCCTGGTCGTCGGCGCGGGACCAAGTGGTCTGTCCGCCGCCTACCATCTGGCGCGCCTCGGCCACGAGGTCGAGGTCCGCGACGCCGGGGCCGCACCAGGCGGGATGATGCGGTACGGCATTCCCAGCTACCGGCTGCCCCGCGACGTGCTGGATGACGAACTGAACCGCATCGCGGCCATGGGTGTGCGGGTGACATGCGACCACCGCGTCGATGACCTCGCGGCCGAGCGAGACGAGGGCGGCTTCGACGCGGTGTTCGTCGCCATCGGCGCACATCTGGCCAAACGAGTGGACATCCCGGCAGGCGATGCGGGCACGATGGTGGACGCGGTGTCGTTCCTACGCCGCGTCGCCTCGGGTGAGAAGCCGGTCATCGGAAGGCATGTCGCGGTCTACGGCGGCGGCAACACCGCGATGGACGCGGCCCGCGTGGCCAGGCGCCTCGGCGCCGAGGACGCAGTGATCGTCTACCGCCGCACACGCGACCAGATGCCCGCGCACCCCGAGGAAGCCGAAGATGCCGAGCGCGAGGGCATTCGGATCAATTGGCTGCGCACGATCACCGCCTTCGACGGCCCCGAGATCCGCGTCGAGGTCATGGAACTCGACGAATCGGGCTACCCGCAGCCGACCGGGAGATTCGAGACGCTGGCCGCCGACACGCTGATCATGGCATTGGGCCAGGAGACCGAGTCGGCGTTCATGCGGACGCTGCCTGGGGTGGAGTTCGACGCCGACGGCAGCGTGCGTGTCACGCCGTCGCTGATGACGGGCTGTCCCGGGGTGTTCGCCGGCGGCGACATGGTGCCGAGCGAGCGCACGGTCACAGTCGGTGTCGGTCACGGCAAGAAGGCGGCCCACCACATCGACGCCTGGCTGCGCGGGGAGCAGGCCGAACGACCGCCGAAACACCCGACGGCCACCTTCGATGCCCTCAATCTGTGGTACTTCGGTGACACCGCGAAACGGCAACAGCCCGAACTCGAGCCGGGTGTGCGCACCCAGAGTTTCGACGAAGTCGTCGGCGGGCTGTCCGCCGACGAGGCGCTCTACGAGGCGGGCCGCTGCTTGTCGTGCGGGAACTGCTTCGAATGTGACGGCTGCCTCGGCGCCTGCCCCGAGGACGCGGTGATCAAACTCGGGGTCGGACACCGGTATGAGTTCGACTACGACAAGTGCACGGGCTGTGCCGTCTGCTTCGATCAGTGCCCCGTGCACGCCATCGAGATGTTCCCGGAGCCAACATGACCCGCGCAACGGTGGACGGTAACGAGGCAACCGTCTCGGTCGCCTACCGACTCAACGAAGTGTGCTGCATCTACCCGATCACGCCGTCGTCGCCGATGGCTGAACTCGCCGACGAATGGTCCAGCGCACAACGAACCAACGTATGGGGCAACGTCCCCACCGTGGTCGAAATGCAAAGCGAGGCAGGCGCCGCGGGCGCGCTGCACGGGTCGCTGCAGAGCGGTGCGTTGGCGACGACGTTCACCTCGTCCCAGGGCCTGCTCCTGATGATTCCGAACATGTACAAGATCGCCGGCGAACTGACCTCGGCCGTCATCAACGTGGCGGCCAGATCGGTCGCCGCGCAGGGCTTGTCGATCTTCGGTGACCACTCGGACGTGATGGCTGTGCGCCAGACGGGCTTCGCGTTGCTCGGGTCCGCCTCCGTGCAGGAGGCTCACGACCTCGCACTCGTCGCGCAGGCAGCCACGCTGACGACCCGGATACCGTTCGTGCACTTCTTCGACGGATTCCGAACTTCCCACGAGATCAACACCATTGAGACGCTGACCGACGATGACCTGCGGGCCTTGGTGCCCGAGGAACTGGTGCACGCGCATCGCGGACGGGCGTTGACCCCGGAACGGCCCTTCATCCGCGGAACCGCCCAGAATCCGGACGTCTACTTCCAGGCCCGCGAAACGGTCAACCCGTTTTACGCGCGGGTCCCAGATGTGGTCGAAAGCCTGATGGCCCGCCTCGGCGAGCGCACCGGCCGGACGATGCACATCCTCGACTACGAGGGACACCCCGCGGCGGAACACGTTCTGGTGCTGATGGGTTCGGGCGCCGAGACGGTCAAGCAGACCGTCGGCGCACTTGTCGAACGCGGCGAACGGGTCGGCGTGGTGCAGGTGCGGCTGTACCGGCCGTTCCCCACCCGAGCATTCTTGGACGCATTGCCGACGTCGGTGCGAACGGTCGGGGTGCTGGACCGCACCAAGGAACCCGGCTCGATCGGCGAACCCCTGTACCTGGACGTCGTCGCTGCGCTGGCTGAGGCACATGCCGACGGCGAGCGCCCGGTGATGCCGCGGGCGATCGGGGGACGCTATGGCCTGTCCTCCAAGGAATTCACCCCCGCCATGGTTGCCGGCGTGTTCGCCGAGCTCGCCCGCGAGCAACCGCGGCGGCGGTTCACCATCGGTATCGACGACGACGTCTCCGGGTCCAGCATCGAGTACGACCCGTCGTTCGGTATCGAGTCGCCGGATACCGTCGGCGCGATCTTCTTCGGGTTGGGTTCGGACGGCACCGTCAGCGCGAACAAGAACACCATCAAAATCCTCGGAGCCCACGAAGGTCTGCACGCGCAGGCCTACTTCGTCTACGACTCCAAGAAGTCAGGATCGCAGACCGAATCGCACCTGCGCTTCGGACCGCACCCCATCCGCGCCCCCTACCTGGTGACCGCAGCCAATTTCGTCGGGTGCCATCAGTTCCGCTTCCTCGACAAGGTCGATGTGCTGGATCGGGCCGCCCCCGGCGCGACGCTGCTGCTCAACTGCAGGCTGCGTTCAGCAAAGGTCTGGGACGCGCTGCCGCGGCGAGTACAGGAACAGATCCTGGACAAGCGGATCACGCTCTACACCGTCGACGCCGACCGCATCGCGCGCGAGGCAGGGCTGGCCGGCCGCATCAACATCGTCCTTCAGACCTGTTTCTTCGTGATCTCGGAGGTGCTGCCGCAAGAGCAGGCCATCGCGAGGATCAAGGAATCGGTAGCGAAGACGTACGGCAACCGCGGCGCCGACGTGCTGAGCAAGGAGCTGGCAGCGGTGGACGCCGCCGTGGCCGGGTTGCAGCGGATCGAGGTACCTGCCCTCGTCACCTCCACCCGCATGCCGGCGCCACTCGTGCCCGAGTCGGCACCGGAGTTCGTCCGCACCGTGACCGCGGAGATGATGGCCGGCCGCGGAAACCTACTGCCGGTCAGCGCACTTCCGGTGGACGGCACCTACCCCAGCGGCACGACGGCCTACGAGAAGCGCAATATCTCCGACCTGGTGGCGGTGTGGGATCCGGACAGCTGCATCCAGTGCGGCAACTGCGCGTTCGTCTGCCCGCACAGTGTGATCCGGTCCAAGTTCTATGACGAATCACAACTGACCGAGGCGCCTGAGGAGTTCGACTCCGCGCCGCTGGATGCGGTCGGCCTGCCCAACGCCAGGTTCTCGCTGCAGGTGTACGCCGAGGACTGTACGGGCTGCGGCTTGTGTGTCGAGGCCTGCCCGGTCGTCATTCCCGGCGGCGCCGTCACCAAGGCGATCAACCTCGGTCCCGCCGAGCCGCGAGTGGACACCGAGCGCAAGAACATCGAGTTCTTCGAATCGCTGCCGACCAACGACCGCTCGCGTGTGGACTTCGGCACAGTTCGTGGAACCCAGTTCCTCGAGCCGCTTTTCGAGTTCTCAGGTGCATGCGCTGGTTGCGGCGAGACTCCGTACCTCAAACTGCTCTCCCAGCTGTTCGGAGACCGGCTCATGGTCGCCAACGCGACCGGCTGCTCGTCCATCTACGGCGGCAGCCTGCCCACCACTCCCTGGACCACCAACGCCGCAGGCCGAGGCCCGGCCTGGTCGAACTCACTATTCGAGGACAACGCGGAGTTCGGGCTCGGACTGCGGTTGGCCGGCGACGCACATGTCCAGCTGGCCCGGCGACGGCTGGCCGAACTGCGTGACCCGCTAGGTGCCGATCTCGTCGACGCCATTTTGGCGGCACCACAGCAGCGGGAGTCGGAGTTGGCGGCACAGCGGGAGCGGCTGGGCGAGCTGAAGGACCGACTTCGCGGTCTCGATCCCGTCAGCGCCGCTGACCTGCTCAGCGTGGTGGATCACCTGATCCGGCGCAGCGTGTGGATCGTCGGCGGCGACGGCTGGGCGTACGACATCGGGTCCGGGGGACTCGACCACGTGTTGTCGACCGGGCGCAACGTCAACGTGTTGGTGCTCGACACCGAGGTCTACTCCAACACCGGTGGCCAGATGTCCAAGGCGACGCCACTGGGCGCGGTTGCCAAGTTTGCTTCCGCGGGTAAGACGGTTCCGTTGAAAGATCTCGCACTGCAGGCGATCGCTTACGGAAGCGTCTACGTCGCGAAGGTCGCGATGGGTGCCGATCCGCAGCAGACGCTGCAGGCCTTCCGCGAAGCCGAGGCGTACGACGGGCCGTCGCTGATAATCGCCTACAGCCAGTGCATCGCGCATGGCATCGACATGCGTCTCGGGATGGATCAGCAGTACCGTGCCGTCGCCAGTGGGCACTGGCCGCTCCTGCGCTACAACCCGGTGTTGCGTGCCACCGGAGAAAATCCGTTCCTGCTCGATTCGCACCGACCGCGGATCCCGCTCGACGACTACCGCAAGCGGGAACTGCGGTACCGCTCACTCGCCAACGCCGAACCGGTCGAATACGAGCGGCTGCTGGGGATGGCCGAGCAGATGATCGCGCAGCGCTGGAATGTCTACGAGGAGATGGCATCCCGTGGTCCCCAAAGCTTCCAACCCGATGCACGGAGGGAACACTGATGGATTTGAGGACCCGCTACCTGGGCTTGGATTTGCGTAACCCGCTGGTCGCGTCGGCGTCTCCGTTGTCCAACACCGTCGACGGTGTCCAGCGCCTCGCTGACGCCGGAGTCGGTGCGGTGGTGCTCTATTCGCTGTTCGAGGAGCAACTACGACGGGAAGCCGAGCAGAATGCGCGACTGGCCGCCGCAGGCACGGACAGCTTCGCGGAGTCGCTGTCGTACTTCCCGCACACCGCCGACGCGGACCATGGAACGCGCCGATATCTGAGCCTGCTCGAACGCGCGGCAGCAGCCGTCTCGGTTCCGGTGATCGGCAGCATCAACGGCAGCACGCCAGGCAGTTGGGCAGGCTACGCCCGATCGATGCAGGATTCCGGGGCTGCCGCCATCGAGCTGAACATCTATTACCTGCCGGGCGATTCGCACGTCTCCGGCCGCGACGTCGAACAACGACACCTCGACATCCTTGGGCGGGTCAAGGAAGCGGTGACCGTGCCGGTCGCAGTGAAGCTCAGCCCGTACTTCAGCGCGACCGCCGAGATGGCCCGGCGCCTGGACCTGGCCGGCGCCGACGGCCTTGTGCTGTTCAACCGATTCCTGCAGCCTGACATCGACGCCGAGACCCTGGCCGTCGCGCCGGGGACGTCCTTGTCGCGGGCGGGCGAGGCGCGCTTGCCGATGACGTGGATTGCCTTGCTGCACGGTCGGATCGACGCGTCGCTCGCCGCGACTACCGGCGTCGAGGGTTCGAAGGAGCTGATCAAATACCTCTTGGTCGGGGCGGATGTGGTGATGACCGCGTCAGCACTTCTGCGCCACGGTCCCGACTACGCCGCCGTGATGCTCGACGGGTTGTCCCGCTGGATGGGACGCAAGGAGTACACCGCGGTGGACGACTTCCGCGGCCTGTTGGCCGTCCCTATCGGTTCCGACGAAGTCGCGCGCGAACGCGGCGACTACGTCAGCGCGCTGCGGCGCGCCAACAGTGCCGACTTCGGGCCGTGGTGACCTGACGCACGTTAGTTCGCGAGCGCGAGCACTTCGTCGAAGCCGGCGACGAGACAGTCGTAGAGAACCTCGGGGTCCGGAATGGCGTTGCTGTCCATGTTGATCCCGATCGCGCAGGTGTCGACGTACGACAAGAGCGTGACGTTCAACGCCGCCCCGATAGTGGGTGCGAACGCATATTGCATCCGCACGGCGGCACCTGCGAGGAAGACAGGTATCGGAATGCCGGGCACGTCGCTGGCCACGAAGTCGACGTTCCTCAACACCGATCCGATGTACCAGCGCGGCATCAGATTGAGAACCCCGGCGATGGACTGCGTGTAGGAGAGCGACTTCTCGCTGCGCATCTTGTTGGTGCGATCGTGGATGCTGCTGATTCGCTGCGCCGGATCGGCGACTGCAGCGGGCACGTCGAATCGCATCAGCGTTGCCCGGTTTCCGCCGACCGGATCGCCGTCGGTGCGCAGGCTGATCGGCATCGACACCGACAGATCGCCGACGACCGCGCCATGCTTTTCGTGGTAACGCCGCAGCCCACCGGTGATCGCGGCGATGAAAGCGTCATTCAATGATCCACCGGCAACGGCGCCGGCCCGATGTAGGGCTGTTGTGGACACGTTCAACGCCGCGAGTCGACGAACCTTGCTGCGATCACACATGATCGGCGATCCGGGCCGGCCGATCGGGCGAACCGTCCGATAGATGGACGCCATTGTGGAGCCGACGGCTGAGAGCGTCTGCACGGGACGGCGAATACCGTTGACGACCAGCGCGGGGGCGGCCTTCAACGGAGCGGCCAGGACCGCCGCGGCCAATCCGGTGTCGTAGGAAATGACGTCACGGACGCCGCTCAGCAGTCCGGGAGCGGTGGGTATCGGCACGCTTGGCATGGGACGGCGACCGTCATCGCCTTCTTCCGTGCGGTCGTACAGCGTCATCGCGATTTGGACTGCTCCGATACCGTCGGTCAGCGCGTGATGCAGCTTGCACAGCACCGCGGCACCGCCGTCAGCCAGCCCGTCGATCAACGTGACTTCCCAAAGGGGACGCGCCCGGTCGAAGTCGGCCATCGCGGCGACCCGCGCCATGTCCAGCACGGTGTCCATGGTGGCCGGTTGCGGCGCAGTCACGCGCCGGAGATGGAATGCGAGATCGAAGTCGGTATCGAGCGTCCACCGCGGCGGCGCAGGGACGGTCGACGGTGCCACACGCTGCCGGAATATGGGCATCGTCCGGCTGAGTAGATCGAATCGCTCGACCAACTGCTCCCAATTCGGTGTCCGGTCGAGCAGCACGACGGAAACGATGGTCGACCGCAGCCGAGGATCGCTTTCCATCGACCACATGAACGCATCGGTGTTGCGCAGGAAGTCGGCCATGGTCACTCGCCCACGGTCACGTCGACGGACAGGTCGGTGAGCCGATGGGTTCTCACCCTTTGTGAGTTCATGGTGGCCTCCTCGATGAGTGCGACCTGACAATCAGACCACCCGGCCACCTCGCCGACGAAGGGGCCCAAGGCACCGCATCCGCGGTGCATTGGTCCTGGTTTTCACGGCATCGGCGGAGCCCATTGGCGAACGGCTGGGGACCAAAGACTCACGCGTGAACGAGCGCGGCCGCCTTACCATGCCGTATGTCTTCGATTGCTCCCCCGGAAATTGTGGTAGGCGTCGACGGGTCACCCGCGGCGAAGGTTGCCGTCGATTGGGCCGCACGCGACGCTGCGCGACGCGGTGCATCGCTCGCCCTGGTCCACGTGGTCAACAGTGTTCTCGGCTCGTTGTCTCAAACGCCCCTGCCGACCGGCATCGGTAACTGGCAAAAGGAGCGGGCCCACCAAGCCGTTGACGATGCGATAGGTGTTGTTGCAGCAGTACAGAGGGAGACCGGGCCGCTGGAAGCCCGAACCGAAATCTACTACTCCGCCGCCGTTCCCACTCTCGTAGACATGTCGAAGGGGGCCGGCATGGTCGTGGTGGGTAGTCGCCGCCACGGCGCGATCGGCAGCCTGCTCGGGTCGGTGAGCGCCGGCGTCGTCCAGCACGCACACTGTCCGGTGGCGGTCATTCACGACGAAGACCCGTTGATGCCGCATCCGGCACAGGCGCCGGTCCTGGTCGGGATCGACGGCTCCCCCGCGTCCGAGTTGGCCACTGCGATCGCCTTCGAGGAGGCGTCCCTCCGGCGCGTCGACCTCATCGCCCTGCACGCATGGACCGAATTCGGGGTTGGCGACTTTCTGGGCATGAACTGGCTGGAGATGAAGTCCTCGGAGGACGCAGCGCTGGCGCAGCGACTTGCGGGGTGGCAGGAGAACTACCCGGACGTGCAAGTCCGACGCCTCGTCATCTGCGATCACCCCGCTCGCGTGCTCGTCGAGCACTCCGAGGAGGCGCAGCTGGTCGTCGTCGGAAGCCACGGCCGTGGAGGATTCGCCGGCATGCTGCTCGGCTCGGTCAGTGCGGCGGTGGTTCAGTCAGCGCGCATGCCGGTGATCGTCGCACGCCAGCCATAACTCGTCGACAGTCACGTCCCGTCGTTCAGGTCGCTGGGAAATCGGACAGTGCACCCGGGTGCCAGTTGCTCGACGCGACCACGGCACTCGATGACCACCGGCGGAACGTCGCGCGGGTCCACGCTTACTTCTGCACCCTTTCCACTGACCCGCACATGGACATGGTGCCCTCGGTAATGAAACGGGAACCCAAGTGCACCAAGGGAATCAGGCCAATTTGGCGATAACACCATCCGATCACCCCGGGTCTCCAACCCGGTGAAGCACCGCTGGACGAGATCGACGCTGCCTGCCATCGCGGCCAGGTGAATGCCCTCGGAGGTGGTCCCGCCCTGGATGTCGGCAATGTCAGACTTCAGCACCTGTTCGAAGAACTCCATCGCGCGGTCGCGATTGGCTCGGGCGAGCACCCAGGTATGGACCACACCGCTGAGCGTCGATCCGTGCGATGTGCGGGCCAGGTAGTACTCGACCATCTTCGGGATCTGGGCCGGCGCGAAGCTGTAGTCGAGCCGATCAAGCACCTCGCGCAGCTCGTCCGACGACAACAGGTAGAGCAACATGAGCGCATCGGCCTGCTTGGAGGCCCGGTACCGATTGACATCGTCGTTCTCGGCCTCGAGGATCCGGTCCAGTCGTTGAATATTTCCGTACCGAGTTCGATACGCATCCCAATCCAGTTCCGCCAACTTGTCGTAACCCTCGAACTGACTGATCAGCCCGTCGTGGAACGGAACGAACATCCGTCGGCTGACGCGGTCCCAGCGCTGCAGTTCCGCGTCGGTCAATCCGAGCCGTTCACGGAGGTCGAGACGGTTGGGCAGCGGCATGAGCTCCAGAGCTTCTACGGCGCGCATGATCACCCAGACCGCCATCACGTTGGTGTACGCGTTGTTGTCGATGCCCTCGAAGGGCCTGTCCGGATAGCCCGCATGAAATTCGTCCGGGCCGATGACGCCGTTGATGACGTAACGGTCGCGTTTGTCGTCGTACGCTGCCCTACTGACCCAGAACCGCGCGATCTCCGCCAGCATCTCGGCGCCGTAATCGATCAGATACGCCAAGTCGCCAGTCACCTGGTAGAACTGCCAAACGTTGTAGGCGACAGCGATTCCGATGTGGTGCGCGCGATGACTGGGATCAGGGTTCCACCTACCCGAGCGCGGATTGAGATGCAGCTCCGGACTCTCTTCGCGGCCGTCACTGCCGGACTGCCATGGGAACATGGCGCCGGCGTAGCCGGCGAGTTTGGCGGCCCGGCGCGCCTCCACCAACCGCCGATACCGGTAACGGAGTAACGACCGCGTGATGGACGGCAGTCGCAGGTTCAGCACGGGGAAGATGAACAGCTCGTCCCAGAAGATGTGTCCGCGGTATGCCTCACCGTGCAGACCACGAGCGGGCACGCCGATATCGAGGTCTTCACTGTTGTAGGAAACCGTCTGAAGCAAGTGCAGAAGGTGCAGTCGAAGAATACGCAATTCTTCTGCGTGGTCGTCGAATTCGATCGACAAGCGTTCCCAGAGGTGGGCCCAGCACACCGTGTGGGCATCCCGAATCTCGGCAAACCGTTCCTGACGCCCGAGCCGTCTCTCGGCCCCTGCAGCGGGCTCGGACGTCGCGACGTCGCGACCGGTGACCAACGTAACGACCTTTTCCACCGAAAGCGATTGACCCGCTGTCAGCTCGCTGAAGATCTCATGGCCGATCTCGAACTCTCCGTCAACGACGCGGTACGTCGCAGGCGCCGGTTGCCCGTCGCGCCATACGGTGGTACGGGCGGCCACGGCGATCGGAATCTGTGACTGTGTCGTGTCTACCGTCATCAGAACCGAATTCGGGGACAGCACCGACTTCTTCAGAGATGTGAGATGAGTGCTGGCCAGGTCTCGGTAACGTTCCACCATCGTGTTGCCGACGTTGCCGTCGAGCGTCGACCGCACCTCGATCGTGCCGGCCCAGTCCTCGGCAGTGACCGTCGTCTCCATCGCAGCCACGTGCGCCTGATGCATCGCGACGAATCGATGCTGGGCGACAAACGTGGTACGGCCGGCGTGATCACGGAAGCGAAGCTCGCGCGTCAGGATAGCGCGACGAATGTCGAGAGCCTGGCGATAGGAAAGCAGCTCGACCCGGTCGACGTCGAACCAATCGCCCCCGTCGATGCGGAACGTCAGCGGAAGCCAGTTAGGAAGATTGACGAGGCTCTCGTGATCGGTTGTAGTGCCTGATATCACGTCCTCGAGGCGATTGAACACCCCCGCGGCATAGGTGCCCGGGTAATGAACCTGATCGGCTTTGGATTCCGGTGCGGCACCACGCGTGGCGAAATAACCGTTACCGACTGTGCACAGGGCTTCGCGCAGCTTCTCGCTGGGCGGGTCGTAGCCGTCGTACGTCAGCGTCCACGCTTCATCGGAGGTCTGCTGCTCATACGCCAGCCAATCGCCGCCCCGGCGCAGAAACTGCTCGACCTCACCAGGATTGTTCAGGGTGAACTGGGCGGCCGTGGCGCGGTCGCGGTCGCCATCTTCATCGTGACGCACCACGATCCCGATGCCGCTGAAACGGACCGCGTCGAACGCGTCTTCGTCAGTCAGATCATCGCCGATGTAGATGGGCAGTACGCGACCCGTTTGATGGATCTGGTCGCCAAGCCAGCGAAGCGCTGTGCCTTTGTCCCAATCGATATCGGGTCGCAGTTCGACGATCTTGCGGCCGCCCGTCACGCGCAGTCCGTGCCGTTGACCATGCCGGTGCGTTGTCGCGACGACCTCGGCCACCCGTTCCGGCGCGACGTTGCGAAAGTGAACCGCGACAGCGTAGCGCTTGTGCTCGACGTTCACCCCTTCGACGCGTCCGAGATCCTCGCGCAAGTCGGCCGCGGCCCTCTCCAGAACGGGAACCGCAGTGGCGGCGGCGTCGTTGCGACGGTGCTCGCCGTCGGGCCCTATCAGTTCGAAGCCGTGGCTGCCCGAATACCATATTCCGGGTATCGCGATCCGGTTGCGGACGTCCGCTAGATCACGCCCACTCAATATGGCCACCGGGCACAACGCGGCCAGACTCTCCAGGGCCTTTGCCGCGCCGTCGACCAGCTTGGCCGCATCGGGTTCCGCGACGATCTCAGCCAGCGTGCCGTCGAAATCGAGGCATACGAATGGCTGCCGCCCGGCGACAACTCCAATCAGCTGACCGTAGGAGTCGAGCGCGTTCGGCAACTCCGAGATGCGTTTATCGCCTTGGCGCACAGTGACTTGCGCGAGGTCTTCGACAATCACATCGGCTCCGCTGCGCAGGAGTTCCGCGGCATGCCCCACGCGGTCAACACCGATGACAAGCGCGAAACCTCCGTTGCGGGCCGCCTGCACCCCGGTCTGCGTGGCCTCGACGACGACGGTCCGCTCCGGCGTCGTACCCAATTTTTTCGTATCGGCCGGTAGGACCCTCGGGTCGGGTTGGGCGGCAAGCCGGGGGGCGGCGGCGAGGACCGCAACTAGGCCATCGAGCCCCGCCGCCTTCAGTACCTGTTCGCAGTCGGGCCTCGACGAATAGACGGCCGTCAAAACCCCGACTTCGGAAAGCTTGCGGGCGAGCGAGACCATCGAATCGATCTCTGCCGCAACATCCTTGGATGCGGGAGTGGATGCAATGTCGGTTACCACATCGTCCAGCGCGAAAACAACCGCGTCGTGCAATCGAGCATCGATGGTCACCGTTGTCTTCATTGTGCGTGTCCTTTGTTTCGAGAGGATCGGTGGTCTATGCAGATACGACAGCGACATCCACCGGCTCTTCGGCGATCTCGAAAAGCCGCTCGGTATCGGCGCGCGTGCACGGCGCGGTACCGGGGGTCATCAGCATCGCCGCACCGGCGGCCATGCCGAAACGAACCGCCGTGCTCAGCGGCCATCCGCGAGTCAGTCCCACCGTGACGCCGGCGACCATCGCGTCGCCCGCTCCGACGCCACTGACCGCACGCATCGGAATGGCGGTGAATCGGCAGCTTTCGGCGGGAGTGGCGAGTAACGCGCCCTCGGCTCCCAACGACACCACGACGGCCTCGGCGCGGCCGGAATCGACGAGTTCGTGTGCGGCATCAAGCTGTTCGGATTCGGTCATCAGGTCACGCCCCACGCATTCGCGGAGTTCGCGCAGGCTTGCCTTGAGCACCGACACACCACAATTGACGTGCTTCAAACCGGCACCTGAGGTGTCCAAGACGAACCTGGTCCCAACCTCACCGCACACATCCGCGATCCGCTGGTAGTAGTCCGTAGGCACACCTGGCGGCAAGCTTCCGCTGGCGATAACGAATTGCGCCGACGTCGCCACGGCACGCAGCTGATCCACACATTCGGCTTGCTCGGATCGAGTCAGCCGCGGGCCAGGAAGCACGAAGCGGTACTGCAGGCCTGTGCTTGTCTCATCGACGGTGAAACTCTCCCGGGTGGGCTCGGCGATGTCGATCCGACGAAAGGGCACGCCTGCCTCGGCGACGAGACGGGTGACCATGTCGCCGCTGGCACCTCCAGCAGGGAAGACAGCCGAAACGGGCGCGCCGAGTACATGTGCGATCTTCGCCACGTTGATGCCTCCGCCGCCGGCGTCGTAACGCGCGCGCGAGCAACGGATCTTGCTGGTGGGACGTACTGCCTCGGCTGCCACGGTGATGTCGAGCGCCGGGTTCATCGTCAGGGTGACGATCGAATCCATCGCACAGCCTCCTCACTTCATGAGCCAGTACCGATCCGACTATTTCGCCGATCATGACGGTAGGGGCTGAAGTCCCGCGGCGGGGAGGACTTCGCCTCTGACACGGTGACGTCATCACCTCAAAAGACCTCGCTGCCCCACGATCGGGGCAACGCGCGACGCGCGTCGCTCTTCACCGGCGGGTTCGCCTGGATAACTCGAGCGTGTGGAGGCGGGTCACTGGTGACGGCGTCCACAAGCGCAACCAACGACGTAAGGGCCAAGGTCACTTGCGACAGTGTCTTTGGACTCCCCCGATGTGAAGCGTTGATTCCTACCGTTGTCACATGACCTACGTAATCGGTTCGGCATGCGTCGACGTGATGGACAAATCCTGCGTGCTCGAGTGCCCGGCAGACTGCATTTACGAGGGCGACCGCTCGCTCTACATCAACCCTGACGAATGCGTGGACTGTGGCGCGTGCAAGTTGGTGTGCCGCATGGACGCGATCGAGTATGAGACCGACCTGTCCGACGAGGAACGCTGGCATCTCGATGACAATGCCGCGTTTTTTCAGACCGTGCTCCCGGGGCGTGACGCGCCTGTGGGATCGCCAGGTGGGGCAGAGTTGATCGGCCGGATAGGTGTCGATACACCGGCGGTATCGGCGCTGCCGCCGAATCCGCAGACCGACCATTGAAAATGAGCAGCATCACACCAGACCTGGCCGACATCCAAGGCGCCGTCCAGCTGGCGTGCCGAGCTCCGTCCATTCACAACAGTCAGCCTTGGCGATGGGTTGCCGAAGGCGCGACGCTACACCTGTTCGCCGATCTCGCACGGGTGATGACTGCAGCCGACCCTGAAGGGCGCGAGATCTACCTGAGCTGCGGTGCAGTGCTCGACCACCTGATCGTGGCGATGGCTTCTGCAGGTTGGGATGCAGCCGTGCAGCGGTTCCCCGACCCCCTCGACCCGCTCCACGTGGCTACGTTGGATTTCCGGCGGGCTCCAGGGGAGCCGACGCAGATCACCGAAGCACGTGCGCAGGCGATCGGAAGACGCCATACGGACCGGCGCGCATTCGGCCCTCCGCCCAACTGGGCAAGCTTCGAAGTGCTGTTGCGGCAGAACGTGATTCCCTATCACGTGATGTTCGACATCGTGCTCGACCACGCGCGGGCTTCCTTGGCAGAAGTCTCTCGGTTAACCGAAGCGGTCCGGGCCAACGATCCCTCTTATGCTGCAGAGTTGAGCTGGTGGACAGGAGCTTTCGAGTCGGGCGGCGGCGTGCCACATACGGTGTTGACGTCATCCGCGGGGCAGGCCGATATCACACGGACCTTTCCGGGAACCGACCAGGAGCCACATGGAACGGGCGTCGACCGCTCCAAGATCGTGGTTCTGTCCACCCACCATGAGGACGCTCGGCTCGACGTACTGCAGTGCGGAGAAGCATTGTCTGCCCTTCTGCTCGAGTGCACAGTCGCCGGGTTGGCGACGTGCACACTCACGCACATGACAGAACTCGCCCCGAGTCGCGAAAAGGTCCGGACGTTGGTCGGCCAGCGTGGCATGCCGCAGCTACTGATCAGGATCGGCCGCCCCGTCGACGAAGCAGCTCCCCAGGTTTCACCGCGCCGGGCGCTAACCGACGTCCTCGAGTTCCGCTGAGGCAACGACGCCGTACTGCGCTGCAACACAGGATCTCACGCCGACGACACAAAGCTGGGAGTGCCGTGAGCACATAGCCACTGCCGACGAGGGCCAATGGCCCTAATGAAACGGCGCTACCCGGCGCAATCTGAGAGAAATGAAAACAGTTGAGGAGAGCACGATCATGGCAAGTCATGTGGAGACACAATCCGGCGTCGAACCAGCGACCGAGTACTGCCGCACTTGTGGTCACGCCAAGGAATACCACGACTTGAAATTCGGGGGCGATCCGAAAGAGGCGCACGAACTCTACACTCAGGGTGGATACGTGTGTCAGCATATGACGGGCCTCAACTCGGCCGTTCACTGCATCTGCGTGGGGTGGAACAGTTGGGCCTAGTGGCCTCAGAGGGCTAATGGTCGGGGGCCGCCGCCATGAGCAAGCGACATGCGAGGCGAATATCGGCAATGGCTTGCTGCGGATCCAGCTCGCCGCCGACGGTCCATGTGAGCACACCGAACGTCACCTGTTCCACGAGTCGCGCCGCCCGGATCTGGTCTTCGGTCGGGTGCCGCACACCGGCCGTCGCGAGGATGATGTCGCGCATGGCGTGGTAGCCGGTCGGGCCGGACTGCGCCCGGACAGCCTGCGTCGAGGTGATCATCGCGTGGGCAAGATGCTTGTGCCGCAACATGTCCTTGCACGCCTGGGCCATGAAGTCGGCGACGGCTGTCCCCGCATCGGCGGGTCTGCGGGCAGGTGGTCGGAATGACTCGACCCGTTCGGTGAGTACGGCGGCGAACACGTGCTGCTTCGAGGGGTAGTACCGGTACAGGGTGCGCAGTGCTACTCCGGCTTCGGCGGCGATCTCCTGCGCCGAAATGCGGTCGATCTCCTTCGCCTTGCCGAGCCGGACAGCGGCTTTCAGGATGGCCGCGCGCCGGGCCTGCTGCTCATCGGTCACCGGCTTGGCACCGGGCCTGCGTTCGGCGATTCGCGGCATCGGATCAGTATCTCCCCCGCGGCGCGAGCCGTCGGCGACGTACCGATGAATGGGACGGCGTAACGATCGACTCATCACGTGGTACAGGATCGAGTCGTGAGCGACTTTTCTCGGTATGGGCCCTGGGCGGTGATCGCGGGCGGATCAGAAGGCGTCGGCGCAGAATTCGCCCGTCAGCTGGCGAGCGCGGGTCTGAATCTCGTCCTCCTTGCCAGGAAGGCGGGCCCTCTGGAGCAAACGGCCGACTCCTGCCGTACCCAGGGGGTCGAAGTACGAACTCTCGCAGTGGATTTGGTATCGCCCGATGCCGTGGCTCAGATCGCGGCTGCCACCTCCGACATCGAGACCGGCCTGTTGATCTACAACGCGGGCGCCAATACGTGCAGCGAGCGCTTCCTCGACGGTGAGCTCGGCGACTTCGGGCGAGTGATCGACCTGAACATCGCCACCATGCTCGCTCTCGTGCAGCACTTCGGCCGTCCGATGCGCGACCGCCGTCGCGGCGGCATCCTGATGGTCGGCTCGATGGCCGGATACCTCGGCTCGATGCGTCACACGGTGTACGGCGGAGTGAAGGCGTTCGGTCGCATCTTCGCCGAAGGCCTGTGGCTGGAGCTCCGCGAGTACGACGTCGACGTGCTCGAGCTGGTCCTCGGGGTCACTCGCACCCCGGCGATGGAACGGGTCGGGCTGAACTTCGATGTGCCGGGGATGCGCGTCGCCGGCCCCGCCGACGTCGCCCGAGAAGGGCTGGAGCACCTCCCCCACGGACCGATCCGTATCGCGGGCGGCAACGACGACGATGTCGAGAGACGTAACGGTCCTGACCGCGCCAAGATCGTGCTCGGCACGCACAAGTTCATGGAAAAGCTGATGGGATCGCCCTAGGCGCGAAGCGCAGCGCGTGTTCGTGCGGCGGCGGCCATCACCAGCGGTTGGTATCGCTGCGCGCACACGCTGTCGGGAACCACGATGCCGACGGAGGCGCGTCGATCGATGGCGGCCGCGAGCGACGTCAGTCCCGGCGAGTAGTCGCCGCGTCTGCACACGACGCCGGCGCGCCTGATGGCCATGAGATCTGCGCCCGTCTGCTCCTCCGCGTCTTCTGGCGGGAGGGCGGCGAGCACCGCCAGTCCGAGCGCCAATTCCCCGGCCGGGGCACTGGTTCCGACGCGAGTCGGCACGGCGGGTCCCCCGAGCTTGTCCACGTGCACGATGTCGCGTCCGCGTAGTACACCGAGGTGCACCACAGCCGCTGTCTTGACCTGCAGGTCGTAGAGCGCAGGCGCCGCGGCCTCACGCAGTCTCAGATCGGCGGCGTCGCCCGCACCCCACGACATCGCGCGCACGCCGAGGCCGTACCCACGGTCATTGCGCTTGAGCCAGTTCAGCCGGACGAGGTGATCGAGGATGCGGTGCGTGGTCGAACGCGGTAGTGCTGCTCGGGTGGCCACCTGGTCGAGTGTCAGGTCGACGGTCGCGTCGTCGAACGCATCGATGACGACCGTGAACCGGTCGACCGTCGTCACGACCACCTCCCGCACAGACGAGAATTCATTCTACCAAGCTAGTGGTCCCAATCAACGAGATGCAAGAGTGGTCGACGGCCGGCACCCACTAGAACTGCAGTGAGCGAACGAAGGAGCACGGGTGACCGAAGAGCGACTCGCCGTACTGGAGCGACGCCTGGCGGCGATGGAGGACGAGCGCGCGATCGAACGGTTGATCGCGTCGTACGGCCCGTTGGTGGATTGCGGCGAAGCCGACGCGGCAGCGCAACTGTGGGCAACAGACGGCGGCTACGACGTCGAAGGCTGGTCGATGCGCAGTCGCGCGGATGTGGCGGCGATGGTGCGTTCCGACGCGCATCAAGGCCTCATCGGCCGGGGTTGTTGCCATTTCCTCGGCCCCTCCGTCGTGACCGTGCACGGCGATGATGCGGTCGCGGTGTGCGAGTCGATCCTGGTGCTGCACCGCGGCGAGGGATTCACCGTGGCGCGCGCGGGGGCCAATCACTTCCGGCTGCAACGCATCGACGGCCGGTGGCAGATCGTGGCACGGACCACGAGGGCCCTCGACGGTCAGTCCGAGGCGCGGGACTTGCTGGCCGCAGGGGTGACGGGTCGATGAGCGGACAGTTGGCGGGCCGGGTGGCCCTGGTGACAGGGGCGGGCGCGGGTATCGGCGAGGGGATCGCGCGACGCTTCGCCGATGAGGGAGCGAAAGTCGTCGTCGCCGAATTGGATTCCGCCGCAGGCCAAGCCGTCGCCGACGCGGTAGGTGGGGTGTTCGTCGCCACCGATGTGTCCGACCGCACGCAGGTGGAGAACGCGGTGCAGACGGCGGTTTCGGAGTTCGGGTCCATCGACATCGTGGTGAACAACGCCTGGGGTGGCGGGGAGATCGGCCGGGTGGAGCGAAAGACCGACGAGCAGTTGGCCCACGGTTTCGCGGTCGGCTACTACGGTCCGTACTGGGCGATGCGTGCCGCCTTCGGACACATGAAACAGAACGGCTGGGGCCGGATCGTGAACATGTGCAGTCTCAACGGCGTCAACGCCCACATGGGCTCGCTGGAATACAACGCCGCCAAGGAAGCGCTGCGCGCCCTCACCCGCACCGCGGCGCGGGAGTGGGCGCCGACGGGCGTGACCGTCAATGCGATCTGCCCGGCGGCCAAGAGTCAGGCCTTCTTTCGCGCCATCGGGCAGTATCCGGAGCTGGAGGCCATGGCCGATGCGGCCAACCCGATGGGACGCATGGGCGATCCCTACGACGACATCGCACCGATCGCGGTGTTTCTCGCCAGCGAGGCCAGTCGCTACTTGACCGGAAACACGCTGTTCGCCGATGGCGGCAGCCACATCAACGGCGTCGCGTGGGCGCCGGACCTCGATGCCGCGTCAGACCAGTGAGGGACTTCCGACACCGACGGTGATCCGCGGGGACGCAGCAGGGTCTAGCCAGTTCAGCACTGAGCGCATCTCGTCGCGGCCGATCGCGATGCACCCCCAGGTTGGACTGCCGTCGGTCACGTGAAGGAAGATCCCGGACACGCGCCCCGGGATCCGCTGCGGGTTGACGGCGATGTTGACCGCGTAGTCGTAAACGGAACCCGAGTCATACAGGTTCTCCGTTATCGATGACGGACTTTCGGGCCCACGCACGTGGGTGTTGTACGTCGGCGATTTCGCGTCTTCGTCCCACCAGTCCTGATTGGTGGCCTGGAAGTACGGCATCTTGGTTCCAGGATTCGGCTGACGGCCGAAAGCCTGGTCGAATGCGAAAGTCCCAGCGGGCGTGCGGTGTACACCGTCCGCCGGGGCGCCGACGCCGAGTGCACCTACCTTCGCGGGTATCGGACCCAAGACCGCCTTCCACTGTTGGCCAAAGCGCTGATAGGCGGTCAGGGTTCCGGACGTCGCGTTAGCAGTGGGAACGCCGACGACGATCCACTGCGAGGGCGAGTTGACGGGAAGGGCCACTGGACTGGCTGTCGCTGGCGCGGCCAGCATTAGACTCAACGAAGCCAAACCAATGAGCGCGCGCCATCCCGCCGACCTTCGAATGGTCAGATCCTTTCCACATCACCGTTACCCGTCGCATTCTTGCTGTGCAACGTGTCACATATAGCAAGCTCCGATAACGATTCGACGGCGACTCGATTGGTTGCTAGGGCAATGCGCGCAATGTCGGCCGTGTCGCACTCGCACCTTTGAGCGCGGTGAGGGTGTCCTTCGAGGGTTCTGCCGCCAACAGCGCGACGAAGCCGTCGAGCAGTGAACTGACATGCACGGCGTACGACGGCACCGCCATGTCGACCAGTCGCGCTCGATGACGATCGGCGCAGGCATGCACACACATCGCCGAGACTTCATGGATGCGGTTGTCACGCAAAGGTTGCGGCACGTACGGGATCAGTGCGCCGACGCGGTCGACGTAACTTTGGTGAGACTCCCGATGGGCATCCGGTAAGGCGGTCAGCGGATTCACCGAGTAGTCGTAACGTAAGAGCTGCTCGAGAAACGGCAAATAGAAACACGTTTCGTCTTCGGCCAGCTCGATCAGCGGAAGCTGATGAGCCTCGACCACCGCCCGCAGATCATCAGACGCCGATCGAGCCTCCAAGAGTTGTCGTCGACGCGTCAGGTGCTCGAGGCGATTGAGCAGAATCGCCTGGACGAGACCTTCCTTGGATCCAAAGTGATACTGAACAGCCGACTTGTTGGCCATGCCCGCCTCGGTCCCGATCTGCCGTAGGGGAACGCCATCGAGTCCCCGCTGCGCGAACAACCGCTCTGCAGTGAGCACGAGCTGCTGTTTTGCCGACGGCCCCACCGGCACGGGCACGGATTTGGACATGGAGCCAGAATTCCATACTGGACGGATTAAGTCCAATGCCTTACAGTTCAGGCACACGACTTGCGTGGAAGGTAGGTGCCAGGTGACGGCGGAACGGACGTATCGGGACGTCATGGTCGCCGATCCCGTCTTCGGCCCGGTGTGGGCACGACCAGGCTTGAGCCGACGAGACCGCCGGTTCGTCAGCCTGACGTGCGTGTGCGCACTGGAGAGCGTCGACCTGATGAACGCACATGCGTACGCAGCGCTGGCTAGCGGAGACATCACATACGAAGAACTTCTTGAGTTCGTCCTCCAATTCGCGGTGTATTGCGGGTGGCCACGGGGATCAGAGGCCGAGGGAGCAATGCGGTCACAATTCGCCCGACTCGCCACCGAGCGCGGCGAGGACGTGCCACCGCGCTCGGATCTCCCGCTGGAATCGTTGGGACCCGCCGATCACGAGGTTCGACTGGACGAGGGCGAACGGTGCTTTGTCGACGTGAATCTTCTTCCCCCGCCGCCGCGTGATTCGCCGTACTTTCAGGCAGGCATTCTGGCGTTCGTTTTCGGTCACCTCTGGCAGCGACCCGGCCTCGGCCGCCGAGAGCGCCGGTTGATCACCGTGGCAGCCGTCGGTGTGTCCGGTGCGCTTGGCCCGATCTACTCACACGTGGGAGCGGCGCTGGAGTCGCGTGACATCAGCCGTTCGGAGATGAACGAGGTGATCCTGCAGTTCTCCGCCTACGCAGGCTTTCCGAAGGGCCGCGTCCTGCAGAAGGCCGCCGACGAGTCCTGGCAACGCATTTCGACGTCCACCAAGAAGGGCAATGATGTCTAGATCACTCGAGCAGAAGGTCGCTTTCATCACCGGCGTGGCCAGAGGTCCGGGCCGTAGCCACGCGGTGCGACTCGCGCGCGAAGGCGCGAACATCATCGGTATCGACATCTGTGGTGACATCGAGGCGAACCACTACCCGATGGCGTCGCGCGAAGAGCTCGAAGAAACGGTCGACCTCGTCGAACGGGCCGGCGGCAAGATGATCGGAACAGTCGCGGACGTCCGCGACTTCCATCAGGTCAAGGCAGCTGTCGACGCGGGGGTGGAAATGTTCGGAGGCCTCGACATCGTGTTGGCCAACGCAGGCATATCTCCCCTGGCGTTCCGCGAATTGACCATCGACGAAGAACTAGAGCAATGGCGAGCGGTGACCGCCGTCAATCTGGACGGTTCCTACCACGCCGCATTCGCGTGTATCCCGCACCTCATCGCCGGCAACCGGGGCGGCGCGATCATCTTCACCAGTTCCACCGCCGGGTTGAAAGGTTTCGGCGGGATCCAGGGCGGTGGTCTGGGGTATGCGGCATCCAAGCATGGAATCGTGGGCCTCATGCGCACGCTCGCAAACGGGTTGGCGCCATTAAGCATACGGGTGAACACAGTGCACCCGACTGCGGTCAACACGATGATGGCGACAAACCCGGTGATGACGGAGTTCCTGGAGAACTACCCCGGCGGTGGTCCTCACCTGCAGAACCCGATGCCCGTCGAGATGCTCGAGCCCGAAGACATCAGCGCCGCGATCGCGTATCTGGTTTCCGACGCCGCCAAATACGTGACCGGAGTGACGTTTCCGGTCGACGCCGGTTTCTGCAACAAGCTCTGATGATGGCGGACATCGACGCCGCCGGCCGTGTCGCCGGCAAACGAGTGCTCGTCACTGGCGCAGCCCGTGGTATGGGACGAAGCCACGCCGTCCGGCTCGCCGCAGAGGGTGCAGACCTCATCTTGATCGACATCTGTTCTCCGATAGATAGTTTGGACTATCCCCTGTCGACCGAGGCAGAGTTGGAGGAGACCGCCCAACTTGTTCGCAAGCAAGACCGGGTAGCAATCACGTGTGTCGCCGACGTGCGCGATGAAACAGCCATGAAGGCCGCAGTCGACGCGGCAGCCGAAGAACTCGGCGGCTTGGATGCCGCCGTCGCCAACGCCGGTGTTCTCACGGTCGGCACGTGGGACGCGACGACGGCTGAACACTGGCGCGTCGTCGTCGACGTCAATCTCATCGGCGCGTGGAACACCTGCGCGGCGGTGATTCCGCACCTGATCACGCAGGGCGGTGGCAGTCTCGTGAACATCAGCTCGTCGGCCGGAATCAAAGGCACGCCGCTGCATGTGCCCTACACCGCGTCCAAACATGGCATCGTGGGCATGTCGCGGGCATTGGCCAACGAACTTGCTGCACAAAGTATTCGGGTCAATACTGTTCATCCGACCGGCGTGATGACCGGCATGGCACCGCCGTCGATGCACGATCAGATGACGGCGCGAGCCGACCTTGTCCCGCTCTTCCTCAACGCCTTGCCCGCCCCGCTCATCGATGCCTCCGACGTCAGCAACGCCGTCCTCTTCCTCGTCTCCGACGAGTCTCGTTACGTGACCGGGCTCGAGTTCAAGGTCGACGCCGGCGTGTCGATCAGATAGGAAGGCATGGACTCATCAACGGCGTCGAGACGTTCCCGCCACCCCGCGACCACGAGGACCAATTCAGTCAGAATTGCCGCGAACTGAGGTGCTTTCACCAACGCTCGGGCGCCGGGGCCTCGATGGTCAACGGACGCTGATAAGAGAGGTCCGAGCGGTCGCGCGTCCCGACGAGATAGCCCTTCTCTGTGAAGAACGTCGATTGCAGGACCCGTGCGTCCGCGAGAAACATTCCCTCGACTGTCGAGCGCCGGACAGCGATGCGCCACTGCCCATCTTGCCGCTCGAGTCGATCGATGTAGCGCCCCGTAATGAGTTGAGCGTTTGTGGCGTCCGGACTGACGAGTACGACGATCGCGTAGCTCTCCGCGTGTGCGGTGTCGCCGTCGATCTCGCACGTGTGGGTCGTGATGTTGTGCGTGTGCACGCGTGATGTCTCGGCGTGCGTCTTGTTCGCCCACGCGCCGTATTCGGGCCCAGCATTGATGGCGTGGCCGTGTTCGTCGACACCGTCTGAGTGGTAGGCCGCGGTGATCAAGTCAATGTCGTGGCGATCGCAGCCACGCGCGTGGCGTGAGATGCAATCAAGGATCTCCGTGCGGTCCATGAGGTAACGCACGTCCCGAGCAAGCGTGGTCACGTCGGCGTCGGCGGTCATCTCTCTCCTGCCAGTCACTGGTCCGTACGTTCGCGTCGACATCGGCGACACTATACGACTGTACAGCAGACGGTCGTATAGCAGAATGGGATGACCAGAGAAACGGAGTGCCATGGCGAGATCGGCCCGGCGCGTGGGCGCGGAGACGTCGAAAACTCGCGAAACCCTGCTCGATTGTGTCGAAACGATGATGCTCGAGGAGGGCTATGCCAGCGTGTCCTATCGGGCGTTGGCGTCGAAGGCCGCAGTGACACCGAGCCTCGTCCAGTACTACTTCCCCAACCTCGATGACATCTTTGTCGCCGCCATCAAGCGTTACTCGGAGCGCAATTTGGCACTCCTTGCGGAGGCACTCGAGCGCCGTTCCGACGATCCCCTGCGCGCGGTATGGGAATACTCGTGGGACGAGGCGACGGGCGCGCTCATCACTGAGTTCATGGCGCTGGGAAACCACCGCAAGTCCATTCGCAACGAGATCGCCGCAGTGACAGAGAGTGTTCGCGAGGTGCAGCTGAACGCACTCGTCACGAAATACGGCGAGGACGCGCGACCAATCGGCGATCTGTCGCTGCCGGCCCTGCAACTGCTGATGTCCGGACTCCCGAAGTTCCTCAATCTGGAGAAGGGCATCGGCGTCAAGTCGGCGCATGCCGAAGTCACCGAAGCGTTTGAGCGCTACATCGACTCGGTGGAACCGCGCCGCGGTCGATCCAAGCGGAAAGCGGCACCGCGAAAACGTTGAGATTCACCGCATCACGTGTGCGCACTGCTGGGACGGGTGGACGTCGAAGAGGTCGCGATACGACGGTGGTTGACGGCCGCCCTCATCGGTGATGCCGTAATTGACCGCCAGTTCTGCGCCGATCAGCGTCTGGCCGCTCAGTGCCATCAAGTCCGGGTCGTTGTAGAGCGCCCAGATCACGTGACCGGTCAGTTCGGGCGTTTCCGCGGACTCCAGGATGTGACCGAATTTGTCGGGGTTGCTCGCGATGATCTTGCGTACGCGCCCGGTGAGCAGCGAGCCCATCCAGATCGACACCGCGGCGATGCCGAACTCGCGAAAGTCAAACGCCATGTCGGCGGCCATCTTGTCGGTACCCGCCTTCGGCACTCCGTAGGCGGGGCCGAAGGCGTAGTGCGCAGCGCCCGACGACGACGAGAACGCCACCAGACCCCGGCCCTGCGGCAGCATGAGCGGCGCGGCGTACACGGTGGATACGTAGCTGCTGCGCAACCCGACGTTCAGCGTGTCCAGCACGCTGAGCGGCTCCTGCCAGAACTTCGTCCGGCCCATCATCTCGTCGCGGATGATGGCGGCGTTGTTGACGAGGATGTCCAATCGGCCGTGCTCGTCACGGACGCGCTCAAACAAAGCGCGGACCTGGTTATCGTCGCCATGGTCCACCTGCACCGCAATACCCTGTCCGCCTGCGGCATTCACCTGCTCAGCTGTTGCGTCGATAGCGCTTCGAGTCCGTCCGGTGACGTAGACCGTGCATCCGTATCCGCCCAGCGCACGGGCGATTCCCGCACCCGCACCGCGGCTGGCTCCGGTCACCACGACGACGGGTGAATCAGGCATCACACGACGGCGCCTCCATTGACACCGATCACCTGCCCATTGATGTAGCCGGCGCCGTCCGAGCAGAGAAACGAGCACACCGCCGCGACGTCCTCGCCCTCGCCGAGCCGCCGCGCCGGAATCGATTGTGTCAGAAGCTCTGTCGCCGGGAGCTTGCCGTCTTGCTGCTGTTGCCGCAGCATTGGCGAGTCGATGACGAACGGTGCCACCGAGTTCGCGGTGACACCCCTGCGCGCGTAATCCAACGCGATCGTCTTCGTCATCGCGATGACTCCCCCCTTCGTCGCGGAGTAATGCCCCTGGGCCGGAGCGCCCTGTTGGCCTGCAGCCGAGGAGATGGTGACGATTCGTCCCCAGTGCGCCGTGACCATGTCCATCAGTGCCGCCCGTGCACACAGGAAGGTGCCGGTGAGATTGACGGCCAGATAGCGGTTCCACTCGTCGAGCGTGATTCTGTCGAATCGCGTGAAGCCCGCGATCGCCGCGCTGGTCACCATGATCTCGACTGGTCCGAGGAGGTCGCGCACGCGTGCAAAAGCCGATTCCACTGCGGATTCGTCCGATACATCCACGCCCATCGACTCGGCTGCGCCCCCAGTGGCCCGAATTTCGACCGCGACCGCCTCGGCACCGTCATCGTTCACGTCCAGGACGGCGATGCGATGGCCGTCGACCGCGAGCTTGAGGCAGATCGAGCGTCCCAGACCGGATCCGCCACCGGTGACTACGGCTGTCCTGCTCACGATCACACCCCCGCGCTACCGGGAGCGCCGTGCATGTAGAGCGTCTGACCCGAGCAGAAGCTCGATGCGTCCGATGCGAAAAACAAGACCCCATAGCCGATTTCGTCTGGCTCACCGAGCCGTCCCAGACCATTCGTCATTGCGATCGCCTCTGGTTCCAGCCCATAGCGCGCCGCGTCATCGGTCAGGGTCGCGGCGCGAACCGCACCCACGGCAATGGCGTTGACGCGAACACCCTTCTTCGCCCAGGCGGCTGCCATCGAACCGGTCAGGTTGTTCACTGCCGCTTTCGCGGCGCCGTACGGCGCGGCCTGCGGCATGGCCAGCAGGCTCGCGCCGGACGAGATGTTGACGATCGCGCCCTTTCCCTGCGCCATCATCGGTTTCGCTGCTGCCTTCGAAAGGTGCCAGACGGCTTTGAAATTCAGGGCCAGCACGTGCTCGAAGTCATCGTCCGGCCACTTCAGGATCGACTTGGTTTCGGCGCCGCCGGCGCAGTTGACCAGGATATCGACTCTGCCGAACTCGGTGATCGTGGTATCGACCAGATCCTGACACGCCTGGGCGGTGGTGACGTCGGTGGGGACCGCCAACGCGAAGCTTCCGATCCTCCGTACTTCCTCGGCGGTCGATTCGAGTGGTTCAGGGCGACGACCGGCCAGCACGACGTCGGCGCCGTGCTCGGCGAGCACAAGCGCCGCGCCTCGCCCGATCCCTGTACCACCGCCGGTGATGATCGCGACGCGTCCGTCGAGTGAGAATCGACTGCCCATTCTGCTCCTTGCACCGACGAGGTTGTACGACTGTATAGCGCACGATCGCAACAAACCCAGGAGCGAACGTTGACCGACCTGTACTACGACCCATGGGACTTCGACATCGATCTCGATCCCTACCCGACTTATCGGCGTCTGCGCAATGAGTGCCCCGTCTACTACAACGAACGCCACCATTTTTGGGGACTGAGCCGCTATGCCGACGTCGATGTGGCACTGAAGGACACGGCTCGACTCAGTTCGGCCAAAGGCGACATCCTCGAGGTCGTGATGGCCGACCCCGTGATGCCCCCAGGCATCTTCATCAACGAGGATCCTCCACTACACACCGTTCACCGTGCGATCGTGTCGAAAGCCTTCACTCCCAAGAAAATGCGGGCCATCGAGGACAAGATCCGTGCATTCTGTGTCGCATGCCTCGATCCACTGGTCGGCGGTGAACGATTCGACTTCGTTCAGGATTTGGGTGCTGAACTGCCGATGCGCACCATCGGCATGCTTGCCGGCATCCCCGACGCCGAGCAACCCGCGGTGCGCGCGCACGCCAATCAGGTGCTGCGCAACGAGCCGGGGAAGCCGATGGATATCAAGAAGGACCACTACTTCACCGGAGACATGTTCGGTGAGTATGTGGAGTGGCGCGAGAAGAACCCTTCCGATGATCTGATCACCGAGTTGCTGAACGTGGAGTTCGAAGACGAAACCGGAACCACGCGGAAGTTGGCGAAGCAGGAACTCATCGTGTTTCTCGCGGTCGTGGCGGGCGCCGGCGTCGAAACGACGGGCCGTCTCTTCGGCTGGATGGGCAAAGTTCTGGGCGAACATCCCGACCAGCGAAATGAACTCGCCGCGGATCATTCGCGGATTCCCGCAGCGATCGAGGAACTCCTGCGCTTCGAGCCGCCGGGGCCACACGTGGCACGGTATGTCGCCGCCGACGACGTCACCTTCCAGGGCCAAACCGTTCCCGCGGGCAGTGCCCTCCTGTTGATGCTTGCGTCCGCGAACCGCGATGAACGCCACTTCGAGAATCCCGATGCATTCGACATTCATCGAAAGCCGGCTGGACACTTGACTTTCGGACGCGGTGCGCACTTCTGTGTCGGCGCCCCTCTCGCGCGACTCGAAGGCCGAGTCGCGCTCGAAGAGGTACTCAAACGGTGGCCAGAATGGGACGTCGACATGACCGAGGCTCGCCGGTCACGCACCTCGACGGTGCGCGGCTGGGACACCATGCCGGCCGTCGTCAGGTGGCGTGAGGATCAGACGTAGCGGTTGCGGCCCGCGAGTGCGCCCATCGTCATCTGCAGCACGTAGATCACCAGGACGAAGATCCACGGGACCGTCCACGACTCTGTCACGTCGTGCAGAAGACCGAAGACGAAAGGCCCGATGCCGGCCAGCAAATAACCGAAGCCCTGCGCCATCCCGGACAACTGTGCGGTGTCCTCGGTCGTGCGGGCGCGTAGCGCAATCACGGTCAGCGCCAGCGAGAACACGCTGAGACCCAAGCCGACGAGCACGCTCCACAGCAGCGGGGCAGCGGCCGGATCAACCAGCAGGCCGATCACGCCGGCAAGACCGATGACGCCCAGCGAGACGATCCAGCCGCTCTGGCTACCCGACCGCGCCGCCAACGGCGCGAGGAAGATGCTGATCGGAACCGCGATCAGCGACATCAGGCCGACGAGCATCCCCGCGGTCGACTTGGGCACACCGCTGTCGATGAACACCTCGGGCAGCCAGCCCAACATGATGTACGCGAGGGTGGATTGGAAGCCGAAGAACAGAGTCACCGTCCACGCCAAGCGATTTCGCAGCAATGACCTACCCGTAGCCCGAACAGGCAGTTCGACCGCGCGCACTCGACCCGCACCCACCAGCCATGCGACGAGAGCCAGTAGCGCGAGGACGGCCCAGCCGCCGAGCGCGCCACGCCAACCACCAAATGCGGACTCCATCGGCGGCGTCAGCGCCGAACCCATCGCGCCGCCACCTTGGAGGGCCGCGGTGTAGATACCGGTCATCAACCCGATCTGCGCGGGGAACGATCCTTTGATGACCACCGGGATCAACACGTTGATCAAGGCGATGCCGCCGGTGGCCACGATCGTGCCGCCGATCACCACGAAAGGCCCGTCGAGCACGCGCAACAACAGACCCACAACCAGCGTCACCAACGCAGCGCTGATGGCGTGCTGCAGACCGATGCGACGAGCCAGCCACGGTGCGGTGAAGCCCGCCGCGGCGAAACACAGTCCCGGCAGAGTGGTGAGAACACCAGCCCAGGTGGCCGAGGCGCCGAGCGATTCGCGCATCGCCCCGAGAAGCGGACCGACGCTGGTTAGTGCGGGCCGCAGGTTCAGCGCCGTGAGCACCACCGCGGCGATCAACAGGCCGCCGCCGGCGACCCGGGCAACGGGGGTGTCGGAAGCCGTCGCGACACCATGCGCGTCGAGTTCAGCGCAGGTGCCCGGTGCTTCACGATTCACTGGACTAGTCTGTCATACATCCCATGATTGGATGAATCGAGAGCACTGTGCCCTTGGCAACAACGCGCCGTACCGGTCTGGTCGAGCAAGTGATCGGCCAGCTGCGGCAGTCCGTGCTGTCCGGAGAATGGCCGGTCGGCACACGGATACCCAACGAACCGACCCTCAGCGAGGCGCTGGGCGTGGGCCGCAACACGGTGCGCGAGGCCGTGCGAGCCCTGGCGCACGGCGGCATCCTCGAGGTCCGGCAGGGTGACGGCACCTATGTGCGGGCCACCAGTGAAGTCTCCGGGGCGCTGCGCCGCCTCTGCGGTTCCGAACTGCGCGAGGTGCTGCAGGTGCGCCGCTGCCTCGAGGTCGAGGGGGCACGGCTGGCGGCCGCAGCGCGCACCGACGAGGACGTCGCCGTACTGCGCCGACTGCTGCAGCGCCGCGACGAACTGGAACTGGAGGATCATCCCGCGTTCGTCGAGGCCGACGCTGCATTGCACTTCGCCGTCATGCAGGCGTCGGGCAACACCGTGCTGACGGAGCTCTACCGCGGACTCACCGAAGTCGTCGCCGCCAGCGTCGCCACCACCAGCGCGTCACACGAACCCCGCGAGATCCGCCACAGCGGGCTGGTCGATGCGATCGCCGCGCAGGACGTCGAGGCTGCGGGACGGGAAGCCGGAGGTTTCCTCGACGAACTCATCGAGGAATTGCCGTCGCGACGGTAGACAAGACGCGATGCCCAACAACGATGTCGATCGCCGCCTGACCCCGCAGCCGTCCACCGGTTACGTCTACCGCACGTCGTGGCCCGTCCCGACCGGCGATATCGGAGGCCAGCTGCAGCTGCGCCTCGACGGGGTCGCCCGCTACATCCAGGAGGTCGGCGCCGAGAACCTGCTCGACGCCGGCGAAGCCGAAGAACACCCGCACTGGCTGGTCCAACGCACGGTCATCGACGTCATCGAACCGATCGAATGGCCCAACGAGGTGTCGTTCAGCCGCTGGTGCTCGGCGCTGTCGACCCGGTGGTGCACCATGCGCGTCGACCTCCTCGGAGAGGAGGGCGGGCGCATCGAGACCGAGGGGTTCTGGATCGCGATCAACGAACGGACTCTGACGCCGCAGCGGGTCTCCGACAGCCTGATCGAAAAATTCGCCAGCACCACCGCCGAGCACCGTCTCAAGTGGCGGCCGTGGCTCACCGACCCGCAGGACTTCGACGTGGTGCGGCCGTTCGCTTTACGCCACACCGATATCGACGTGTTCGAACATGTCACCAACACCGCCTACTGGCACGCCGTCCACGAGGTGATGGCCGAGGTCCCCGACGTGTGCCGTGCCCCGTATCGCGCCGTCGTCGAGTACCGCCGACCGATCCAGCACGGCGAAGACGTCGTCCTGAAGTGGAACCGTCACGACGACGACGTGAACATCGCCATCACCGTCGGCGAGCAGGTCCGTGCCGCGGTGCTGCTGCGCAAGCTCAGCTAAGCGACACCTTGACTGTCGCCTTTCCCTTCGCCCCCAGGGGGATTCAATGACGACTGGCACGAAGAGCTCGAGCGTTCAGCCGCGCGGTGGCTACCAGTTGCTCGGCGAGTAATCCTTGAGGAAGCAGCCGTACAAATCCTCGCCGAGCTCCCCACGCACGATCGGGTCGTACACGCGAGCGGCACCGTCGACGAGGTCGAGCGGGGCGTGGAAGCCTTCGTCGGCGAGCCGCAGCTTCGTCGGGTGCGGACGCTCATCGGTGATCCAGCCGGTATCGACCGCCGTCATGAGAATGCCGTCACGCTCGAACATTTCGGCGGCGCTGGTGCGGGTGAGCATGTTCAGCGCGGCCTTGGCCATATTGGTGTGCGGATGCCCCGGACCCTTGTAGGCGCGACTGAACTGACCCTCCATTGCCGACACGTTCACGACATATTTACGTCGCGCGGTCGACGCGGCCATCGCTGGACGCAGACGACTCACCAGAATGAACGGCGCGGTCTGGTTGCACAGCTGCACTTCTAGCAGCTCCAACGCGTCCACCTCGTGCACGCGTTGGGTCCAGCTGTTGATCGACGCGGTGTCGGGCAGTAGTCCCCCCGCGTCGATGGCGGTGCCCGCCGCGATCCGCTGCGGCGAAGCGCTGCGCGCCGTCAGCGCGAGTTCGGTTATGGCGTGGGGCTTTTGGTGCTCGGCGAGGCTGCCGGCCAGCGCCGCCGGGTGGGCATCACTGACGTGGTCGAACGTGATGACGTCGACGAGCTGCGGTGGTGTGGTGCGCTCGCCCTCGACGAGGGCCGAGTAGGAACCCGGTGAGCGCCGGACGGTCTGGGCCGCGTTGTTGATCAGGATGTCAAGGGGACCACGGTCGGCCACGGCGTCCGCAAGCGCCACAACCTGCGCAGGATCCCGTAGATCAATGCCGACCACGCGCAACCGGTGCAGCCAGTCGGCGCTGTCGGGCATCGAGGCGAATCGTCGCACGGCATCGTTCGGGAAGCGGGTGGTGATCGTCGTGTGAGCGCCGTCGCGCAGCAGTCGTAGCGCGATGTACATGCCGATCTTGGCCCGGCCGCCGGTGAGCAGGGCGCTGCGACCATGGAGGTTGGTGCGGGCATCTCTCTTGGTGCGGTTGAACGCAGCGCATTCCGGGCAGAGCTGGTGATAGAAGGCGTCGACCGCCGTATAGCGGCTTTTGCACATATAGCAGGCGCGCGGCCGCAACAACGTGCCGGCGCTGGCGCCCACCGCGGTGGACACCAACGGGAGGCCCTGGGTCTCGTCGTCGATGCGGCCGGGCGCACCGGTCGCGGTGGCAGCGGTGACGGCATGGTCGGCGGCGGTCACTGCGTCGCGTTTCGCGTCGCGGCGAGCCTTCTTGACTGCTTTGAAGAGCTTGGCGGTCGCCCGACGCACCGCGACGGCGTCTGGGTGCTCGGGCGGCAGGGACTCGACGTCAGCCATCACCTGCAGGCAGACGTCGAGCTTGTCGGGGTCGATCGCGTTCACGCTGGAAGAGTAGGTCAACGCAGGTGAATCCCCGAATGCGAGAGCAGGCCGGCGCGGGCTCTCGGCCTCGCAGCCTCGCGGGCCGCAATTCGCGTGTGGTTTTGGCCGAAGTCGGGTATTTGAGTGTACGGGTGTACACCCAAACGTTCACCGAGTCGGACCGATAGGGAGAACAAACCGTGCCAGCGACGTTGCGAGATTTCGTCCAGTGGAGCAAGAAGCCCGCCAAGGACATCGCCACGGCCACGACGCCGAAGGTCAACCTTTTGCGCGGCCTGGCGGCGAGAGCGACCACACCCCTGCTGCCTGACGACTACCTCAAGTTGCTCAATCCGCTCTGGTCGGCACGCGAACTCCGCGGGGAGATTGTCGAGGTCCGCGGAGAAACCGAGAACTCGGCCACCGTGACGATCAAGCCCGGCTGGGGCTTCTCCGCGCAGTACAACCCGGGGCAATACGTCGGCATCGGGCTTCGCGTAGACGGACGCTGGCACTGGCGGTCATATTCACTCACCTCAGTCCCCCGTCGAAACGACAAACACATCACGATCACTGTCAAAGCCACTCCTGAGGGTTTCCTGTCCACACACTTGGTGCACGGTGTGAAACCGGGAACGATCGTTCGCTTGGCGGCCCCGAAGGGCGATTTCGCACTACCCGACCCGCCACCGCCGAAAATCCTGTTCATCAGCGCCGGTAGCGGCATCACGCCTCTGATGGCCATGCTCCGATCACTGAAGGCGCGTGGCCAGGAGCCCGACATCGTGCACATCCACTCGGCACCATCGGCGGATGACGTGATCTTCCATGACGAGCTGCGCGCGCTGGAGACAGCACAGCCGAGCTACCGGTTGCACTTACAGCTGACCGAGACGAGCGGCCACCTCGATTTCAATGAACTCGACAGCGTGGTGCCCGACTGGAAAGACCGGCCTACCTGGGCCTGCGGTCCCACCTCGATGCTGGACACCGCCGAGCAGGTGTGGCAAGACGCCGGATTGCACGACGACCTGCATATGGAGCGATTCACGATTGCGCGCACCGACAAAGGCGGCGAGGGTGGCACGGTCCACTTCTCCATCTCTGACAAGAGCGTCGAAGTCGACGGCGCCACATCGCTTTTGGAGGCCGGCGAGCAGGTCGGCATTCAAATGCCCTTCGGCTGCCGAATGGGCATATGCCAGACGTGTGTACTGCCCTTGGAGTCGGGCCACGTCCGCGACATCCGGTCCGGGGATGAGCACGGCGAGGGCGACCGAATAAACACCTGCGTCTCCGCCGCTTCCGGCGACTGCACCCTCAAGATCTAGGAGAACCATGGCTATCACTGACATCAAGCAGTACGCACACCTGACATCCGAAGACGTCGAGGAACTCGCACGCGAACTGGACTCGATTCGATCCGACATCGAAGAGTCACGAGGCGAACGCGACGCCCGCTACATCCGACGCACGATACAACTGCAACGAGCGCTGGCCGCCGGCGGTCGTATCGTCCTCTTCGCCAGCAACAAGCGGCTCGCCTGGGTGGCGGGCACAGCGATGCTCGCGACGGCGAAGATCATCGAGAACATGGAGCTCGGCCACAACATCATCCACGGTCAGTGGGACTGGATGAATGATCCGGAGATCCACTCCACCGAATGGGAGTGGGATACGACCTCGCCGGCTACGCACTGGAAGAAGTCGCACAACTTCATTCACCACAAGTACACCAACGTCGTCGGCCTCGACGATGACATCGGCTACGGCATCATGCGCCTCACCCGAGATCAGCGTTGGGAAAGGTGGATGATCGGCAATCCCGTCTACAACCTGCTATTGGGCACGCTGTTCGAGTGGGGCGTGGCACTTCACGGCGTGGAGACGACGAAGTACCGCAAGGGTGAGAAGTCGATAGCAGAGGTCCGCAAGGATCTCCGAATCATCGGCAAGAAGGTAGGCAAACAAGTTGGCAAGGACTACCTCGTCTTTCCCGCATTGACTGGAAAGAACTGGAAGCACACTCTCACCGCGAACGCGGTGGCGAACCTGATCCGAAACTACTGGTCCTACATGGTCATCTTCTGCGGCCACTTCCCCGATGGCGCAGAAAAGTTCACGCAAGAGGAGTTCGAGAACGAAACTCAGGCGGAGTGGTATCTGCGCCAGATGCTCGGCTCTGCAAACTTTCATGCCGGGCCGACGATGGCGTTCATGAGTGGCAATCTCTGCTACCAAATCGAACATCATCTTTTTCCGGACCTGCCGAGCAACCGGTACGCCGAAATCAGTGAGCGAGTGCGGGCACTCTGCGACAAGTACGATCTGCCCTACACCACGGGACCTCTTGGGCGCCAGTACATGCAGTCCTTCTGGACCATCCTCAAACTCGCTTTACCCGACAAGCTCCTGAAGGCCACCTCTGACGACGCGCCGGAAACGAACTCGGAGCTCAAATTCCGTATCCGAGAGGGCGTGCGGGAAAGTTTCGGTGTCGATCCCGCGACGGGGAAGCGCCGCGGCCTCCGCACAGCGATGAGGGAGATACAGACGGGCGCGATCTCCCGCCAAGGCGGGTAGGTGGCTCAGATGTTGGACTGGTCCGCGGGCGACTCCGGCGCCGTGGAAGGTGCGCCGCGCTCGTCGGCGGCGTCGGACTCGCACGCCACACCCAGTGTGTAGGCCGTCATGGACAGCGATCCGTATGCGTAACCCTCGACCAGAATGTCGACCGGCGTGTCCGTCTGGGTCGCCAATCCTGCGAAGTACAACGACGGAATGAAGTGGTCTGGGGTGGGCACGGCGGCGTGGAAATCCCGATGTCGTGCCAGACTTCCGAAATCAGCTGGCGCCCCGACCATTTGGTCTCGGGCCGCTTCGTCGAAGCGCCTCGCCCAGTCGAATCCGTCGTCGGCCATCGTCCACTGGATCCCCCCGAGGTTGTGGACGATGTTCCCGCTGCCCAGGATGAGTACGCCGTCTGCACGCAGCGCCGCGAGTCGCGCGCCGAGGTCGAGGTGGTAGTCGAAACCTTTGTCGGCATTGATCGACAACTGGACTACGGGGATCGAGGCGTCCGGAAAGGCGTGGGCCAGAACCGACCAGGTGCCGTGATCGATACCCCAGCTGTCGATATCTGCGCCGACCCAGGTCGGCTTGACGAGTTCGGCGACTTCTTCCGCGAGGTCGGGTAGACCAGGCGCGGGATAGTCGACGGTGAACAGCTCGTCGGGAAAACCGAAGAGTCGTGAATCGTGCGCGGCTCGGGCATCGCGGTCACTGCGGTTGCGTTGATGTACCAGTGCGCACTGACCACGAGGATGGCGCGCGGACGCGGCACAGCGGCGCCGAACCGCCGCCACGCTTCGGTATAGCGGTTGACCTCGATGGCGTTCATCGGGCTGCCGTGCCCGATGAAGGCTGCGGGCATCAGCGTGCGGCCCTGTACTTCCGTCACCTCACCAGTGTCTCGCAACCCGCACGTGTGCACCGCTGACCGACGAGCACGCTCACGAACCCGACGGGGCCGGCGTAGGCACCTGTGTGCGCGGTTCCACGCCGGCCACTCCGAACTTCGACCCCGACTTGGCCAGGCGCCGCTCGAACAGCCGCTGCAGTGGGGTGGCGATCAATGTCGTGACAATCGTCATCAGCGCAAGGATGGTGTAGAGCTTTCCAGTGATCAGTCCTGCCTCGAACCCGATGTTCAGCAGGATCAATTCCATCAACCCGCGGGCGTTCGCCAGCGCTCCCATGGAGCCCGCTTCGTACCAGCTCATGCCCTGCCAGCGTGCCGCAAGCCCGACGGCGCCGAACTTCGCCGCAAACGACACCACCAGGACGACGGCGGCCATGAGCAGGGTCGGCCCGTCGAAGATCAGGGTGAGTTGGGTGTTCAACCCCGAGTAGATGAAGAAGGCCGGTATCAGCAGGTAAGCGGTCAACGGTTCGAAACGCTCGCGGATCGAGTCGAGCAGAGCGCCGCGCGGCATCACCGCGCCGGCGACGAAAGCGCCGAACACCGAATAGATTCCGACCACATCGGTGAACCAGCTGGCAGTCAGCACGACCAGCAGCACGACGCTGACATGGGCGATGGGCAAGCCACCCGTACGTTCGACATCTGCGCGGCGCGGCTCCCAGGTGTCGAGCCGAGCGAGCAGTGGACGACCGAGGTACACCATGAACAGCAGATAGGCCACGCCACCGCCTACCGCAATGATCGCGCCGACCAAACTGCCTTTCGCGGTGGCCACCACGGTCGCCAACAACACCCAGGAGCAGGCATCGTCCACAGCGGCACACGACAGCGACATCGTCCCCAATCGCGTATTCAGCAAGCCGGAGTCGTAGACGATCCACGCCAACATCGGGAAGGCCGTGATTGCCACGGCCGCAGCGACAAACAGGCCGCCCTGCCAGTGCACGACTTTGTCTGTGAAATAGCCGCCGATGCTGACCATCCACCATCCGACGACTCCCCCGAGGACCAAGGGGACGCCGATACCGGCTGCTGACGTGGCGCCCGCTTGCCTCGAATGCGCGCTGAGGATGTCGAGTTTGAACGACGCACCCACCAAGAACATGTAGAGCACGAGCCCGAGTTGACCGACCACATAGATGGCCGTGAGGTTCGGGTGTGTGATCGTCTCGGCGCCGATGGTGAGCTTCGCCGGGAACAGCCACTGCTGGGCGGCGGGCCATATCCACCCCAATACCGAGGGGCCCAAGAGGAAACCCGCCACCATGATCGCGACCACCTGGACCTGGCCAAGCCGACGGAACAGCGGCCAGAGCAGTCGGTAGGTCAGCAGGATGACCGCGATCTGGAGGAAGAAGTGATAAGTGATGTTGAGTAGCGACGGCATCGGTCAACCCCTATCCGACCAACGGAAAACACTCAGGCAGGCGATCAAGCCACCGATACTCCATACCGCCAGCACGAGGAATATCCGTCCGTGCTCCCAGCTCCCTGCCGGCTCGAAGGCAACCATCTGCGGGGGCAACAGCACCGACCGGAATCCCTGCGCCATCCATTTGACGGGGAAGATCGATCCGATGATCAACATCCACGTCGGCAACACCATGAGGGGCACGTAGGTGCCCGACACAAACTGCAGACCGACCGCCGGACCGTTGGTGATGACGGCAGCAGAGACGGCGTTGCTCGCGAGATTGCTGATGAAGATGCCCAGCAGCGAGCAGCTGACGATCCCCAGAACGAACACCCATGACAGGGTGAACCATCCGTAGCTGTCGGACGGCAGACGCAGGCCGAAGACGAAAACTGCGACGAGCAGCAGGATTACGGCCTCTGCCAGACTGACGATGGCGACCAGCATGATCTTGCCGATGAAGTAGGACGACGCAGTCGCGGGCGTTCCGCGGAGCCGTCGCAGCGCCCCGGTGTCGCGGTCGGCGGCGATGCTGATGCCGAGGTTGATGAACGAAGTCGAGAGGATTCCGTAGGCGAGCATGCTTGCCGCGATCACGGCGCCCATGCTGACCTCACTGTTGGGCAGTTTCGTCGTGAAGATCGAACCGAGTAGGAGGCATATCAGCGCCGGCATCGAGAAGGTGAGCGCCACCTGCTCGGGCCGACGGTAGAACATCTTCAGCTCGGGTACGACTCTGGAGAATCCGATACGCACCGCAGACGGGATCGGTGCCGCGACGTGCACAGGGCGCTGTCGCATCGGCGCAGGTTTGTGGGTGGGTTCGACGGACATCACGCGACGCCGATCAGGTGCAGGTACGCGTCTTCCAACGTGGGCCTGGTGACTGTCAATTGCGCCAACTCCGCGCCATCTCTGCTTCGTCGCCTGATCAATTCGGTCGGGAAGTCGGTGTGCTCGACGTGGAGTTCCTCTCCGTCCATCCACGAGACCGTGGCCGCGGTGTTCACATGCTCGATGAGCTTCGTCGGCGTGTCCACTGCGACCACCCTGCCGTCTGCGATGACCGCCACGCGGTCTGCCAGCGCGGCCGCTTCCTCGAGATAGTGGGTGGTGAGCAGGATGGTCGTTCCGTCTTTGGCGAGAAGTCTTATCAAATCCCAGAATTGGCGCCTGGCTTCGGGATCGAAGCCGGTCGTCGGTTCGTCGAGGAAGAGCAACTCCGGCATGCCGACGATGCCGAGGGCGACGTCGAGTCGGCGGCGCTGCCCTCCGGACAGCGCTCTCACCCTGGACTCGGACACCGAGGCCAGCCCGACGAGCTCGAGTACGTCTTGCGGGGTACGCGCAGTGCCGTAACACCGGGTGAACATCTGCACGATCTCCAGCACCGTGAGCATCCCGGCGTCACTCGCCTCTTGCAGGACTATTCCGATCCGGGCGCGCCAACTTCTGCCCGCCGTACCGGGGTCTTCACCCAACACCTGCACGTGGCCGGCGTCGCGGGTCCGATTGCCCTCCAGGATCTCGATGGTCGTCGACTTGCCCGCTCCATTGGGTCCCAGAATCGCGAAGATCTCGCCGTACCCGACGTTCAGGTCGAGGTTCTGAACCGCAGGGTGTCGACCGTAGGCTTTGGACAGCCCTGAGACCTGCACTGCCGATGTCATGACAGTCCGCCTGCCGCACCGGGTTCCGAATCGGACGTCTCGAGTTCGGCGAGCAGCTGCAGTAGGTCGGCGTCCGACAGCTCGTTCATGAGCGCTTCCACGTCGTCGACTTCTGACGTCGGCGCGGTCGACCCTTCGGTCGCTGCGGGCGCTTCGCCGTGAATGGAGTGCAGTTCGCCGAGTATTCGGTCGGACAAGGAGTTGACGCTGACGCCTTGCAGTATCTCGAGCACCGGGATGTCGATCGAGAACATCGAATTGATCCTGACCCTGAAATCCATTGCCATCATGGAGTCCAACCCGATGTCGTCCAGCATGTCGTCAGGGTCGATATCGTGTGCGGCGCAGTCGAAGACCGCAGCGACGACGCCACGGACGTGCTCTGCGATCAGCGCTTGTCTGTCCTGTGCCGCGGTGACCGCGAGAACGTCGAGTATCGAGGTTTCGGCATCGCCGTGCTCCGTCGATGTCTCGACCCGTTCGAGTTCGACGAACATCGACGGCAACCGCCCGCCGAGCCCGGCGTGACGGGCCCGATTCCAGTCCGCGGTGATCGCGACGACGTTCGCGACCCGCTGATTGATCAGTCGATCGAGGATGCGCATGCCGACAGCGGGGGTGATCAACTCGATCCCGCGCTGAGCGTAGATCTTCTCGAGCTTCAGCTCTTCGACCATGCCGACCGACCAGGGGCCCCACCCGATGGTGAGCGCCGGCAGCCCCTGCGCTCGTCGATAGTGCGCGAACGCATCGAGAAAGGCGTTGGCGGCCGCGTAATTTCCCTGCCCTGGTGATGCGATGGTCGATCCCGCCGAACCGAACATCACGAAGAACTCCAGGTCGTGATCCTTGAACGCATCGTGGAGCACACGGACGCCGACGATCTTGGGTGCCAGCACCTTCGCGAAGTCATGCTCGCTCATGTTGACCAGGAGTTGGTCTGCGACCGCCCCCGCCGCGTGTACCACGCCGCGCACGGGTCGCCCGCCGGCACGGTCATGAGCGTCGAGCCACGACTGCACCTGATCGGCGTCGGCGACGTCGACGCTGGCGGTGGTGACGTGCGCACCGAGTCGCTCGATGGCGCGGATCGCGGTGACGATCGCGTGGTGCGGATCATCGTCGGTGAGCGTGGACCAACTCCCTCTTGGCGGGAGGGCGCTCCGACCCAGGAGTGTGATGTGGCGCGCTCCGCGCTCGGCGAGGTAGGTGGCCGCGACACGGCCGAGCGCTCCAGCTCCGCCGGTGACGATGTAGGTGGCGTCCGGGGTGAGTTTGGTCGGGAACGGTTTCGTCAGGCTCCTGCAGGGACGTAGGCGCGGGACGAACGTCGCATCGCCACGGATGGCCAGTTGGTCTTCCGAGCCATCGCCGAGGATGTGCTCGGTAATACGGCGCGCAGTTTGCGACGGATCATCGGCGTCATCGATGTCGATGAGACCGCCCCAGTGGTCGGCGAATTCCTGATGGCCGATGACACGTCCGAGGCCCCAGATGGCAGCTTGTTGCGGCCGAATCAATGTGGTTCCCGGTGCCGGTTGGGCGTTGGCGGTGACCAGGTGGATGCGGGGCTTGACGGTGCCGTGCTGTGCGAGCGCCTTGACGAGTCGAAGGATCGTGAAGGCACCGAGGTCGTGCCCCGTGCCGTCACCGTCTGAGACGAGGTCCGTCGGCCAGCAGTTGATGATGCCGGCGAGGTCCGTTCGAGCAGCGACCAGTTCAGTGAGTTGATCGCGGTTCCGTGGGTCGATCGCATAGTTTCCATCGGCGCCCGTGAGCGCCTCGACAGCCCGGTGTGCGACGGTGTCCACTCGGTGGCCGCGACGACGCAGCTCGTCAGCAAGCGCTACTCCGATGCCCGCGTCGTCGACAAGAATGAGCCACGAGCGAGGAGCGTCCGTTTCATCGGAGTCTGCATCGGAGTCGCCTCCATCGATGTGCTCAGACCACTGCAGTTCGTACAGCCCTTTGTCGATGTGGTCCGGCGACATTCGAGATGACGTGCTCAATGACTGCACGACGAAGCCGTCGATGGCGGCGAGCGGCTTGCCACGACGATCGGTGATCGTGATGTCGCTTTCGACCGCGTCCTGAGTCGCCGACACCACGTCGACGCGAACGGTCATCTGCTGCGCCGGCGGACCATAGACCGCGCAGCGCCGGATACGGGTGGGTAGATACGGTTCGTCATTCTCCTTCTGGCCGAGAAACGGTGCGCCGAAAAGCGTTTGGAATGCACCGTCGATGAGGCCGGGATGGAAGTGGTAGTCGTCGAGTTCGTCGGCGACGCAGCGTGGAATCTCGATCTCGGCGGCTGCCCAATCCTCGCCGGCTGTCACGCTCTGGACGGATCGGAACGACTCGCCGTAGTCGAATCCGATGGCTTCGGTACGGGCATAGAACTCGTCACCGGCAACTGAGGTCACCGGTTGGTGGCTGTCCGGCGGATCTTGGGCGGCGGGCGGGGCTGGAAGTGTGTTGAGATCGGCCGTCGCGGTGATCGTCCACCGCAGATCTCCGTCCGCATTCGCGGTGAACGCAGCGAATTCCAGTGAGCCGCTTGCCTCGTTCAGGGTGGTCCGCAGAATCGGGTCACACGAATCGTCGAGCAGGACAGCGCGGTGCAGTACCAGGTTGTCGACACTGTGGTTCGACCCATAGGTCAGCTTGGCGGCGGCGAGCGCCATCTCGATGTACACCGCTCCCGGCAGCACGACACTCCCCTGGATGCGATGGTCGGCGAGGAATGCGTTCAACACCGTACTGATCTCGGCTTCCCAGGTGGGGTGAACGGCGCTCACCGGTTGTCCCAGCAGCGGATGCACCGGTCGGTAGAAGAGGGCCTCTGTCGCCTCCTGCGTCTCGTCCCAGTACCTCTTCGTCTGCCACGGGTAGGACGGGAGTTTGATGAGACGTCCTCGCCCGCTGGCTTGCACAGCGTTCCACGCGATGTCGTGGCCGTGGCCATACAGAGCGGCGACGCAACCCAACAATGTGCGGGCATCGTCATGGTCACGCCGCTGCGACGCCATGACCGAAACGCGCTGCCTTCCCGCCGTTTCGAAGATCGATGCCGCGAGAACAGGATGAGGACCCAGCTCCACGAAATGCGTGTAGCCGTCCTCCAGCATCCGGCGCATCGCCGGCTCGAACAGCACGGTCGCGCGGGTGTTCTGCCACCAGTACGCGGCGCCCGCGGAATACCCCTCCAGCTGTTCACCGGTGACCGTCGAGTACAGCGGGAGTGTCGCAGCCTTCGAGGACAGACTTTCGAACGCGGTGACGAGATTGTCCCGGACCGCGTCCATGTAGTGGGTGTGGTAGGGCACATTGCCAGAGAGAAAACGGTTGAAGACCCCCGCCTCGGTCAGGTGCCGGGCGACGCCATCCAGGACGTCACCGTCGCCGGCGATCGTCACCGCCGAGGGGCTGTTGATCGCGGCGATCGACAGACGCCGCCCGAATTCGCCGACAGCTTCGTCGGTGAGCGTGTTCATCAAAGATTCGGAGTCGAGGCCGACGGCGAGCATGCGGCCCTGCCCGCTGGTGCGTTGTTGGAGTCGGCTGCGGTGATAGATCACGTGGATCGCCTGCTCGAAGGTGAGCAAGCCGGCCAGGTGATGAGCGGCGACTTCACCCGCGCTGTGGCCGATGACCGCATCCGGAGTGATGCCGAAGTACGCGAGTTGTTCAGCCAATGCCACCTGTATGGCAAAGTTCGCGGGCTGAGCGATCTCCGTTTCGCCCATCCGAGAACGGGTTTCGTCCCGCCGTAGTTCGTCGAGCAACGACCAGTCAGCGTAGCGGGACAATTCCCGGTCGCTGCGCTCGATGCTGGCCGTGAACTCGGGAAAGACATCCAGCAAGCCCCGGCACATATGCCACCACTGAGGCCCCATGCCCGTGCACACGAAGGCCAGCTTCGGCACGGTCGAACCCACGCGGCCGGTCGACATCTGTCCGCCGTCAGCCAGGAGCTGAAATTGTTCACGCGCATCGTCAATGGTGTCGGCGATGACGGCGTGACGGTAGTTGAGATGCGCTCGTCGCTGACCGAGCGAGTAGCTCAGATCGGCCAGCGTGACATCGGAGTTCGCGCGCAGGTGCGCGGCCAGCCGGCCGGCGGTCGCAACCAGTGCGTCCTCGCTGCGCGCCGAGATCGGCAGTACGGCCAGCGACGGCTCCGCTTGCTGGTCCGGGGCTGTGTCGGGGACCGCGGTGGGCGGTTCGGCAAGCACCGCATGGGCATTGGTGCCGCCGAATCCAAAGGAGTTGACGCCGGCGATGCGTCGCTCGCAGTCGGGGAAGGGGCGTCCAGTGCGCGGGATGTCGAGCCGCAGGTCTTCGAGACGGACGTGCCGGGTCGGGTTCTTCAGATGCAGGTTCGCCGGAATGTATCCGTGTTTGAGGACCAACGCCGCCTTGATCAGTCCGGCGACCCCGGCACCGGCCTCCAGATGGCCCAGGTTGGTCTTGACCGACCCGATCAACAGGGGGTCAGCTGAAGACCGATCAGACGTCAGTGCGCTGGCCAGCGCCCGCATCTCGATGGGGTCACCGACCGGGGTGCCGGTGCCGTGCGCTTCCACGTAACCAACCTCTGTGGGTTGGACACCAGCGCGACCAAGGGCCGTTCTGATGGCGGCTTCCTGCGCTTCTTCGCGGGGCACGGTGATGCCATCGGTGTGGCCGTCCTGCGATACCGCCGTGCCGAGGATCTGGGCGTAGATGTCGTCACCGTCGAGCAGCGCTCGCTGCAGCGGCTTGACGATGACGACCGCTGCGCCCTCCCCTCGTGCGTAACCGTCGGCTGAGTCGTCGAAGGCTTTCGAACGTCCCTGCGGGCTGAGGAATCCGCTTTTCGATTCAGCGATGGCGGTGTTGGGCCCGATCATGACGTTCACCCCGCCGGCAAGCGCTAGATCGCATTCACCGCTCCAGATGCTCTGTGCCGCAAGGTGAACAGCGACAAGCGAGCTCGAACACGCCGTGTCGATGGACATGCTGGGCCCACGGAAATCGAAGGCGTGCGAGATCCGGTTGGCCAGCATGGTCATCATCATTCCGGTCGCGGAATGAGACTTGAATCGGTAGCGACTGGTGCGACCCTGATTCTGCAGAAGCTGATAGTCGAGGGTGAAGCCGCCGACGAAGACTCCGACATCGGTGCCTGCCAGACGGTCCGCGGGAATCCCGCCGTCCTCCAGCGCTTCCCAGGTGACGTGCAGCAGGAGCCGCTGCTGGGGGTCCAGCGAATGCGCCTCGCGCGGCGAGATTCCGAAGAACTGTGGATCGAATTGATCGATCTCGCTGAGGAATCCGCCCCTGCGTGTGACGACCTTGCCGATCTTGGCAGGGTTGGGATCGTGGTATCGGTCGGCATTCCAGCGCGATTCAGGTACTTCACAAGTGGCATCGGTCTCGCTGTATAGCAGGCGCCAGAAGCTCTCGGCAGAATCACCGCCGCCAGGGAACCGGCATCCGACGCCGACTATCGCCAGTGGCTCCCGGGTCGTGTTTTCAGTGAGCATGTTCTCCCCCGGTCTCACGAGTGAATTGTTCGCCGCAAGCAGCGGTGCGACTCTGGCGTTGTCACGGTGTCTTCTTGATCAATTCGACTGAAGCGCCGGTGACGTCATCACAATCCAGTCATCGCTGATCGGACTCGTTGCTTGATCGTGGCGATAGATGGATCGAAGTTCGCGCAACAGCGGATCACGTTGCCACGCCTGCACCTGCGCCATGACATCGTCGTCGGAGAACATCGTCGACTTCTCAGCAAGGACGGCGTCGACGAGCTGACCAGCCACCTGCCGCAGCAGTCGGGCGTTGGATTCGAACTGCGCGGTGAAGTTCTGACTCGTGCCCATCATGGCCTCGTGCAGAGTCACCATGAAGTTCAACGGGGCGTACAGGTCGACGAAGGCAACGGCGGAAGACCCCGTCTCCACGGCGGCCCACTCCCGGAAGAACTTCTGCACCCGGTTACTCAGGGCGATGAGACCTTCCAGGTGGGGAACGAAGTCCGGTTCGTCCGCGACTCGTACAAAGCGATTGTTCGCATACAGGAATCCCACGAATCCCCAATAGAAGGCGACATCCCAGATGATCTTCGCCGACATCACCGCCGGCGTGCCCATCAACGTGTACTGGTCCTGATACACAGCGAGCCACATGTCGGTCAGCGACCGGAACAGCGAGTCGCTGATCTGGGAGCGGATATCGACGTCCTCTCCGTCGAGGCCGCGCGTGATCATGTCGGTGATCAAGCCGTTGCCGATCGCGACTAGATCGAGCCCGGATGAATACAGCGGATCCAGGAACACGCCGGCGTCGCCGGTGAGGCACCAGCGGTCGTGTCCGTCGAACACTTTCGTGGCGCCGTGGCTGTATTTCTTCATGACCCGGAAGTCCTTGATCAGGTGGTCATGGGCCGCGATGACGTCGGCGCACTGCGGCTCGTGTGCGCGTAGCCAGGCCCGCGCCTTGGCCAGGGTGTTGAACTGGTCGAACGGGTGAAACGCCGGGTCGGCCACGATGCCGACGCTGGTGGCGCCGGAAGCCAGACGGATGAGCCAGACCCAGTAGCCCTGCCCCATGAGGTGATTGGTGGACATCGCTCGGTCACCCTCGATGAGCCGCGCTTGCCAAGCGGTGTCATCGCTCCAACGACCGATGTCGATCTCTGTGGCAACGCGAAACCACACGGCATTGCAGTGATGCTCGTTCGTGCGTTTCAGATCCAGCTGCCGGGGCAACGCGCGATTCCTGCCGGATGCGTCGACGACCCACCGCGCCGTGGTCTCGGTGATCGCATCGCCGCGCTGGATCGAGATCGTGTGCGGGTGGCCGTCAGCGCCGAACTCAACTGAACGGGCTCGACCGTGTGTGATCTCGACACCGTCTGCCAGGCACCGGCGCACGAGTTCGTTCTCCAACCGGCCGCGGTCTAGCTGATAGGTGACCTGTGGGACAAACGAAGAACTTCCCAGTTCGATCCGCTGCGCGATGTCGGTGTTCTCGTCGTTCGAGAAGAACATCCGCAGGCCCATCTTGCGGAGCTGAGCAGATTGCAGGTGCTCGCCCAGGCCGAGCCGGTCGCGAAGGTAGTGGGCCGAGACTTCGACGGTCGACTCGCCGACCGTGTGGGTGATCTCAGGCGCGGGGTAATCATTCGGCTCGATGACCAGAACTCGGGTGGTCGGACGTGCGCTTCGGATCTCCAGAGCCAGGGTGAGCGCCGCGACGCCTCCTCCGATGATGCTCACATCGTGTTCACCCGGTTGGCTGTCGGCCTGCGAAAGCCGGGACTTTATGCGCTGCGCGAGTGCGTCTCGTGACTCTCGGCTCATTTGCGACAGCTGCGCCCGCACGTCCACGTGGTGCTCTCCTCGACTCGTCTCGGTGGCGTACCCAAGAGCTGCAAGATACGCAGATCGCGCGAGCCACCAGATGGAGGATTACCCGCCAATCGATGCGTAAACGTTGCACCTCGAGCGAATCACACCCGCGTCAATTCATCACGTGAAAGTGATTACCGATTCCTGACGTCGGCCGCTCACCTGGCCAAATACCTCTGCTTTTCGCTGCGCGCCACGGCGGGTACCTGAGTTCGTCATCGATTCGTCAGGAGAAGGAACCACATGGGCGAGACAAGCCAGCGGGAGCTAGGCGACTCGGACCGTCCGATTGAGGACGAGCTCGAGGATGCTTTCGCCCGCATGATCGACGAGGGCACTCAGCGCCTCCACCGGACTTGGCGCGAAGTACTGGCGACCGGCTTTTTCGGCGGTACAGAGGTCGCGATGGGGGTGCTCGCCTATTTGTCGGTGTTGCACGCCACGCACAACCCGCTGCTGGCGGGGCTGGCGTTCGCGATCGGCTTCCTCGCTCTGCTCCTGGGTCGCAGTGAGCTGTTCACCGAAGGCTTCTTGGTACCCGTCACCACGGTGGCCGCCAAGCGGGCCAGCGTGCCTCAACTTCTGAAACTGTGGACCGGGACCTTGATCGCCAATCTCGTTGGCGGGTGGGTGCTGATGTGGTTGATCATGACTGCGTTCCCGAAGCTGCGCGCGCAGACCATCGAGTCCGCGGTGCACTACATCGCGGCGCCGATCTCGGCGGAGACGATCGCGCTCACGCTGCTCGGTGGGATGGCCATCACTCTCATGACCCGCATGCAGCACGGGACCGATGCGATGGTCGGCAAGATCGCCGCCGCAATCGCCGGTGCCTTCCTGCTTGCGGGACTGCAGATGTTCCACTCGATCCTGGACTCCTTGCTCATCTTCGGTGCACTGGCCACAGGCAGTGCACCATTCGGCTACCTCAGCTGGCTCTCGTGGTTCGGCTATACGGTTCTGGGAAATGTCGTCGGCGGCCTGGGCCTCGTGACGCTTCTTCGCCTGGTGCGCAGCAAGGACCGGCTTCAAGAAGAGCGCGAGGAAGCCGAGGACGCCCCCGACGGCGCCGGTGACGGTCCCGAATCAGCAACCGCCGACTGACATTTCGCGATTTGGCAGTGCGTGTGGTGCAGAGATCCGAGCGCGTACGTCCCGACCGCCGACACTCGGGGTTGCATTAGTTTGGGCGGTCGCCCAAACTAAACGCGTGAAGCCACTCGGCGGTCGGTCATCATCGCCGGTGGTGGCAGCGGACTCGACTGGACGTGACCGCGAAATCACCTGAAAAGGAGAGTTATGGGCAAGCTCGACGGCAAGGTCGCCTTCATCTCTGGCGCCGCCCGGGGCCAGGGGCGCGCACATGCCGTGCGCCTCGCGGAGGAGGGGGCCGACATCATCGCGATCGACGTGTGCGCGCAATACCCCACCGTCGTCTACCAGATGTCCAAGCCGGAAGACCTGAATGAGACCGTGCAGCAGGTCGAGTCCCTCGGGCGGCGCATCGTGGCCCGAGAGGCCGATGTCACCGATTTCCCGGCGCTTCAGAAGGCGTTTGATGACGGGGCGGCCGAGCTCGGCGGCGTCGACATCGTGGTCGCCAACGCCGGGATCGGTCCGGGCGGCCAGAGTACCGACGACGAGCAGTGGGATGACGTGGTGAATGTCAACATGAAGGGCGTCTGGAACACCGTGCGGGTGGCGGTCCCGACCATGCTCACACAGGATCGGGGCGGATCGATCATCCTGACCAGTTCGACCGGCGGCCTCATCGGAACCCCCGTCGTCTCCGGCGGCATGCTGGGGTACACCGCCGCCAAACACGGCGTCATCGGGATCATGCGCACCTATGCGAATTACCTTGCCCCGCACTATATTCGGGTCAACAGCGTCGCGCCGACGACCGTGGCGACGCCGATGGCGAACAACGGCGATCTGAGCATGCTCAAAAAGTTCGAGCCCGCCATCGCGCGGTCGCTCGAGAATGCGATGCCGGTCGATTACGTCGAGGCGCGCGACGTCGCCAATGCGGTTGCGTGGCTTGCCTCCGACGACGCGCGTTATGTCACGGGGACAGTGGTGCCCGTCGACGCCGGGCTGCTCAACAAGCGCTGATATTCAGCCGTCGAAGCTGATGACTTCGCCGCGATTGATCGACACCCAGTCCCGCGCCTCGAGGTACGGGCGGAAGGTGTCGACGATCAGCTTCTCGTCGTCAGAGGTCTTCGGCCGCTGGAGTTCGTACAGGTGCGGAAACTCGGTCCATGCGACGACGGCGTCCCAGAGCCGCAGCGCTGCCTCACCGGCAGGCGGATCGACCAGGACCGGACCGAACAGGCATTGCCCGTCGGGGAAGAACATCGTCGGCACTCCATAGCCGCCTGCCCCGACCACCCGATGATGCTCGGCCAGCACCTCGTCCCCCGTCGTCGGATCGGCGATCGCCCGGTCGACGAGCTCTGGATCGAGGCCGATCTCCTCGAGCAGGTGTCGGGCAACGGCCCTCTCGTGCGGCTTGTGCCCGTCGACGTGCAGCGCCCGCCCGGCGCGCGCGTACCACGCGTCGAGGTCCGTCATCGACCGGCGCCTCAGCAACGCACCGATACGCATCATTGACCAGCCGTAGGACCACTCTCGTTCCCACGGGTGCTTCTTGCCCTCTTGACGGTTGATCTCCTCGAGGCTGAAAAAGCGCCAGTTCACCTCGAGGCCGGTCAGGTCACGCACCTCGCGGATCCATAGCGATGTCTGGTACGCGTAGGGGCACATCACGTCGAAGTGGAAGTCGACGGCGGCCGGGCGACTCGTCACCCTTGCAGCCTAGCCAAAAATCGCCGCGTGACGTGCGACGATCGAGCGTCACGAAAGGAACTCCCGATGGACCCCGTCATCATCGAATGTGCGATCAACGGTGTCACGTCGAAGGCCGCCAACCCACATGTGCCCATCGCACCCTCGGAGATCACCGCTGATGCGTTGGCGTGCATGGACGCGGGCGCCGCGATCATCCACAATCACATCGATCTGCCCGGTGTCGGCGTGGAGCGAGCCGTCGAGCGCTATCTCGAAGCCTGGCGGCCGGTGCTCGACGCGCGGCCCGACGCCCTGCTCTATCCGACGATTCATTTCGATACCGACGGGTCATGTTCTTACGAGCATCTGGTCGCACTGGCCGCAGCGGGCATCCGTGTCGGGATCACCGATCCAGGCTCGGTGAACCTGGGCGTCAGGGATGCCGACGGGCTGCCGTCGGGTGGTTTCGTCTACCGCAACTCCTTCGACGTGATCGGTCGCGCGTTCGACATCTGCCGCGACGGAGCGCTGGGGCCGAGTCTGGCGATCTACGAACCGGGGTTTCTCCGCGCCACCCTCGCATGGTGGCGCGCTGGCCGATTACCCGCCGGCGCGATGATCAAGCTGTACTTTTCCACCGAACGGGGTTACCTCGGAGCGCCTTTCGGGCTGCCCCCAACCGAACGCGCGCTCGACGCGTACCTCGAAGTGCTCGGCGACTGTGAGATTCCCTGGGCGGTGTCCATCGTGGGCGGGGATCTGTGCGCAGATCGACTTGCCGGATTGGCCCTCGAAAGGGGTGGGAACCTCCACGTGGGGCTGGAGTTCTATGGCGGTGATCGCACGCCGACGAACGTCGACCTGGTGACCGAAGCCGTGGCACTGTGTCAGCGGTTCGACCGGCCGGTCGCGACGCCTGAGGAGGCCGCGCAGATCCTCGGACTGCCACGCGGGCCCGGTGGATGACGGTCGGCATCGCAATTGTCGGAAACGTCAGATTGATCGCGCAGTGTTTCTAAGCTGCCCGGCATGGCCGAGTTAACACCTTCGCTGCCGCCGCAGCTCGATGACGTCCCGTCCGCCGTAGGTGCACTCCCCACATGGGCTGACGTCGTCGGCCGCCCGTACGCCCTGCCCATCGACATTTTGGGCGAGCGTCACGGACCGTTGTTTTATTCCGACCACAACGGCTTTCGCAAGCTCTATGCATGCTCAGCCGAGTTGGTCGACGAACTCTGCGACGAGAGCAGGTTCGCCAAGAACCTGACCCCAACGCTGGCAAGAGTTCGTCCGCTGGCGGGCGACGGACTGTTCACCGCCTACTACGGAGAACCGAATTGGCAGAAGGCGCACGATGTTCTGTTGCCTGGGTTCAGCTACGCCGGCCTGCGCAACTACCACGGCGCCATGCTCGACATCAGCTCGCAGCTGATCGCCCGGTGGGACGCACGTGTGGGTCACGCACTGGTGGACGCCTCGACCGATCTGCAGAAGCTGGCAATGGACACGGTTGCCCTCGCAGGCTTCGGAGCGCGGTTTCACTCGTTTGATCATGATGGCCTCTCACCCGTTCCGGCGAGCTTCACCGCCGCACTCGGGGAGCTCGGCGCGGACAGTCCGACGCCGCGCTTCAATGCCGAATTCGGCTATTTGCAAGCATATTTCGATGACCTGATCGCGGCGCACACCACCGGCGATCCGGCCGACATCGACGACCTGCTCTACGTCATGGTCGGACGGGATTCCGACGGGCAGCCTGTGCTCGATCAGCAGAACATCCGCAACCAGATCATGACGTTCTTGATCGCCGGACAGCTGACGACGTCCGAGCTCATGCCCAACGCGCTCTACAACTTGATGCATCACCCCGCTGTGCTTGCGCGGGTCGAAGCCGAAGTGGACGGCGTCTTCGGCGCCGACAGCGATTACCTGCCCGGCTACGACGACATCGGCAAGTTGAGCTACCTACGGCAGGTGATCGACGAGACCCTGCGGCTGTCGCCCCCGGTGCTCGGATTTGATCGAATGGCCCTGACGGACACCGTCATCGGCGGGAAGTACCCTGTCAGGGCCGGAGAGGCAGTGACGGTGCTCACCGGAGCACTTCACCGCCAACCCGGTTGGGGTGACAACGTCGAGTTCTTCGATCCGGACCGGTTCGACGCCGCGCGTAGCGCGGCGCGTCCGTCGGCGTTGTTCAAGCCGTTCGGCACCGGGGCGCGCTCCTGCATCGGACGCCAGTTCGCCCTGCACGAAGCCACCATGGCGTTGGCCCGCGTGGTACACCGGTATCGGCTGATCGATTCGCAACACTATGTGCTGCAATGGGATAACGCGCTGAGCCGTCGGCCGGTCGGCTTCTGTCTCGATGTTGTCCCGCGCACCCCGGACGACCGCCGATCCGATGTCCTCGTCGATACGGCGGATACGGCGGTACGGCCGACCCCTGCACACGTGACGGCGATGAAGAAGGGGACCACGCTGGCCGTGTTGTTCGGTTCCAATCTGGGGACGTGTCGCGCGTTGGCGACACAGCTCGCCGAGGAAGCCACCGACATGGGCTGCACCGTGACCGTCGGGCCACTCGTCGACGCAGTAGGCGGTCTGCCGGACGCCGACGCGATCCTGATCATCACCTCGTCCTACAACGGCCAGCCCACCGACGACGCACGCGCGTTCCTGACCTGGTTGACGGGCGACGGTGCCGCCCTGCGTGGCAACCCCAACGTCGCGGTACTCGGTGTCGGCGATCGAAACTGGGCCGACACCTACCAGGCCGTGCCCAAGCGCATCGATGAACGGCTGACAGAGCTGGGCGCGATGCCGCTGCTCCCCCGGGCCGAAGCCGATACGTCGGGGGATCTCACTGGGACGGTCGAAGAGTTCGAGGTTGCCTTGTGGACGGCCATGGCACAGCACTTCGGCGATCCCGACGCCGCGCCCATCAGCGACACCGACGAACCGCTCTACGACCTGCGCCCCATCGAGGGACCGGTCACGACCGCCTTGGACGAGCGGTTCATGGTGGTGCCGATGACCGTCGTGCAAAACGACGAACTGGTCAGCGCCACCAACGCGCTGAATCAGGCCAAACGACATGTCCGCGTGGCTCTTCCCGATGATTTCACCTACAACACTGGTGACCATCTGACAGTGCTCGCTGACAACCCGCCCGAGCTTGTCGACGCCGTGCTGGAGGGACTCGGCATCGACGGGGCCCAGCGGCTGGCCGTCAACCCACGACGCAGCAGCCGCCGGCTGATCGCCCTGGATCGCGAAGTCAGTGTGCGCGAACTGCTCACCCATTTCGTGGAGCTGCGGAAGCCGGCCACGCCCAGCCAGTTACGTCGGCTCGCGGCATCGAATGCGTGTGAGCCCGAACGGCAACGGCTGGAAGAGCTCGCCGAGGCAAGCGGACCCTGCGAACTCAGTCCCGTCGAGTGCCTGCTGGAGTTCGCAGCCTGCCAGATCACCGGCGCGGAATTGCTCGAGATGCTCGAGCCGATGACGCCGCGCCATTACTCCATCGCGTCGTCGTCGAGGCGATCCCCCGGCGTGGTGCACCTCATCGTCAGCGTGCTCGACGCTCCGGCGCGGTCCGGTCGCGGTCTGTTCAAGGGTGTGGCGTCAAACCACCTCGCGGCCATCAGTCCCGGAGTGCCGATCCGGGCTCGGGTGGACCAGGCACGGGAGGCTTTTCGCGCCGGCGCCGACCCCGAAAAAAACGTGATTCTGGTCAGCGCGGGTACCGGTGTGGCGCCGTTCTGCGGATTTCTCGGCGATCGGTTGGCCGCGCGTGAGGCCGACGAACCGTATTCGACCGCGTTGTGCTTCTTCGGCGTACGGGACCCGGACGTCGACTACATCTTCCGCGAGCAGTTCGAGCGGGGTGAAGAACTCGGAATCGTGCGGATGCGTCCGGCGTTCTCCCGCGCACCGCAGGACGGTGTCCGCTACGTGCAAGACCGGATCGCCGCCGACGCCGACGAGGTGTGGAGCCTGCTCGGCGACCCCGCGAAGGACACGCACGTGTACGTGTGCGGCGACGGCGCGAAGATGGCGCCTGCGATACGCCAGGCATTTCTCGACATCTATTGCACGCGAACCGGATCCGATGAGAGCCGAGCTCGCGACTGGCTGATCGGCCTGGTCGAGTCCGACCGCTACGTCGAGGACGTGTGGGCTGGTTAGGTCGAAGGCGGCTCTGCCTGCGAAAACGCACGAATCAGCGCCGTTCAAGGCCTAGAATCCAGGACGGTCGGAGGGAGGTGCGCCGTGAAGATGTCGCCGTTCGACTACCACCGGCCGGAGACGGTCGACGAGGCCGTGGCACTGCTCGAAACGCACGGTGAGTACGGCAAGGTGTTAGCGGGTGGGCAGAGCCTTCTTCCGCTGCTCGCCTTGCGGCTGACCCAATTCGAGCATCTGATCGACATTGCTCGCGTGCAGAGCCTGCGATCGGTCGACGTGGACGCCGACGGCTCTGTCTCGGTCGGAGCGGCGGTGACCCACGCATCGGTCGAAAGGTCGGATGCGATGGCCGCCGCCGCGCCGGCAGTAGCCGGCGCCATGCCGCATGTCGGTCACCGGGCGATCCGGAGCCGAGGAACGGTCTGTGGGAGCCTGGCCCACGCCGATCCGGCGGCGGAATTGCCGGCCGTTGCCCTGGCCCTCGATGCGGAAATGCTGGTGCAGGGCTCGGCGGGACAGCGCACCGTGGCTGCGCGTGACTTCTTCGTGGGGTATCTGTCGACCGCGCTGGGTGAGGACGAGTTGCTCGTCGCAGTGCGCTTTCCCGCGTGGGCCCCACGTGCGGGATGGTCGGTGCAGGAGATCAGCAGGCGGCACGGGGACTTCGCGTTGGTCGGGCTGGTGACGACGCTCGAGATCGACGAGTCCGGGCTGCTACGCCGGCCGGCGTTGTCGTTCTTCGGAGTAGCCAACACCCCGGTGCGGATCACCGAGGCGGAGCTACTCCTCGACGGCACCGCTCCCGACCCCGTCCTGTTTGCGGAGGCGGCCGATGTTGTGACGGCCACCGTGCAGCCGACCGGTGACGACCACGCGTCGTCCGAATACCGGGCGCATGTTGCCGGCGTACTGACCCGCCGCGGGCTTGCCGAGGCCACGGCGCGGGCCACCGAAAGGGTGGGTGTCTGATGGAAGAGATCGCCCTCCGAGTCAACGGTCGCGACCAGCGCGCGGTGGTCGAAAGCCGCACGACCCTGGCCGAATTGCTTCGCGACCACCTCAGGCTCACTGGCACGCATATCGGTTGCGAGCACGGTGTGTGCGGTGCGTGCACCGTGGCGGTGGACGGTCAGCCTGTTCGTTCCTGCCTGATGCTGGCGGTGCAGGCGGAGGGGGCGAGCGTGGAGACCGTCGAGTCGCTCGGCGACGGTGATGACTTGGGGCTCATTCAACAGGCGATGTGGGAGCGTCACGCATTCCAATGCGCGTTCTGTGCGCCGGGATTCCTCATGACGGTGCAGTGCATGCTGGCGAACAACCCGACACCGACGACGGCTCAGATCAAAGAAGAGCTCTCCGGAAATCTGTGCCGCTGCACGGGGTACGCATCGATCCTCGAGGGTGTCGCCGAAGCCGTGGCGAAGATGGCGTCCACCGCCGAAGGGGCGAACGATGCGTGAACAGATCATGGGGCGTTTTGTGGGCGCCCGCGTCCGGAGGGTCGAGGACCGCCGCCTGCTGAGCGGGCGCGGCCGCTACGTCGACGATGTCGTCGTCCCGAACATGGCGCATGCGGCATTTGTTCGAAGTCCATTGCCGCACGCCCTGATCCGCGGCATCGACACCACCCGCGCCGCCGCCGTTGCGGGGGTGCACGCGATCTTCACCGGTGCGGACATCGCTGCGATCACCAACCCGCTGATGGGAATGCTCTCGCTGCCCGGGCTTTACGACCCGTGGCACTGGGCGTTGGCCGTCGACCGCGTGCGGCTGGTCGGCGATCCGGTCGCCATCGTGATCGCGACGTCACGCGCCGTCGCCGAGGATGCGGCGGAGCTGGTCGACGTGGATTACGAAGAGTTGGAGCCGATCGCGACGTTGGCGCACGCCCACGACCCCAGTCGGCCGGCGATTTGGCCGAAAGCCAAAGGCAACATCGTCTATGCGGCGTCGGAATCGTTCGGAGACGTCGACGCGGCGTTCGCCGGAGCGGATCGGGTGATCAGCGAGACGTTCCGTCAGCACCGCCATGCCAACCAACCGATGGAGACCAGGGGCACGGTGGCCGAGGTCGACGCCGACGGCAACCTCACGTTGCACGCGGCACATCAGGCTGCGCACTCACTCAAGTGGGCCATGGCTCTGTGTCTCGCGCGTCGGCCGGAATGGATGTCGGTGCGCGACATGTTCCGCCAACGTGAACAGACGAAGGCGATCTTCGCCGGAGCGCGCGAGTTCCTTCGTGGCCACCCGAAGATGATGCAGGACGCCCAGTCGATCACGCCGGTCATGTTGCGCCAGATCGTCAAGGACCCGATGCGGATGATCCACCTCAACCGGGCACTCCTCGGATTGATGGCGACTCCCAAGGAAGACCTCCCGCACGTCGTGACGGGCGACATCGGCGGCGCATTCGGATCGAAGAATTCGGTGCTGCGTGAGGACATTGCGCTGTGCGCCGTCGCGCAGCGTCTCGGTCGATCAATCAAGTGGATCGAGGACCGCAACGAACACCTCGTGCTCGGCGGTCAAGCCCGCGACGAGCAGGTTGCCGTCGAAGCGGCGGTGATGAATGACGGCACGGTGCGGGGTCTGCGCGCCAAGCTGACGATGGACGCAGGCGCCTATCCGGCCTTCCCGTTCGGAGCGCCGATGTTCTGCCGGATCATCCAGACGATGTTCCCCGGTCCGTACCGGTTCGACGCCATGCAGTTCGATATCGAAGTCGTTTCATCCAACAAACCGTCGTACGTCGCCTACCGGGGCCCATGGGCGGTGGAAACCTGGGTCCGCGAACGACTCTTCGATGTCATAGCGCGCGAACTGGGGATCAGCCGCGCCGAGATCCGACTGCGAAACATCATCGGTCCCGAGATGCTCCCGACCTCGATGGTGACCGGTCCGACGCTCGACGTGCGCATGTCGGCCAGGACCACCCTCGAGAGGGCGCTCGAGATAGCCGACTTCGACCACTGGGCCGAGCATCAGGCGGCGGCCCGCGAGCAGGGTCACCGCCTGGGCCTCGGAATCGCGACCTACATCGAAGCCGCTCCGGGCCCGCCCGGATTCATGGACTACGTCGCGCCCGGCTTGTCTGCGTTGGCCGCAGAGCCGATCCACGCAGTCCTCGAACGTGATGGTGGCGTCACGGTGCACACCCAGCAGGTGCCCCATGGTCAGGGCCACGAAACGACACTTGCGCAGGTGGCGGCCGACGAGCTCGGCGTTCCCGTTGAGGCCGTCCGAGTCCGCTACGGCGACACCAACATTGCGCCGTTCGGTATCGCGGGAACCGGCGGAAGCCGATCGGCTGCGATGGCCGGCGGTGCGGTCGGGGTCGCCGCGCACACGTTGCGCGAGCACATTGTCGACATCGCCGCGGACCTGCTGGAGGCATCGCCGGCCGACATCGTCATCGAAGACGGTGGCATTCACGTCGCTGGCATCCCCGCGATGTCGCGGACGTTCCGCGACATCGCCGAGGAAGCGATGCGGCGTGGCGTAGTCGGCAACACCGACCGACTGGGCCGAGGTGAGGCCATCCGGATTCACCAGGACTGGAACGGTGGCGAAGGCGGCTGGGCTCAGTCCACCCACGTGTGCTGGGTCGACGTCGATCTCGAAACCGGCCAGGTGACAATCCCCCGCTACGCCGTCGTGGAGGACTGCGGCCAGATGATCAACCCAGCGATCGTCGAAGGCCAGATTCGCGGTGGCGTCGCGCAGGGCGTGGGCGCGGTGTTCTACGAGAAGACGACGTACGGGGAGGACGGACAGCCCCGTTCGGGGACTTTCATGGACTACCTGATACCGACCACGATGGAGATTCCCGAGATCGAGATCCACCACGTCGAGACACCGTCGGACATCGCGTACAACTATCGAGGCGTTGGCGAAGGTGGCATGATCGGCGCCCCGGCGGCCATCACCAACGCGGTGGAGGATGCCCTCGCCGACCTCGGCGTCAGGATCACCGAACAACACCTGCCGCCCACGAGGATCCTCGAGTTGGCCGGCGTCATACCTGAACGCACTGACCGATAGCGACCGTACGTCAGCGCCTATATGCCACGCGCGACAGGTTATTTCGAGATGATGTCGATCAGGTCGCCCAGCGCGTCCAGATTGTGGCCTTCGACGAATTCATCGGTGTACGGAAGTGCTGCGGCCATCCCCTGGGCCAAGGGGGCATAACCAGGTGACGCCTTGAGCGGATTGACCCACACCACCTTGTGCGCCACGCGTGACAGCCGCGCCATCTGCTCAGCGATGACACACGGGTCACCCCGCTCACAGCCATCAGAGAGGATGACCACGACCGCGCCGCGCGACATACCCCGCATCCCCCACTCATCGTTGTAGTCGCGCAACGACTCCCCCAGTCGGGTGCCGCCGGACCAATCCAGCACCGCGGCGCCCGCGCGACGCAGCGCCTCATCCGGGTCGCGGGACAACAACTCCCGTGTCAGCCGGGTCAGGCGTGTTCCCATGGTGAAGGCCTCGACACGGCGGCGGGCTGCCACCGCTGCCTGTGAGAACCGCAGTAGCGCGCGGGAGTAGGGGTCCATCGAGCCGCTGACATCGCATAACAGGACGAGCCTGCGGGGTTGCAGAGTAGGCGCATACCAGGCTCGCCGGATGGGCTCTCCGCCGGTGCGCAGCGCGCGGCGCACAGTGGCGCGGATGTCAGGCTGTGAGTGCCGCCGCCAGGCGGCGGGCCGTCGCCGCCTGCTGCGTCGCATCGCTGCGCTCGTGCGGAAATCGGCCATCAGCCGCTGCGCACTGACGAAGTCAGCGGCGGTGTATTCGCCAAAGTCCTTACCACGCAGGACTTCTACGGGGCTGTAGCGCGCCGCGGTCGTGGTGGTCGAACTCTGGAGTCCAGCGCCCCCGGCCTCCGGCTCGGACTCGTCGACGCTTTCCTGCACGGCCATCGCCGCTGGAGGCGCATCCTGCGGTTGACCGAGCCACACCGAACGGAATATCCGATCAAAGGTGTCGATGTCCTCAGGTGCCTTGACCAGAACCGCACGCCCCGCCCAATACAGGCTGTCCCGGTCGGCGGGGTCGAGCTCGCTGATTGCCGACACGAACAGTGCGACCGAACCGGTGGAAATGGCCATCTTCTCGTCGCGCAGCCGACGCGCAAAGATCACAGCGAGCCGGTCCGCGTCATACATCGTTGCCGGACACCCGTGCCAAGCTGTCGAGCCCTGCCGCCCTTACCTTCTCGATGTCCTCGCGATACTTCAACACCCATCCGAGCGTGTGCTCGATGTCGATGTGCGGCAGCTCCGGCTCGCCCAGTTCAGCCAGTGCTCGCGCCCAATCGATCGTCTCGGCCACTCCCGGAGGCTTGTAGAGGTCGAGTCCGCGCAACGCCTCGACCGCCGCTGCGACCCGTCGCGCCAGCCGCTCACTCGCCTCGGGCACGCGGAGCCGCACGATGGCCACTTCTCTGTCGATGCCGGGATGATCCACCCAGTGATAGAGGCAGCGTCGTTTGAGTGCGTCGTGCAGATCGCGGGTGCGATTGGAGGTCAGAATCACCAGCGGCGGCACCTCGGCCGCGAATGTCCCGAGTTCCGGGACCGTCACGGCGAAATCAGACAGGATCTCGAGAAGGAATGCCTCGAATTCGTCGTCGGCTCGGTCGATTTCGTCGATGAGCAGCACCGGCGGGGGGCCGTCATGATTGTCGAGGGCTTGTAGGAGCGGTCGCCGGACGAGGAATCGCTCTGAGAAGAGTTCGTCCTCGGCAGCTGCGACCGCCTGCGCGCCAGCGGTTTCCGCGGCCTTCAGATGCAGCAACTGACGGGCGTAATCCCATTCGTACACCGCCTGGGACACATCTATGCCCTCGTAGCACTGAAGGCGCAGCAGCTTGGCGCCGAACATGCGCGCCAAGGCTCTGGCGACCTCGGTCTTGCCCGTCCCGGCTTCTCCCTCGAGTAGCAACGGGCGCCGCAGTCGCACGGCGAGATGAATGGCAGTGGCCAACCCCTCGTCCGCGAGGTAGCTGACGCCAGCAAGGTCTGCTTGGAGCTGACGGACCGCGTCAGTCGTCACGAGTTCACCTCCCGACATGACTTTACGAAGCGACGAGACCTGTCGCATCGAGTTGTCGAAACATGGCTTTGACGCCCTGACGGGTGCATGACGCTCGAGGTATCCGGCTAAGAGCCGTCGTCGGCGCGGGCCCTACTTTCTCACCGCCTCGATGAGAAACTCGGACATACCGCCGGGCAGGGGTTGGCGTGAAACGGAGGTGAAACCGGCTTCCTCCAGCCACCCTGTCCACTCGCTCCATGTTCGCGCCATCCCCTCCCCGGAGGCGAGCGTCAAGAAGTAGGCACAAAGATGCGCCACGAAGGGCGGACCCATCTCGTCGTCGTCTTGGAGCGCATCCACCACATAGAGGCTCGCGCCTGGCGGAAGCGCCCGCGCGGCTTTCGCGAGCAGTCCACGGACCTTCTCCTCGGACCAGATCGAGAGGAACCGGGAGAAAAGGATGGCGTCGAATCCTCCCGGGAGTTCCTCCGAAAAGCAGTCTCCGCCCAGCGTGGTGACTCTCCCGGACATCCCCTGCTCCATCAGGCGAGCACTGGTGGTCTCCGCCACCGTCGGAAGGTCGAGAACGGTTACGTTGAGGTCGGGCCAACGGCCCGCGAGGGTGGTGGCGTTCACGGCCTCACCACCGCCGACGTCGAGCAGCCTGCGGTGGCGCGACAAGTCGAGCGTTGCCGCGAGGAAAGCCGCGGTCCCGAACGACACGAGGCTCATCATCTCGTGGAAAATCTGCTCCAACGGGGGGTTTTCCGCGAGCCGCATATAGAGGTTGGGAGCCGATCCCGAAATCTCCTGCAGTCCGACATTGGTGTTGGATCGGAGCGCTTCCGCAAAGCGCGCCATGGGCCGAAATTGGATATGGTTCGCCATTCGCACCGCTGGGATCATGTTCGCCGGCTGCGCCCTCGAGAAGAATCGCTCCGCGCCCGATGTGTTGAAGTAGCGGTCGCCCTCCTTTCGGAGCAGGCCGATCGCGCCGCAGCCGAGCAGGAGGATGCGCGCAGGCTGAATTTCGAGCTTCAAGTGTTCGGCAACCTCTTCGCGCGTGAGGCCGGGGGACCGCGAGAGCACCGTGAACAGGTCGAGCTCGACGGCTGAAGCCAGGAACTGGAAGTAGTACATCCCCAGAAAGAGATCGAGAATCTCGGTCTCGTCCTGGTCGGTGAGCTGTTTCATGCTTGCTCCCGTTTGTCGCGGGGTCGGACGTTCCGCTGTGCAACGCACCCGTTACCGAATCAGATTACGAAGCCCAGAAGCGCCGGAACGGGTTTGCGCAATTTTGCCATTACTGCGCTAGATATCCCCCGTCCACGGGCAACACAGCACCGGTGATGAAGGAGGCGTCGTCGGAAGCGAGGAAGACGATCGCACTCGCGACTTCGGCGGGTTCGCCGATACGGCCCATTGGGTGCATGCGTTCGATCTCCGCCAGATACTCCGCGCCACCCGGCTCGTACGGGAGCTGCTTGACGCGCTCAGTTCGAATCGTTCCGGGAGCAACGGCGTTGACTCTGATCCCGCGGTCCGCCCACTCGACCGCCAAATGCTTGGTCAATCCGGTCGCGACGAACTTGGCGGGCCCGTAAGCCGCCTGTCGCTTCTGCCCGGCGAGGCCGGATATCGAGGAGAGACAGACGATCGCGCCACCGCCGGTCGGCAGCATCGCCTCGATCGCGAACTTGCACGTGAGAAACATGCCACGACCGTCGACGGCCATCACCTCGTCCCAACCAGAGGTGGTCACCTCCATCGCATCGCCGAGCGGGATGATGCCTGCGTTGGCCACGAGCACATCGAGCCGTCCGAAGCGGTCGACCGCCGTACCGATCATCTGCTGAGCGTCCGCCTCGACCGAGACGTCGCCGACAACCGTCTCGACCTCCGCGTCAGCGCGCCGCAGATCTTCGGCCAGAGTCAGCAGCGGCTCATCCTGGATATCGGTCACGATCAGGCGCGCGCCCTCGCGCGCGAAGTGCTCGGCAGTCGCCCGACCGATGCCGAACGCGGCACCGGTGATCACGGCGGACTTACCGAAAAGGCGTCCTCGTTCTTGGGTGGTCAACGGTTTCCGTCCTTTGGTCGGCGCGGCGCTTTTCGCGGAATCTGCAAGTGCGTTCAAGACTCTCGTAGCGCGTCTCGCATTGACGGTGGAAACCGAGAAACGGGCCACGACTTTCGTCCCAGCCCGTCTCGTCCGGTGCAGCTGCCGGGAATCGAAACCGGCGCCGGAACGGCGCGGACCTGCATGAACACCCCCGCAGACAACCCGAAAGTGCGCGAAACGACGTGGCCTGACCTGGGAATACATGGAGATGTGTTGATGGCATCAACACGTTCTGGGGCAGGGCTCAACGTTGCGTTTCACGCTTCACATCGATCAACATCGCCTACCGGCAACCAGCACGGTTTCGAGCGAGATATCGATGTCCCTAACGACTGAGGTGTTCCGCAGAGAACACCTGAATTTCGCCGACCATGAATCCGAGCAGTGCACCAAACATCACCATGAGCATTTCGTCGTCTTCGAAGATCGGTCGCAGGATCGCGTCGTACGGTCCATCGTTCAGTTCGCTCGTTTTATCGATGATTAGCTGTTCAAGATCGACCACGTTCGATGCGTATGCCTTCGCCTCCTAGGACTGGCACATTGCAGCGCGAACGAACGCAGGGCGCTTACTAGGTGGTCATACACGCATTGGCGTGTCGCTCATTCACCCATCAAGGTCTTGGGGCGACACCCATGACCCGGATGCATGGCCATTGACGCAAGAGCTCAGCTCGTGAGTGACGGTCTGGATCGCGCCGCCGACGGGTAGAAATGTTCGCTTCGACCGAGCGTAGCGATCTGCACACCTGCTGCCTGCACCGCATACTTTTTGAACGCACGAGCGGCGCTGCCCAAGTGATACGGAAACGCATCGCCAGTAGGTCCATCGTCGACGGCACCGACGCCGCTGAAGAGAACTTCGGTAGCCGCCACGTTCAAGGCAGCCGCCACACATGCCTTTACGCGGCGATTCGCAGCGTGCGCAGCGGCAGCGACAACCAAGACCGTCGGAAATGAGGCACCTCCGCAAAGAAGGCTTTCGGCGTCGCCACGCTTTGCGCCGAGAATGTCGATCGCGAGCGAGCACGCGTCGTCGGGTACGTAGACAGTTACATCCCAACCACCTGCTGCACGGTCGAAAATGAGCCCGCCGGAACAACGCACCGCATCTGGGACGCTCAGCGCCAGCACACCCATGGTGTATCTGGTCGTGGGATTCATTGCCCGCTGAATGGTTACGATGAGGACGTACCGCCGGTCATGATGGTCGCCATCCGCTCCCGCATCTCGCCATAGGTGAGTGCCTGCGTACCGGGCTTCGGGATGCGATCGACATCGACCTTCGGGGTCGACAAATCCTTATCGGTGACTTTCGCGCGCAGCGCAGCGACGGTGCAGGCTTCTCGACCGAGCCGCTCGACACCGTTGTAGCCAAACGCGTTCGCCGCATTGCGCCAGCAGATGGCCTCGATTTCATCGGGACTGCAACCCTCGAGCTCCTTGGCGAGCTGTTCGGGGGCATCGGGCCAACTCGAGTCCGAATGCGGGTAATCCATTTCCCAGCAGATGGTCTCAACGCCGATACGGTGCCGATTCTCGATGCCAACGCGGTCACGGATGAAGCAGGACAAGAAGTTCCGACGGAATACATCAGTAGGAGTGTTGCCATCACCGAGGTCATCTCCTGTCCATGCGCGCTGACGACCGTAGATATCCTCAAAGCGCTCCAGTAGGAACGGGATCCACCCGATACCACCCTCCGACAAGGCGAACTTGATGGTCGGGAACTCCTTGACGACGCGCGAGAACAGAAGGTCAGCGGTGAACCTGCCGGTGTCCAACGCCAGCATCGAGTTGTAGGCCAGATAACTCGTCTGGTCGGATGGAACGGGCATTCCTCCCCCTGTCCCGATGTGGATGTTCACGACTGTGTTGTTCTCACAAATCGCTTCCCACAACACATCCCAGTGGGGGTCCTGCCACGGCGGCTGGCCGTAATTGCCGACGTGTTGGGGAACCGTCACCGCGCGGCAACCGAGGGAGGCGAGTCGCCGTACTTCGTTTGCGGATTTGCCAGGATCCCATAGCGGAAGGATTCCCATCGGGATGAAGCGGTCGGGATGAGCGCCACACCAATCCTCGATATGCCAGTCGTTGTAGGCCTTGACCATCACCGCGGAGATTTCGCGATCGCCCCGGTAGGTGAACAGCGCACCCGAGATGGTGGGAAACGATGGGAAGCACACCGAGGCGAGTACTCCGCAGGCGTTCATGTCCTCGACGCGTGCATCCACGTCGTAGCAGCCCTTACGCATGTCCTCGAATCGAGACGGCTCGAAGCCCCATTCGTCGTTCGGACGGCCAGCCACGGCGTTCAAGCCGATATTGGGGAGCTTCATACCGTCGTAGACCCAGGCCACCGAGCCGTCGGTGTCCTCGACGATCCGCGGTGCGTCATCCGCATAGCGTGCGGGAACCCGCTTGGCGAACATATCCGGTGGCTCAACCGTGTGGTCGTCCACGCTGATCAAGACCAAACCGGACGGATCGACCATCACTCAATTCCTTCGTATTCGTATTGTGGCGCAGCCGAGTCAAAGACCACGCCGCACAGTCGTTGAAAGAGCAGACGAGACACTCAGACAGAATATGTTCTATTGGGCCCGGTGACAACCATATAGCCCCATCGCCGCCTGCTGCCCAAAAAGGGCTTTCCACTAGGGGGTATAGGGCGGAAAACCTGCTGACTGTTCCTCCGTATCAGCGAGCCGACTCTACGACAGATACACATTTTTTGTTTTAGTGTCTAGGTATGGCCACTTTCTCCATCCAAAGTCAGCTCGATTCGGCGACGCTGCCTCCGGCGAAGATGCTCATAGATGGGCAATGGATCGAGGGTGCCCTCGAACCGGTCCGCCATGTGCACCCGACCACAGACGAGGCCATCTTCGATGTGCCAGGCGGCGATGCGCAAGCCGTCGGCGCCGCCGTGGGGGCCGCACGCCGCGCGTTCGACGACGGGCCCTGGGCGCGCATGCCAGGACGGGAACGCGCGCGGTACTTACGCCGTATCGCTGACGCAATCCGCGAGGACGCTGACAACCTGGCCGCGCTGCTATCGCTGGACAACGCGACACCAGCGGCGTTCGTCGGCTATTACCAGATGGGCGCCGAGTATCCGGCCGACCTTTTCGACAGTTACGCCGGCTGGATCGACAAGATCACCGGCGAGACCTACCCGCAGTGGGAGGCCGACCAACCGTTCGTCTTCACGACCCACGAACCCGTCGGCGTCGTCGGGTTGATCACGCCGTGGAACGCGCCACTGGGGCTGATGAGCCAGAAAGTGGCGCCCGCCTTGGCCGCCGGGTGCACCGTGGTGGCGAAGCCCTCTGAAATGGCGCCGCTGACCAGCCTTCGTCTGGGCGAGTTGATCGCCGAAGCCGATTTGCCGCCCGGAGTGTTCAACCTCATCACCGGCGCAGGCACTGATGTCGGTACTGCGCTGGTCTCCGACCGGCGAGTGGACAAGGTGTCTTTCACCGGTAGCCGGGCGGTTGGCGGACAGATCGCATCGTCGATGGGCGCGCGGATCGGCCGCGTCTCACTGGAATTGGGCGGTAAGAGTCCCGCGCTTGTCTTCGCCGACGGTGATATCGGATTGGCGGTTGCGATGGCGGCCGGCAACGCCTTTCTGGGACTGTCGGGGCAGGTCTGTGTGTGCCAGTCGCGAATCCTGGTCGAGCGCCCCATCTACGACGACGTCGTCGGGCAGCTGGTCGGATTCGCCGCCGCGGCGAGTTACGGCGATCCGTTCGACCCGACGGTCACCGCGGCGCCGATGATCAGCGTCGCGCACATGAACCGCGTGAACGGACACATCAGCCGAGCCGTGAAAGACGGCGCGGCAGTGGCTGCGGGCGGCGCAAAGCGTCCTGCGGGTGCACCCGACTCAGGCAACTTCGTGTCGCCAACCGTGCTCGTCGACGTCGACAACAGCATGGCCGTGGCGCAGGAAGAGATCTTCGGGCCCGTGCTGTGCGTGATCCCATTCGACTCCGAGGATGAGGGCATCCGCATTGCCAACGACACCGAGTACGGACTCGGCGCGGCGGTGTACACCAAGGACGTCAGCAGAGCAGTCAGGGTCGGTGCAGCGCTTCGGGCCGGAAACGTCGGTATCAATACCTGGACTCTGCAGCCTCACGCACCTTTCGGCGGAGTCAAACAATCGGGGCTCGGTGCGGAAAACGGCCGCGCTGGAATCATGGAGTACCTCGACACCAAAACGACGTTCATTCGCTGAACATCGACTGAGATGCCTGGTCGTCGCCGGTCAGGCTCGTCGGAGAAGCATCATCGTCGTACCGCTGTTCGCGCCGCCGACACCGCAAGCGGCAAGTCCAGCATCGGCTACTTGGCGAGCGCCGCCCTCACTCCGAATCTGGACACACGCCTCGTGTAGGTGGCCGAAGCCGTGCAGGCGGCCGCCTGAAAGTTGGCCGCCTGCAGTATTGATCGGCAACTCGCCGCCAAGCGAGAACCGCGTCGGATCCGCGATCCACTCCCCCGATTCGCCGTACCCGCAGAATCCGAAATCCTCGAGGAAACACAAAACGAACACGCTGAAACCGTCATACAGCGACGCGTAGTCGACATCACTCGGGCCGAAGTCGGTCCTGTCCCAGAGCGTCGACCACCGCGAGTTCAGCCGACCGATGTCCTGACCGCCTTCGTAGAGGAAGCGGTCGTGATGCGCGCAATCCAGCGCCTCGACGACGACCCCGGGATGGTCGAGAGCGGACGCGTGTTCGGCACGCGACACGACGAACGCCGTCGCACCGTCGCAGGCGATGTCGCAGTCGTACATACAGAGCGGGTCGGACACCATTCGTGCATCGAGATAGGTGTCGAGGTCGATCGGTTCGTTGTAGACGGCCTTGGGATTCAGTTTGGCGTGCGCCCGTTGGGCGATCGCGATCTGACCCAGCTGCTCCCTGGTCAGGCCGAATCGGTGCATACGCGAACGGATCTGCAGCGCAGCGAGGTTGGCGGCTGCTGCCCCGTATGGCAATTGCCATCCCAGCTGACCCGTCGCCCGTGATCCGGCGGCCACTCCGTAGCCGCGGCGACGGTCTGCTCCCTGCGCCGTTCCCTCCCAGATGCTCCGCCAGCACAGGACATGTTTCGCCATTCCGCCGGCGACGGCGAGCATGGCATCGACGACGGCGCCGAGCTGGCCGGGGTATTCGACACCGCCGGCCACCCAGTTCGGTCGGATGCCAAGAGCATCGTGGATCTCCCGCAACCCCGCGCCAGAGAAACCCTTGCCTGCCATCGACGCACCTGGGTACGTGGTGAGGCCGTCGATGTCGGCCAGCGTCAAACCCGCATCCTCGACCGCTGCCAGACATGCATCTACGGTGAGCTGCAACGGATCCCGACCGAGCCGACGTCCGATGTCGGACTGGCCGATGCCACTGATGACGACTTCGTTGGTCAAACTCGGGTGCATCAGCGCTCCGGAGTGAATAGGGGTAGGTGAACGGTGTCCCCTTCTGTGCCGTCGTCACCCCGCTCGAAGGTCACTCGCACCGGCATGCCGACGACGACATCTTCAGGGGCGACATCGATGAGATTGGTCAGCACGCGCGCGCGAGGATCTTCGACCGGATTGACGAACGCGATGACATAGGGCGTGGGGATTCCGGGAAAGAACGGATGGTGGTTGACCGTCCACGACTCCACTGTCCCGCGACCCGACATCGGTACCCACTCGGGCGTGGCGTGGTCGAATTGGCAACGCAGCGCTGGGGGATGGATGATGCGCTCGCACTCGGGGCACTGTTGTAACCGCCATACCCCCTCGGCGCCGGATGTCCAATACGGACGGTTGAGCTGCGACAGCGCTGGCAGAGGTCGGCCACTGGACGCCTGCTCGTCAGGCACCGACCGCCCCGTCATCGGCCCTGTCGTCGACACCGAAGATGAAGCGATCGGCGATCGCATGTTCGTTGCGGATCGACATCTCCTGCGCGGTATTGAGCCACAGGCCGTCGAAGCCCTTGGAATGCATGCCGGCGTGGATCGCTCCGATGTTCCTGAGGTCCTGGGTCGGAAGTTCCCCCCACCCGTCATGGTCCTGCCAGCGTTCGAATTCCAGCCAACTTGTCTCGGGGACCTCGCCCGGTGCGAAGTGCTCCAGTGAGAACATCTCGAAGACACACTGGTTCGGATCTTCTGCGTCCGGCAGCATCCGATATCCGAGAATGCAGGATTTCTCGACCAGGATCACCAATGTTGGAAACACGTGCCAGTCGCCGTTGCCCGCGAAGTACTGCTCCATGGTCATCTTCGGGAAATCGACGCCCTCGGCCAGAGCGAGTTCCTCGCACATCTGGTGGTAGAGCACAAAGGGCGGTACATCGCTGGGCTCCATCGTCGCAAGCTGTTGCGCGACACGGTAATCGCGTTCGGTGGCCAGCGACCGTACTTCGAGGTAGTTGTACTGCATCGAGTTCGCGAAGACTTCCGGGCGGGCCGCCTGCTCCTTGCGCGCGCTGTCCTTGTCTCCGCTGTCGGGTCGCGCCGTGTAGATGAACCGCGAGTGGTTGCGGTACGGAATCGTCGGCGTATAAGGGGCGTACACGAATTCCTGTGGCGGCGCCGGTTCGGTCGACGGTCGCGGACCCTGCGTGGCGCGCAGCGTCTGCGGATGCGTCCCCGGCGTATGGTAGCCCTCGATGAAGGCGTCGATCACCGTCTTGTAATTGGCAGGCAAAAACGTGCGCTTGCGCCAGCGGAAACGCATGTCCTGCAACCGGAACGGAGCAAGCGCGGTCGGCAGAGGATCGAGCCAATCCAGCAGATCCGGCGGGTCCTCGGCCATGCTCACGAACACCCAGCCACCCCAGGTCCCTACCGCAACCGGCCGTAGCGACCACTGCTCGCGAGGACGATTGAGGAACTCGTCGCGTGAGGGCACGAACGACGAGCGGCCGTCGAACGCGTATCGCCAGCCGTGGAACTCACACCGAAGTTCGCCGTCGGCGGCGCAGCCCGTTCCCCGTACGACTTTCATCCCACGGTGCGTGCAGGCGTTGTAGAACGCTTTGATGCTCGCGTCCTTCTGCCGCACCACCATGATCGACTGCCTGCCGATCGTGTACTCGTAGTAGTTGCCGGGTTCGGGAATCTCTTCCTCGCGGCACGCTGGTTGCCACACCTGCGTGAAAAGCCGATCGAGTTCGAGCTTCAGGAATTCGGGATCGATGTAGCGGCTCTTCGGGACGAAGGTTTCACCGCAGGCGTACCGAGGTGGCACCTTCCCTGCGGCTTCCTGGGTCCCGTTGTCGATGGTCGTCATCGCGTGTCGCTTCCGATCAGCCGGCGGGGGGCTTGTCGAAGATGTTCGGGGACACGGAGCCCTTGAACGACGCCTCGATCTCGGCGAACGCCGTCGGGACGTCCCAGGTGCCCGATGCGGACACGATCTCGCGTTCGAATACCGGGTTGGTCATCAGACTGATACGTCCGTTACCGGCAAAGATGATCCGCCTGTTGAGCCATTCGGACTGCTCGCTGGCCAGGTAGATCACCGGCGGCACAACGTTTTCCGGAGCCAGCCGTTTGTTCTCCGCCGAGTAGTCCAGACTGCCGCCGCCCTTGATGCCCTGGGTCATCCGGGTACCGGCGATCGGGGCGATGGCGTTGCTGCGCACTCCGTAACCGGCGAGTGCATTCGCGCACGAGTACGTGAGTCCGACGATGCCCATCTTGGCCGCGGCGTAGTTCGGCTGACTGGGAGCGCCGTGCAGACCGGACATCGACGTGAAGTTGATCAGTCGATACTGACCGCCGCGGTTTTCCCGCCACCACGTCGCCGCATGCCGACTCAGGTTGAACGTCCCTTTCAGATGAACGGAGACCACGGTGTCGAAGTCCTGTTCACTCATCTTGAAGATCATGTTGTCGCGAAGGATCCCGGCGGCATTGACCATGATGTCGAAGCCGCCCAGCGTCGACGCGACACGGCTGATCAATTCCTCGCACGCCGCGAAATCGGTGATGTCGGTGGTGTCGGAGAAGGCTTTACCCCCGCGCTCGTTGATCGCGGCGGCGACACTTTCGGCCGGACCCGCATCGTGGCCGCTGCCGTCGACCGCGACGCCGGCGTCGGACACCATCACTGTGGCCCCTTCAGCTGCCAACCCCTCGGCAACAGCCGCTCCGATTCCGCGCCCGGCACCGGTCACCAGCGCCTTTCGTCCGTCCAGGACTCCCATCATTGGCTCCTCACCGATCGCCTAATGGTCAGCATACAGAACACCTGCACAGTATTTGTATAGCTGTTATCAGGCTTTTGGCAATTCAGTCGAAGCCCCATTCCGTATACCTGCGCTCGAGTTCGGCCATCGCCTCCCGGCCGCCACGCGCCGTGCGCTCCTTCATGAAGTTGAACTCGTCCTCGCGCCACGCGAGATTGGTGAACACGCTGTGGCCCATCGGGACCCAGTCGCCGAACTGGGCCATCCCGACGGCGTTCCAGAAGGTGATCAGCGCGTGCTTACCGATCATCAGACCGTCGGCGGAGTGATGTGCGATCGCGCGGGCGTAACGCATGGCCTCCTCGCGCAATCCGTCCACGGGGACGACAGACGAGGCGACCCCCCACTCCTTGAGCTCAGCGGCCTTGACCTTGCGGCCGGTGATCATCGCCTCGTATCCGCGGTTGGGTCCGAGCTTGAGCAGTGCCAGCGGCATGATGGTGGAAAAGCCGGCGAAGCCGATTCGCGCCTGGGGCCTCGCGATGTACATATCGTCAGAGACGACGAGGATGTCTGCGGCTAGGGCCAGATTCATTCCAGCGCCCAACGTGGCACCCTGACAGGCGGCGATGACAGTCTTGGGGAACTCCATCCAGTTCGTGAAGTGGCGGTGCAAACGGCGGGCATTCGCCAGTCGGGCCGTCTGCGGAAGCCGGGAACCCTTCTTCAGGCCCGCCTGTTCGACCGGCAACCGGCGGACGTCGTCTCCGCTGCAGAAGTCCTTGCCCGCCGCCACGAGTACAACGACCTTGACCTCGTCGTCAGCCTCTGCCTTGTCCAGGCGGTCCTTGAACAACGCGTGCATGTCGGGGGAAAGGATGGCGTTTCGCCGGTCGGGCCTATTGATGGTGATGCAGGCGATGTGTGGTTCGACGACGTCGTAGGTCACCCAGTCCTCGTCGACCTCAAACTCGCTGTCTTTGTCGTCACCCACGACCCTCGCCTTCCGCGCCACTACACATCTTGAACATTAAGACAGTATCCGATCATTTGTTTCATCGGTGATATTCTCCTCTGCATGCCGCACCTCGCCATCTCCAAGCACGTCGATGCGCCACCGGCGACCGTGTGGTCGATTGTTGCGGACTTCGCCAACGTCAATTGGATTCCCGTCGCCGGAGTGGTTGAGGTCGAGGGCGAGGGCATCGGCATGCGCCGCTTGATTCACGGGAGCGGAACCACACCTGTTGCCGAAACCTTGACGAGCATGAATGCCGACCGCATGGAGCTGGGCTATTCAATTACCGACAACCCCCTGCCCGTCGCACGATTCGACGCGCTCGTCTCCGTGCGCCCCGCCGGTGATGCCGCGACGACAGTCACCTGGAACGTCGACTACGACCCTGCGGGCACCACCGAGGCGGACCAGACTGCCGCGCGCGACGCGGTCGAGGCGGTGTACGGGATGATGGCCGGGTGGCTGGCGGACGCCTCGTCGGCCCGTGAGGCCACATGACCGAACGCGATTACGGCGTTCCGCTCGCGCCATCGGATCGCATTTTCCGCGACGAGGTTCGCGACTTCCTGGCCGCGGCCCTGACCCCGGAGTTGCGCTCACGCGAAGGCGGCGAGTCCGGGCGACTGGACCGGATGCGCACCTGGCAGAGCCGTCTCCACGAGGCCGGTCTGGCTGCGATCTCATGGCCGACGGAGTTCGGCGGGCGAAGTGCAACGCCGGTGCAGCAGTTGATTTTCAATGCCGAAATGGCGTCTGCACACGCTCCTGAGCCGATAAACCGCAGCGCCATAAATCAGCTCGGTCCCACGATCATTCAGTGGGGCAGTGACGAACAGCGGTCTCATTATCTGCCGCGTATCCTGTCCGCCGAGGACGTGTGGTGTCAGGGCTTCAGCGAGCCCGAAGCTGGCAGTGATCTCGCCTCTCTGAAGACACGGGCCATCATCGATGGCGACGAGTTGGTGATCACCGGACAGAAGGTATGGACGTCAAAGGCGCAGTACGCCAACAAGATCTATCTGCTCGTTCGAACGGATCCGGCCGCCCCGCCACACGATGGGATCAGCTATGTACTGGCCGACCTGGCGGTAGAGGGTATCGAGGTACGTCCCATTCGCCAGATCACCGGCGACGCCGAGTTCAACGAGATCTTCTTCGACAACGTCCGCGTGCCGCTCGCCGGCGTTCTCGGCCCGTTGAACGAAGGCTGGCGGGTCGCGAAGTCAACGCTTGGCTACGAGCGAGTCGGCCAGAGCCGTACGCACCGAATCGAGCGCCGCCTGGCCATTTTGACATCAATGGCCAGGGAGCCGAATGCGCTCAGCGACAACGGGTTGGACGACGAATACGTAGCTGACCAGCTGGTGCGCTTTTCCGCTCAGGTGGAGGCGCTACGCCAGATCGCCGCTCAGGCGACCGCCGCTGGCGTGCGTGGGGTGAGCCCAGGACCTGAGGCGTCAGTCGCCAAACTGTTGACCTCGGAGGTCGACCAGGCGATGGCGAACTTCGGACTAGACCTCGCCGGTCCGGCGGGCTCGCTCTTGCCGGGTTCCCCCGGTGCGGCGAAGAAGGGCAATGTCGCGAAAAGCTATCTGCTGATGCGCGCTGCGACGTTCGGGGCCGGGACATCCGAGATACAGCGAAATGTCATCGCCGAGAAGCTATTGGGACTGCCCCGTGACCCGTGATCAACTGTCTTTGAACGAGATCGCCGACTCCGCAGCTGAACTCAGCGAGCTGCGAACCACAGCGGATGACATCTTGAGCCACGCGTGGACGGTGGAGCGCACCCGCAGCCTCCTCGACGGGCCCGAACCGGCATTCGACGAGGACCTGTGGAAAACGATCGTCGAACTTGGCTGGCCCGACGTGCTGGTCTCCGAGCCCCGCGGCGGCGGGGGCGCCGGGACGCGTGAGTTGTGCGTTCTCACCGAAGCGGCCGGGGCGGTTGCGCTGCCGGTCCCCCTGGCCTCGGTTGCATCCGCAGCGTGGTGCGCGGACCGTTGCGTCGAGGGCGTCACGCTCGTTCTCGAAGACGTGGGCGCGACATTCAGTGAGGGTGGCGTCACCGGATCCTGGCCCGTGGTGTCCTTCGGGGCGGCCGCCGAACGACTGCTCGTCGTCGCACACCGCGACGGAGAGGCAATCTTGGGCATTGTCGACGCGACCGGTGCTGGTGTACAACGCCAGCCGCAGCAACCGCTTGACCACAACCCCGCCTGCAGCATCCTCCTAGCTGGTGCGGCGCTGCTGCCGATCGGCTCTGGATCCGCTGCTGCGGAACGCCACGGTAAAGCGGTGATGCGCAGCCGGCTTGCCACGATCGCCGAAGTAATCGGGATCGCCTCGGCCGCCAACGACGCCGCCGTGGAATATGCGAAGGTGCGGAACACTTTCGGGCGGCCGATCGGCTCCCGACAGGCGATCAAGCACCGCCTGGTGGACCAACGCTCGGTGGTCGAAGTCGCTCGCGCGCTGGTGAATCGGGCCGCCGACGCCTGCGAACTCGACCATCCTGATGCCGAAGCGTTGGTGTCACTGGCGGCCTTCTGGGCGATCGACTCATTGCGGCGAGTACCCGAAGGAGCCACCCAGGTGTTCGGCGGAATCGCCTATACCTGGGAGCACGACGCGCACGTGCACCTGCGGCGCGCGGCTTGTCGTACCGCAGACCTGGGATCGCGCTCATTTCACCGCTCGGTTGTCGCCCGCTGGCTTGATTCGAGAGCCTCGACTACCCGAAGTCCATGATGAGATGAGTGAGTTTCGACTCGGCGAGCGCCCAGTGTCCATCAGTGCGAACCCAACGATCGTGGTAGTGGCCGAAGGCCGTCAACGACGTCCCGTTGTCCCAGATAACACGCTCCTGCACGGGCCATATGGCTTGAGCTTCATCCCCGGATATCTCGACTTCTGGGAGGTGGACCTGATGCACGGTTCGGGCCCCCGCCACTGATTCCCTGATCGCGGCGATGACGTTGTCGCGGCCCACGATTGCCTCGATGTCCGGGTTGCCGTCACTGAGGTCGAGTCTGACATCTGCCGCCAGCACCGTGGCGAACTCTTCCCAGTCTTTGGTGTCAAGCGTCCTGCAGTATCTGGCCTTGGCCTGGTAGAGGTCGTGAATGGCCGTCAGAGCTGTGTTGCCACTCATTTGACCGTGAGCTCCAGCCGCTCGAGACGACGCACCAGAATGCTCGGAAGCCAGCGGCCTACTGCACCAGCCTCGATCCACTCGGTCTGTTCCAGGAGCATTTCCAAGACGAGTCGAGCTTCGAGGCGGGCGAGTGCCGCTCCTACACAAAAGTGCGCACCTTTACCGAAGGTGATGTGACCCTTCCCTTTCGACCGATCCAGTCGAAATTCATCCGGGCTTTCGAACTGTGCGGGATCCCGGTTTGCCGCACCCCATAGCAAGAACAAGCGACTTCCGGCCGGCAGCTCGACGCCTCCCAGCGCGGTGTCGTTGACCACGTGCCGATAGTGCCCCCGGAACGGCGGCTCGAATCTCAACGATTCCTCGATGAATGCACCCAGCAAGATGGGATCGGCACGTAGCTGACGCTGAATGTCAGGGTGTGTTGCCAAGATCCAGGTGGCGCTGCCCAACAGCGACGCCGTCGACTCACCACCCGCACTGAACAAGGTCAGCATGATCACGCGGGCGCTGTTGTCGTCGAGAGCTCCCGACGCACACGCCGCGGCGAGGTCGCCTAGCAGATTGTCGCCGGGGTCGGTGGCTGCTCGCGCGAAGTACTCGCTGATGTAGCCACTCAGCTCAATTGCCGCTGTTCCGGCGACCGCGAGACCGTCGGCGTCAATGAGTCCGTCGAGTAACTGCGTGGTGGCATAACCCGACTTGATGAGCATGTCGACATCGTCGTCAGGAACACCGATCAGCCTGGCCACCACCATCATCGGCAGACGGTTGGCCATCGCGCTCATCCACTCGATCAACCCGTCCCTCTCACCGCCACGCCAAAGCTTCAAAGCGGCTTCGCCGACGAATCGCTCGGTTGCTCGTATTCGCTTGGCTGCGAGTTGGGGAACAAGCATCTTCCGATGGACCGCGTGAATCGGGTCGTCGGCTGTCGCGAGCACATGGGATGACCCGCCCAACCCCTCCATTTCGAAAGCGCCGACCCCGTTCTCAGGGGTATAGGTCATCGTTGCGGTCAGATTCGATGAGAAGTCGTCGGGGCGCGCGATGACTTCATTGATTGCGTCCCAGCTGCACACCGCGTAGAAGCCTGAGCCGGCGACCTCCTGAACCGGCCCACGTTCGCGCATGCGCGCGTAGTACGGATAGGGGTCTTGGATCGTGGCGTCGCTGAAGAACTCCACCCCAGAACCAGCCGCATGGACACTCACCGACATCGCGCTCCACCCTCTTCGCGGTAAAGGCGATCAGCGGTAGTCGAGCGTGACGGGTAGCCGATCGTAGGTGTGCACCAGGGCCGACGGACGCAAGGTGCCCTCGCCAGTCACATGAATACCTTTGGCGCGCTTGATCACTTCGTCCAGGACGACCCTGGCCTCGCGCCGGGCCAACGCTGCCCCCATACAGAAGTGCTCGCCGACACCGAAGCCCAAATGTCCAGCAGCATCACTACGGTGCACATCGAATTCCTCTGCGGTCGGTCCCCAATGGTCCGCGTCACGGTTGGCGGAGGCATAGGCGAGGAGAAGCCCGTCGCCTTCGTGGATCGTGGCGCCCCGCAGTTCGACGTCTTGGGTTGCCTGTCGAGCCATGCTCATCACCGGCGTCCACCAGCGCAGCACCTCCTCGACGGCGTTGTTGCCGACCTCAGGATCTGCGAACGCCTGTTGCGCCTGATCGGGGTGCATGTCGAAACACGCCGCAATGCCGGCGATCAGACTCTGCGTAGTCTCACTCCCTGCGGCCAGTAGCGTCAGCGCGTAGGTCATCACCTGGATCTCGTTGAGCGGTTCCCCATCGATCCGCACCTGCGAGAGCATCGACAGCAGGTCATCGGTCGGATCCTTGGCGCGCTCGGCAACCAGTTCCATCAGGTAGGGGGCGACCTCACCGAAAATCAGCTCCATGTCGCCGTCGTCAGCGACGCCGCTACCTACCTTCGCGATCGTCGTCGCCCACCCCGCCACCTTGGGCCAATCGGCTTCGGGTACGCCCAGCAGATACGCAAAGACATACACCGGGAACGGTTCAGCGACGTGTTCGATCCAGTCGAATTCGCCGTCGGGAAGGCCGTCGAAGATGGTGGCGATCACCTCCCGCACGCGGCTCTCGAGTTTCGCGACGGCACTTGGCGTGAAGCGGACGCCGATCGCCTTGCGATGTGCGCGATGCTCGGGCGGATCCATGAACAGAATGCCCCGAGCGCCGTAGCCCTGCGGGTCGCGGCCCTCGCGCCGCGCGATCAGGTCCATCATGATCCCGATACGCTCCGACGAGAACTTCTCTGGACGCGCCGAAATGGTCTTGATGTCGTCATACTTTGTCACGACCCAGAACTGCCCCTGCTCGTACCAGTGAACCGGGTCGGTGTCACGCAACTGCGCAAATGTCGCATTCGGATCACCCAGATAGAACGAGGCATCGTCGAAGCGGGCGTCAGAGGGTGCCGAAGTTATCGCCATGACTCTGAACAATAGAACACATTATGTGAATGTGTGAAGACTGGCTGCATACGACGCGGTTGGACATCAATGGAACGAATGTTGTTCAATTGTATAAATGAGCCATGCCTCACTCAGGAGCTGACGAAGGGTGACCGACGACGTGCCCTCCTCAGGATTCTTGTCCGATGTGCGTGTACTGCAGCTGGGTGACGGTATCGCGGGGTCATCGGCCGCTGCCCTGCTGGCCAGCCTAGGCGCCGACGTCGCCCGCCTTCCGCAATCGGCGGCCCACCGTGCGGGGCCCGCCATCAACACTGCCGGGGGTCTTGAACCGGCCGTCGACCTGGTCCTCGACCGCCAGAAGCGGACGCTGTCTTCCGAAGCAGAAGCGGACCTCAGCGGCTTCGACATCGTCATCAACGACGGTGCGAGAGAGCAGTCGTCAGCCACCGAAGGGGTCGTCGTCGTCAACCTCACGCCCTTCGGCATGGACGGACGGCACCGCATGCGACCCGGCGGTGAAATCGTGGCGCAGGCGAGTGGTGGTCTGCTGGCCACGATCGAGGACGCGGACGGCACACCCGTACCCGCACCGGGGTACGTCGCATCGAAATCCGTGGGAGCAGTGGCGGCGTTGGCCGCACTGCACGGGTTGGACCGGTACAACCACAGCGGCGGCGCCGTCGTGGTCGATGTGTCGGCGCAGGAGGCGGTGATCTTCACCGCTGCGCTCCCCGAGTGCGCCCACATCATGTACCGGTGTCCCGGCCGGGCCGGCAGCGGACGGTACCTGGCGCCCTCGGGCGTCTTCGAATGCCAGGACGGACTCGTCCGCATCACCGCCGTGGAAAATCACCAGTGGCAACAGTTGAGGAAGAGCCTCGGCGATCCCGAATGGGCGGCGGGCCTTGATGAACGAGCGGCGCGAATCGAGCATGCCGATCTGATCAACGCGCGGGTCACCGAATGGACGAGAAATCAGAACAAGGCGGACTGCGCCGCCCTGCTGCAGGCCAGCGGGGTCCCGTCCACCCCGGTCAACCATCCGGGCGAACTGTTGAACTCGCCGCAGCTTGCCCACCGCTCATCGCTGCAAACCGCGCGAATCGATGATCGCGACGTCACCGTGCTCGGTCCACCGTGGACCGTGGCACCGGGTCGCCCCGGGACCGGCCGCGGCACCGGCATCGCCGGACTGCGCATCGCCGAACTCACCCACGTGCTCGCCGGACCCATCGTCGGGGCGTTGCTCGGCGGCATGGGCGCAACGGTCGTTCGGCTCGAGGATCCCGACCGGTTGGACATCTACCGTCGAAGCGGCCCCTTCGCCGACGGGGTCGCCGGCCCCGAGCGCGGCGCGTACTACGCCGTGGCAAATCACTCGAAGCAGAGCGTGCTGCTGAACCCGGAGCACACTGCCGCCGATGTTGCCGCCATACTCGCCGACTCCGACGTCCTCATCGAAAATGTCGGATCGTCTCGGTTGAAGCGCCTCGGCGTCGATCCTGCGGAACTCGCGGACACCGGCCGCTTGACTCTGCGGGTGTCCGGATTCGGCTCCGATGGACCACTGGCTGGATATCGGGTGTACGCCAACAACGTTCAGGGTTACGGCGGTCTCGCGGCATTGAGCACGACCGCCGACGGATCGCCGGCTCGTCTGGGTACCGTACTGGCCGATCCATTGGCCTCGGTCGTCGGCGCGTTGGTGATCGCGGCGTGGGCGTTGGACCGAAATCGATCCGGCGGGGCGGTGATCGATCTGTCCATGGCCGAAGTGGTCGCGTCGACGGTTGCCGAGTACCTCGCGGCCGCCTCGATTGAACAGACGCCGGTCACTGACGACATTCACCGATTCGTTCACCGCTCGACCGACGATCAGTGGGTCGCGGTCGAACTAGCCGGAACGCAATGCGAAGCCGACAGCGTCGAGTTCGTCCACGCCCTGATCGCCACCAATCGGGCCGACGACGCAGCGCTGAAGCTCCAAAGCGCAGGAATTTCGGCTGCGGTGGTCCGACGTGCCGATGAGCTGGTGCACGACAGCCACCTCAATGAGCGCGGCTTTTTCCCCGAGATCGCCCATCCGGATCCCGATCTGAGAACCGCACGACTGGTAGGACTCCCCTGGCGGTTCGCCGGCGAAGGTCCGATTCCGTTGAGTCCACCACCCGCGCTGGGGAGTTCGAACGCCCTCTACGAGAGGAACACCGATGCCGACGTCACCGCCTGATCGCTCGGCGACCGTATGGTCGTCGACATTCATCCCCTCGAAGTCACCCTTACCGGGCTTCGGAACCGAGGGTTACAGCGTGGCGTGGGTCGACAGCGGCACCGAGCGACTTCAAGTGGTGGTGGACGGCGCCCGCCCGACGCCCGGAACGACGGGACGGTTGGTGGACCGCACCTTTGACGATCAGACCGTCGAGATGTTCATGGCGGATGACCGATGACCGGCGTTCATCTCGCCGGTGTCGGTGTCACGGAGTTCGGAAAACACCGCGACGTCCCGCTGGTCGAACTCGGCGTCACAGCGGCGCGGCTGGCGCTGCAGGACTCCGGGCTTGACTACGTCGACATCGGTGAGGTGTTCGCCGCGTCGTCGCTCGCCGGACCCCAGACCGGCATCAAGGTTGCACTCGAGTTGGGGCGCACCGGAATCCCGGTGACCGCAACCGAAAGCGCTTCGGCGAGTGGCATGGTCGCGCTCCGACACGCAATCTCGGCGGTCGCGTCGGGGCGAAGCACTGCCGCTCTCGCCATCGGCTACGAGAAAACCACCGCCTTGGAGCCCGGCGGCGTGGTGCCTGCAGCTGTCGGGTTCTGGGACCGCTTTCCCGCCCAGACGCACTACGCCATCGAGGCCGCGCGCTGGCTGTACGACGCCGGCTGTGGGCCCGAGGTGATCGCCGCTGTGGCCGCGAAGTCGTACAACCAGGCCCGCCTGAATCCGCTTGCTGTGCGGCGCGACTCGCATCCTGTTTCCGTCGACGACGTGCTGTCAGCCCGGATGGTGGCCGAGCCGCTGACGAAGATGATGTGCCATGCCTCGGTCGACGGTGCCGCGGCGGTCGTCGTGACGCGCGACCGTCGCCCGCGGTCGGTCTCGGTGTTGGCGGTCGAACAGACCAGCTGGCCCGCCGATCCCTCCTGGCCCCTCGTCGGCCCTGTTGTCGGACCGCCGTCGCAACTCGCGCTGACCGCCGAACGGGCGTACGCCTCAGCGGGCATCGAACCGGCCGACATCGGCGTGATCTCACTGCACGACATGTGTGCCAGCGAGGAGATCACGGCACTGATCGCCATGGGACTTGCCGATTCCCCCAAGGTCGTCGAACTCGCTCAGAGTGGCGGTCTCGCGCACGACGGCGCCTTGCCCACCAACACCGACGGCGGCTGCTTGGCTCGTGGCCACGCATTCGGTGCGACCGGACTGGCCCAGGCCGCCGAAGTCGTCACCCAACTTCGCGGCGAGGCGGGAGCGAGGCAGGTGGCACAGCCGAAAGTCGGGATGGCTCAAGCTGTCGGCGGCGGCGGCTCCTGCGTCATCGCGCTGATGCGCGCCTGACCTGGCGATCTTTCTACGCGATCGCGCCACTCTCTTTGAGTGCGAGGATCCGGTCCCAGTCACCACCAAGATCCAGGATGAGTTGCTCTGTGTCGGCCGCGAATTCGGGCATCGGAGCCAACGACAAGGGCGTCTCGTCGAAAAGCACGGGGCTCGCCACGAGGTCGAAGCTCGCGCCCCGGTCCTGCACCGTGACGATGTTGCCGTTCGCGCGCACCTGTGGATCAGCGGCTACCTCGGCAGTGGTCTGCACCGGTGCCCACTGCCCGTCGAATCCTTCCAGGGCGGCCCGCCAATGAGCGAGCGGCTGCGCGCCGATCGTCGCGCGCAGCACCTCTATCGCGTGTACAGCGTTGGCAGCCAGCAGCTGGTGGGTGGCGAAGCGTTCATCCTCGGCCAGTTCGGGGGTGCCCACCCGGCGACAGAACTCAGCGAAATAGCGGAATCCCTGGAGCATGGACAGCCCCAGGAACCGCCCGTCCGCGGTCCGGTAGAACCCCACCAATGGATTGTTCGGGGTGACGTTGGCCCCCGCAGGATTGGTCTGCCAGGGTTGACCACTGACCAACGCGGCGTTGACCGCCACGCCGGAAGCCCACACACCAACTCCCAACAGCGAGATATCCACCACGCGAGCATGGCCGGTGCGCTCGCGCTCGAACAGCGCAGCGGCGATACCGCCGGCGATCGTCATTCCGCCGATCGAATCCCCATATGCGGGACCTGGTTGTGGAACCACCCCATCGATATCGCAAGGCGTCGAACCGGCGGCACCCGCGGCCCGGCTCCAAAATCCCGTCATGTCATAGCCACCGGCCCCGGCGTCAGGCCCTAGAGGCCCATAGGCGCTACCGCGCGCGTAGACGATGTCGGGATTAGCGGCTCGCAGATCGTCAACGTCGATTCGCAGTTTCTTCCGGGCGTCCGGCAAGAAGTTGGTGAGGAACACATCACTGGTCTTGGCGATGTCCATCAGCAACTCATGCCCGTCCGGCGTCGCCATGTCCAAAGCGACCGATCGCTTCCCGCGGTTTGCGTGCTCCATCACCGGATTTCGATCGCCCTCGATTGTGATGTGCCCGAGTTGACGGAGGCCTCGCTGGGAGTCGCCGGTCTGCGGATGTTCGATCTTGACGACGTCAGCGCCCCAGTCTGCCAACACTGCACCGGCAGCGGGCACGAACGTCCACTGCGCAACTTCGAGCACCCGTACGCCCGACATGGGTCCGCTCATCGATTTCCCCTCTTGCTTGGTTGATCGCCACCGTGTCAGCGGCGCGTCAGCGTCACGGGCAGCAGATCGAAATTGTTGTTCAGCGCCGATGGCCGAGGAACGCGTTCGCCGGTGACTTCAATGCCTTTGGCGCGCTTGACGATTTCGTCCAGAGTCAGGCGCGCCTCTCTGCGGGCGAGCGCAGCGCCCATGCAGAAGTGTTCGCCGATTCCGAAGCCGAGATGGCTCGGCGCGTCCTTGCGTCGGATGTCGAACTGATCGGCCGTTTCACCGAAGTGCTCCGTGTCGCGGTTCGCTGAACCATAGGCGAGCAGCACGCCGTCACCCTCCCGAATCACCTTGCCGCGCAACTCCACATCGTGGGTGGCTTGTCGCGCCATGCTGCGTACCGGTGTCCAATAGCGAAGGACCTCTTCGATGGCGTTGTCCACCAGCGAAGGATCGTCGAACAGCGCGCGCGCCTGGTCCGGATGGCGTGCCAGGCACTCGGCGATACCCGCGATCAGACTCTGCGTGGTTTCGCTACCGGCCGCCAGCAGCGTGAGCGCGTAGACCATGATCTGGAGGTCGTCGAACGGTACCCCGTCGATCTCACCCAACGTGGCAAGCATCGTCATCAGGTCGTCGTCGACCGGGTTCTGAGCCTTCCCCTTGGCGATGCCCAGAAGATACGGCCCGATCTCGGTCATGATGACGTCGAAATCCGCCTGGGTTGCCGCTCCACTTCCTGAGCGTGAGATCGCCGTCGACCATCCGGCCACTTTGGGCCAGTCGGCCTCGGGTACACCGAGGAGGTAGGCAAAAACGTAGACCGGTATCGGCTCGGCGACGTGCGCTATCCAGTCGAACTCCGCGTCAGGCAATGCGTCGAAAACCTCGTTGACGACCTGTTTCACCCGCTCTTCGGCCTTGGCCACCGCCGCCGGGGTGAAGCGACCCTGGAATGTGCGTCGATGAGCGCGATGGACCGGCGGATCGAGGAACATGATTCCTCTGTTCCGGTAGCCCTGTGGTTCAACTCCCTGTTTGTGCGCGATGAGATCCATCAGAATCGCGATGCGTTCGGAGGTGAACTGATGTGGCCTCGCCGAAATGGCCTTGATGTCATCGTACTTCGTGATCACCCAGAATTTGCCGTCCTCATACCAGTGCACGGGGTCATGTGTTCTCAGCTCGCGGAACACCTCGTCGGGGCGATCGAGATAGAACTGCGGCCTGTCGAATTGCGCACCTGTAGCCGCGGACAGCGGGTTCGTGACCGTCGCCATATATGAACAATAGAACAGAAAGTGTCTATTTGCGATATGGTTGTCGAGTGAGCGCTGCCTTGTCACACCTTCGGGTGTGTGACCTCAGCGGGCAACTGGCCGGCGCGGGCGCGACGAAGATCCTGGCCGCGTTCGGCGCCGAAGTGATCCGGGTCGAGGATCCCGCGACCCGTGGCCTGTGGGACGCCCTACGGGGAGTGGGTCCCTATGTCGACGACCGTCGTGGGATCGACCTCGGCGCCGGGTTCAACAACCACAATGTCGGGAAGTACGGCGTCACCATCAACCTGCGTCTCGACGAGGGAAAACAGCTGCTGCGTGAGCTCGTGGCGATCAGTGACGTCGTCTGTGAAAATTTCGCGGCGGGCGTGATGGCGCACCGCGGCTTCGGCTACGACGACCTTCGCGATATCAAGCCCGACATCATCTACGTGTCCAACTGCGGATTCGGTCACACCGGGCCCTACCGCGACTTCAAGACGTGGGGACCGATCGTGCAGGCGATGAGCGGGCTCACGTTCACCTCGGGGCTGCCCGATGCCGAACCAGCCGGCTGGGGCTTCTCCTACATGGATCACGGATCGGCCTTCTATATGACGGTGGCCATCATGGCGGCGCTTCACCACCGCGAGCGCACGGGCAAAGGTCAGCACGTCGACCTGGCTACGGTGCCCGCGGGCATCGCGATGCTGCCCACCGAGGTGCTCGACTGGACGGTGAACCGGCGACACACCTCGGCGCGAGGCAACCGCGCCGACTTCGACGAGTTCGCGCCGCACGGCATCTACCCATGCGCCGGTGAGGATCGCTGGATCGCCATCGCCTGCCGTGACGATAGGGAGGCGGCGTTACTGGCCAAGGTGCTGGACGAACCCGCGATCGCATCGGAGCGCTTCGCGACACTGGCCAGTCGACTCGCCGCCGCCGACGAACTCGACGAACTGGTTGCCGCGGCCACCTCCCGCCGCGATGCCATCGCACTGGCCGATGATCTCGTCGATGCCGGCGTGCCCGCCAGCGTCGTCAAGAGCCCGCGGGAACGCATCGACGAGGACCCGGACCTGGCCCGGATGGGACTCTTCCCGACCGTCACACACCCTGACATCGGCGCGGTGCGCGTCGAGGGGGTCCCACTCACCTTTTCAGAAACCCCGTGGCGGATTGACACGCCGGGACCCAAACTCGGTCAACACAATCGGGAGATCTTGGGCGCACTCCTCGGCCACGATGACTCGACCCTCGATGACTGGGCGCAGCGAGGTGTGATCTGAGCGCGCTAGCCGATCTCCGCGTCGTGGAGATAAGCGACCAGTTCACGCCCGTGGCCGGGCGTGTGCTCGCCGAACTCGGAGCCGAAGTCATCGTCGTCGAACCGCCCCAGGGTTCCCCGCACCGTCTGCGCCCGCCGTTCGTCGATGAAGAGCCCGGCGTTGACCGCAGCCTGCGTTGGTGGAGTCAGAACGTCGGAAAGCGCAGCGTGGCCCTCGATCTCCAATCGGAGTCGGGCGTCGACACGCTGCGCCGCCTCATCGGAGGCGCCGACATCTTGCTTGCCGGGGGCGATCGACTGGCCGGCGGCATCACTTACCGCGAGGCGGCCGCGGACCATCAGAGCCTGATATGGGTCTCGGTGACGCCGTTCGGACTGGGCAGCGTCCGGGCCGACGACCCCACCACCGACCTCACGGTGCTCGCCGGAGGCGGCCCCGTATGGAATTGCGGCTACGACGATCACTCCATTCCGCCGATGCGCGGCTCCGGCGACCAGGCCTCCAACATCGGCGGCATGTACGCCGCGATCGGCGCATTAATCGCTCTGTCGCATCGCGATCACACCGGTGTCGGTCAACTCGTCGATGTCAACGTGACGGCGGCTTGCAACGTGACCTGCGAGCAGACCACCTATCACTGGCTTGTAAACCAGGCGGTATGCGTGCGGCAGACGGGACGCCACGCCTACCCCACGCCCAGCTCCGAGGTCCAAGTACGTTGTGCCGACGGACATTACGCGACCACCGGGGTGCTGCCCCGTAAGCCGGAGGAATTCACCCGGATGATCGCCTGGCTCACTGAGTTGGGGCTGACCGAGGAGCTGCCGGAGACTGTTTTCCTGGAGATGGCCGCCGCCAGGACCACCCCGGTGGATTTGGCCTCGATCGGTGAGGACGACGAAACGACGGCAATCATGAGCGCCGCCCGTGACGCCATCACATTGATCGCGTCACGTATGCCTGCCAAGGAGTTCTTCATTGCCAGCCAGCAACGGGGTTTCCCGGCGGGCGCCATTCTGCCTCCTGATGAGGCATTCGATGACGAGCACATGGTGGCGCGCGGCATGCACGTACCTGTCGAGCACTCCGAGCTCGACCGGACGGTCGTCTATCCCGGTGTGCCCTATGCGTTTTCAGCCAGTCCTACAGTAAGGCCGAGCCGTGCGCCGATGCTCGGCGAGCACAACGCGCTTCTCGACGAGCTGGCACCTTGAGCACCGAACACCGCCTCACCCATGTCGGGCTCTGCGTCACGGATATCGAGCGCTCGACCGAGTTCTACTGTTCAGCGCTCGGATTCATCAAGATCGGCGAGATGCACGTCGATGACGAAGCGTCCGCACGACTGCTCGACGTCGAAGACCTGGTGCTCGATCTGGTTTACCTCGAGCGCGACGGATTCCGCCTGGAACTGCTGGCCTATCCGACACGCGGCACGACAACCGACGGCGCGCCACGCCCGATGAACGCTCTCGGCTTCACCCATCTGTCCTTCCGCGTGGACGACGCCGACGCTCTTGCCGCCGCCGTCGTCGAGCACGGCGGAGAACTGCTGCCCGATCGCACCGTCGAATTCGGCGGCGGCAATCGAGGGCTGATGCTCACCGATCCAGACGGAAACCTGCTCGAGCTCATCGAGCGGATACGCCGCAACTGAGCAACTAGTCACAATTCGTTCTGTTGTTCAGTTGGGTGGTAGAGTCCGTCTGTGCCCGCGACCAGCGAGTTGATGTACTCACCGTTCTCCAAGGCCGTCTTCGACGACCCCTATCCGGTCTACCGTCGGCTTCGCAACGAGGCGCCCGTGTATCGCGATCCCGAAGACCGCTGGTGGGTGCTGTCGCGGTTCGAAGACGTGGCCGGCGCGTTACGGGACTGGGAAACGTACTCGTCCAAGCTCGGCCCGGCACCGGAGAATCCCGACGACGACGGCCGGAAGTATTCCGTCATATCGATGGACCCGCCGCGGCACGACCGTATCCGCGGCGTACTCAAAGGTTTTTTCACTCCCCGCGCCGTCGCCTCGCTGGAGGGTGCCCTGCAGTCGGTCGTCGACCATCACCTCGGTCGGCTCAAACGCGGCACCACCGTCGACGCAATGGAAGCGTTCGCCTTCGCCGTCCCCACAGATGTGATCGGGGATCTACTCGGCGTGCCTCAGGCCGACCGCGAACAGTTGAGGGTGTGGTGGGAGGCATTCTTGACTCGGCACGAGGGCGAAGTCGCGATGCCGCAGAGTGCTATCGAGGCCAACCGCAACATCAGCGCTTACATCGGCGATCTCATTGACAGGCGCCGGACCGACCCGGGCGACGATCTGATCAGCATCGTGCTGCAGGCCACCTTTCACGACCCCGAAATCGGCGACGACCGCTCATTGACGCCTCACGAGGTGTTGATGTTCTGCAATCTGCTTTCTGCCGCGGGTTCTGAGACCACCCAGAAGCTCATCTCCAACGGTCTGGTCGCGTTACACGACCACCCCGATCAGTGGCAGCGAATCGTCAGCGATCACAGCGTGATTCCGGCAGCGGTCAACGAGGCCCTGCGATACGACACTCCCAGCCACTGGGTGGCCCGGACACTGACGCGTCCCGTCGAGCTACATGGTGTGACCATGGATGCCGGCGACTGGGTGCTGCTGCTGTTGGGCAGCGCCAACCGCGACGAGCGTCGATACGACGACCCCGACCGCTTCATCATCGAGCGGCCGCGCGGCACCGATGTCTACTTCGGCTGGGGCATCCACATCTGCCTCGGACAGTGGCTGGCTCGCCGCGAGGCGCAGATGGTCTTCGAATACGTCGCCAAGAACTTTCCCGACTACGCGATCGGCGCCCACGAGCGAGTGCTGACGGCGACGGTGCGCGGCTATACCAGCGTGGAGATGACGCTGCGCTGATCGCTCAGTCGACCACCCATTGCGGCTCCCGCTTCTCGGCGAAGGCCTTCATGCCCTCGAGGTAATCGGGATGTGTCATCTGGTGCTGAAGTACATAGCGGTAGGCGACGTCGTGGGCGGCATGCAGTCCGACGTCGAGGCTTGTCCACATTCCCTTGATCGAGGCCTGCACGGTCGCCGGGCTCAACTTCGTGATCGCCAGCGCGATCTCGCGCGCGCGCTCCTGCAGACGATCGGCGGGTACCACCTCGTTGATCAACCCGATCTCGTATCCGCGCTGGGCGCTGATCCGCCCGTCCTTGGTCATGAGCGCCAATTGCATGACCATCGACAAGGGCATTCTGCGCAGCAGAACCGTCGGCTCCAACGCGAAGACATTGCCGACCATCAGATGGGTGTCGATGAGCTCGGCATGCTCGGCGGCGATGATCAGATCGGAATCGGCCACCTGGTGCAGCCCTCCCCCGACCACCATTCCGTTGAGAGCGCAGATGACCGGCTTCCAGACGTTGTGATGCAGCCTCGAGCCCGGCACCTTGTTGCGGATACCCGATTGTGCGGTCGCTCGAATGTCCTGGCCTGCGCTGAATGCGCGGTCACCTGCGCCTGTGATGATGGCGACGCGGATGTCGGCGTCGTCGCGCACCCGCGCCCACGCTTGTCCGAGCTCAGTGCGGGTCAGATCATCGGTGGCATTGAGCCGCTCCGGGCGGTTGATGGTGATGGTCGCGATGTGATCGCTGACGTCGAACAGGATCCTCTGGAAGTCCACCGCTAACCCCAATCGAACTCGTGATGCAACACATATGCATATAGTGTGTAAGTGTCTCATACCGGCGGAGTGGGCCGTCCTCCGGTCGGGGCGGCGATCCCAGGCGCAGATCGGGAGGTGTGATGCCGGATCTTGCCGAACGCATCGAGGTGATCCTCGGCCTCGACCCGGACGCCGAAGCGATCGAGTTCGGCGGCGCGTGGACGACGTGGGGCACCCTGGCCACGGTCGCGCAAGGGGTGGCCGACAGCCTGCGCTCCGCCGGTCTGACCACGGGCGCACCGGTGGGTGTGGTGCTGCGCAACGACCCGGCGATGATCGCGGCGATGCTCGGAGTGCTGCTGGCCCGCTGCTGCATCGTCACACTCAACCCGTCACACGGCGATGAGGGTCTGGGCCAAGACATCCGTGACCTTCGCCTACCCGCGGTGGTGGCGTGCGGAGCCGACTGGGACAGGGCGGGCGTCATCGAGTCTGCCAAGGGCGCTCTGGGCATTCGCGTGTCCGTTACCGACCGCCCCGTCGAGGTTGTGGAGGGCCTCGAGTCGCCCGGCGACGGACCGTTCCGCGAATCACATCCAACGGTCGCGGTGGAGATGCTCACCAGCGGAACAACGGGGCCGCCGAAACGGATTCCGCTGACGTACAGCGCGTTTGAGCGCACCATATCCGCGGCCGGAACTCACTACGGTTCCAGCGACGACACCGCTGCCCGGTTGCGGCGGGGCGTGATGATCGTGAGTTCGCCGCTGGTGCACATGTCGGGACTGTTCCGCACACTGCTCTACGTGTGTCAGGGCCGCCAGATCGCACTGTTGCCGCGGTTCACCGTCGCCGACTTCATCGATCTTGTCACCCGGCACCGACCGAAGGCCGTCAGTCTGGTTCCGACCGCGCTGGCGATGGTCCTGGAGGCTGGTGTCGACCCTGTCGTGTTCGAAAGCGTCAAGGTGGTGACATCGGGCACCGCACCGTTGTCGGTCAGTCTGCAGGAGACGTTCGAAGACAAGTACGGCGTTGCCGTCCTGCCCTCCTATGGGGCGACCGAATTCGCGGGCGGCGTGGCGGGGTGGAATCTGACGCTGCACCGCGAATGGGCCCGGTCAAAGCGGGGCAGTGTGGGCCGTCCCCAACCCGGCCGGGAGATACGCATTGTGGCGGTGGACAACGGCCGCGAAGCCGCCGCAGGCGAGCAGGGGGTTATCGAAGTGCGCACTGAAGGCGGTGATTGGGTGCGAACGACCGACCTCGGGCGCCTCGACGGCGACGGATTCCTTTTCGTCGACGGACGGACCGACGATGTGATCAACCGGGGCGGCTTCAAGGTCACGCCTGCCGATATCGTCGCAGCCCTTCGATCCCATCCCGCCGTGCGCGATGCCGGGGTGACGGGCCTGGCCGATGAGCGACTCGGAGCGGTTCCGGTGGCGGCCGTGGAGTGCGCGGACGGACAGCACACCACCACCGCGGAGTTGCTCGACTACCTCCGCGCTCGACTGAGTCGCTACCAAGTTCCTGCCGATCTGAGGATCGTGGATGAACTGCCCCGGACCCCATCGATGAAGATCAGTCAGCCTGGCATTCGTGCCCTTTTCGAACAAGCCGACACGTAGTGACACTGCGCTGCGTGGCATCCGGGCTGGGCTTTCCAGAGGGGCCGACAGTGGACCAGGACGGCTCGGTCTTGGTCTCCGAGATCGCCAATGGCCGGATCAGCAGAGTGCGCCCCGACGGCGCGGTCGAGACGTTCGCCGAGACCGGGGGTGGGCCCAACGGAATGGCCCGATTGCCCGACGGCCGGATCGTGGTGTGCCAGAACGGCGGTTCTCGGTTCGCTGTCAGACCGTGGCCGTTCGAGATCGACGGTTCCGTGCCACTGTTTCTGCCCGCAGGCGCTCCCGACGAACCGGTCACCCCACAACTGCAGATCGTCTCGGCCGAAGGCGAGATAGGTACTCTGACAACAACGTTCACGAGCATCAGCGGTGATGAACTCCCGTTGGCACGGCCCAGCGACATCTGCGTGGATGCCCAGGGCGGCTTCTATGTCACCGACGGCTTCTCGGTGCAGGGAAGACGCCGGAGCATGACCGGCGTTCTGTACGGGACGCCGGACGGACGACTCAGTGAGATCGTGTACCCACTCGAACTTCCCAACGGCGTGGCCCTGTCCCCCGATGGATCCACGCTGTACGTCGCCGAGACCAGGACGCGGCGGATCTGGGAGTTCGAGGTGCTCGGCCCGGGACGTCTCGGCGCGGCGCGCGGTCTTGCCACGGTGCCCAGCGGCGGACCGATGAATTTCGGCGGCGCCGATGGACTTTGTGTCGCTGCCGACGGCACGATCATCGTCGCCACCGTCGGAACCGGCGGGGCGACGGCCTTTTCACCCGACGGACAACTGCTCGGCGCGATTGTCGCCGATGACCCGATGACCACCAACGTCGCGCTCAGCCCCGACGGCCGTGCGCTGTTCATCACGCTGGCATCGTCGGGACGTCTGGTGGTCGTGGACGATTGGAGAACCGCTCTTGCGCCCGTCCCGTGACGCCGGACGTCTGGCCGGACGGGTCGCCCTCGTCACCGGCGCAGGCCAGGGCATCGGTCAGGGCATTGCCTACGCCCTGGCCGCCGAGGGCGCGTCGATCGCGGCGATAGACGTCCGGCCCGGCGGTTGCGAGGAAACGGTGGCCGAGTGCCGCCGCCGGGGAGTCGAGGCGATATCGGTGACCGCCGACGTAGGTAACCGTGCCGAGGTGGACGCAGCGGTGTCCGAGGTCGTGGCCCACTTTGGTTCGGTCGAGATCCTGGTGAACAACGCTCACGCGTTCGAATTAGGAATCTTCCTGGAGCACACCACCGATGAGCACATGGAGCGCTCTTGGCGCAGTGCCACGATGGGCACGCTGTACTGCATGCAAGCCTGCCTACCCGTGATGCGTCAGCGCGGCGGCGGCAAGATCCTCAACATCGGATCCGGTTCGGCGCTGGACGGCGACGCCGGGGCAGCGAGCTATGTGACCGCCAAGGAAGCCGTCCGCGCGCTGACACGCGTGGGCGCGCGCGAGTGGGGCCAATACGGCATCTATGTGAACACGTTGTGCCCCTTCGCTCGCTCGCCGAGGTGGGACGATTTCGCCGCGGCACATCCGGGGCGGGTTGAGAAGCAGGCGGCCGCACTCCCCCTGCGTAGGGCACCGGGCGACCCCGAACTCGACATCGGGCGCGCCGCGGTGTTCCTGCTCAGTGACGACGCCAGCTATGTCACAGGCCAAACCCTTTTCGTCGAGGGTGGGCGGATGCGGACGTGAACATGCCACCGGAAAGTCCCTTGGTATCGCCCACGATGCGCGAGCGATTGGGAAAGTGGACGCCGTGGGGACCACCGAGTCCCCCGATCTCGGAATCCGACATTCGCCGTTGGGCGATCGCGTCCTACTGGAATTGCGTTCCGCCGCGGTTGTATTGGGATCGCGACTATGCGGCGAGCACACACTGGGGCGGCATCATCGCGCCACCGGATTTCAACCCGTTCGCCTGGCCGATATCGCGCCCGCACTCGACGGGCGATGGGCGGACCAGGCGACGTGTCAACGGCGGCGTGCAGATGCAGTTCGGCGTCCCGATGCGGCCCGGCGACCGAATCCAGGCGCGATCACGTATCGAGGGCTGGCAGCCCAAGTCGGGCCGCACCGGCGATCTGCTGCTGGTCGACTTCGCCCATGAGTGGCGCAACCAACGGGTTGAGACCGTTCGGATCACCGTACACACGATGGTCTACTCGTGACGGCGCTGCTCGCCGGCCGCGTGGTCATCGTTTCCGGAGTCGGCCCCGGCCTCGGACGTGATTTGGTACTGGCGTGCGCGCGAGAGGGCGCCAACGTGGTCCTCGTCGCACGGGATGGCGACCGGCTGAGCAGGATCGAGCGCGAAGTCGGCGACCCGTCCAGAACCCACTGTGTGCCAATAGCTCCCGACGATCCTAATGAGCCGACGCGTATCGCCGCGGAAGCGCTCGACCGATTCGGTGCTATCGACGGACTGGTCAACAACGCCGCGACGATTCCGCCGCTGACCGATCTGGTCGACGCGCCAACCTCAGACGTGACGGCGAGCCTCGACGCCAATTTCTATCCGGCGTTCCATCTCACACGGGCGGTCGCCCCCACCATGCGGAAGCAGCGCCGTGGATCGATTGTGATGATCAACTCTGCGGTCGTTCGACATCCCAAGCGGGAGTTCGGCGCGTACAACATCGCCAAACACGCGCTGCTGGGGTTGACCCGCTCGCTGGCTTTCGAACTGGGTCCGGACGGGATTCGGGTCAACACGTTGGCGCCCGGGAAGATCGGCGGTGCGCGGCTGACGGCCTACTTCGAGGTTCGCGCCAACGAGCGCGGCATGTCGCCGTCAGCGATCGAAGCTGAATACGCCAACAACATTGCGCTGCAGCGGATTCCGTCCTCGGCCGAGTATGCCGACGCTGCGGTCTTCTTGCTGTCCGATCTCTCGCGCTCGATTACCGGCCATCTACTGGATGCGAATGGCGGCGAGTATTTCGACTGATCTGAACAAGGGTGTTAGCGAGCGTCTCGGGGTCGGCGTAGAACGGCGAGTGACCGCCGTCCAGCTCGACCAGGTCTGCAGCGGGTAGTCGCCGTGCCATCGACCGGGTCCAGTGCGGAGCCACCACTCGGTCCTGGTTCATCACGATGACGGTGGTGGGGGTTGCGGGCCATCGCCGCAGCGGGCTCGGCTCGATGAAGGCGGTGATCGACTGCGCTCGCAGTTCCTCGAACGCCCGGCGGGCTAAGTGTTCCGGGCAATCATGATAGAAGGCGCGGTGCACGGCCTCCCAACCGAAACCGATCTCGGTTCCGACCTTCGCGACCTGTGCGGAGAAGGGCAGGATGTCCGGATCCTCGGCGACGCAATCGGCGAATGCCTGCCCCGGTGTCGGGATGAGAGCCGACAGGAAGACCATCCGGCTGACGGTCCTGCACTCGGCGATGAGCGGTAGGCACAGCCCGGAGATCGAATGAGCCACAACGACGACGTCGGGATCATCAGGACCGATACAGCTGTCGATGGCCACCACCGCGGTCTTCGCCCACGAACTCGCGTCGGCCCCGTCGTCGTCGATCGGTAGTCGGGGGCAACTACCGTGTGTCCATCAGTCTGCAGGTGCATTCGCACGAGATCCCAGCACCGGCCCCAGTGCATACCTCCGTGCAGCAGAGCGAAGGTCGTCATCAGACCACTTCGTACACGTCGTAGCGCAGCGTGTCTCCGAAGAAGCGCCCCTTGGCCACGCCGAGGATTCGGGTCAGCCAACCGTATCGTTCGTCACCCGTCTCGAAGTACATCGACGAAAAGACGCCACCGTTCGCCGCGTCCATGCGGCCGGTGTAGCTGACGAATATTGTTGCACCGTCGTCGGTCTCGAGCGTGAGTCGAGCATCCACGAGGACGCGTCCCGACGGTTCCACGAAAGCCCAATCAGCGGCCGCGCGGCCCTTGAGGGAGGCCTTCAACCGGTCACCCTCGAATCGGGCACTGGTGATCTCGCCGATGGTCCGGCTACCGGACGGGCCGGAGGACACGGTGATCGGTTCGGCGAGTTTATAGCGGACGTGACACAACGGTCTCAACGCCGCCGCGTCCGGACCGCCGTCGCCGCTCATGGCTGTCAACTGACCGCAAGAATCTCGATGACCGCACCGTGGCAGGTGGCGGGATCGGCAATGAGTCGCTTCTCATTGCGTTCGGCGATCACCACCGCATGGTCGGCGAGGTGGGACTCGGCCTTGGCCAAATCGGCGGTCTCGAAGACACAACAGTGGATGATCTCGCCGTTGGCCTCGAGGTCGCGCGCGGCAACCGTGTCGGTCGACGTCGGCGCGATCAACTCGACGGTCGTGTTGGTGCCCAACTGCATGCGACGACGTCGCGAGCCCGCCACCGTCTCCTCTGCCAGGATTGTGGCCCCCAGCGCGGCGTAGACGGCGGTTGCGCGCTCGAGTTCGTGCACGACTACTCCGACTCGCCAGCCCTCGATCGACAGCGGATGTTCTCGCCACCGCTGGACCGACCATTTGGCGAGAAAGCGTGGATCTTCCCATTTGCCTGGCACACCGAGCGGGCCGGGTTTGTCCTCTACGTAGGGCATGAACTCGAGTTGACCTGCGGTGTCCTTCGGGTGAGTGAACACCGGACTCATCGGCTGGGCGACCATCGCGTCACGTCCAGAGCCCGCCAGCCCGAAGCACCGAACCCCTTCAGCGGTGAGCGCATCGTAGATGTCCGCAGGTGGGCTGTTCACGAAGTAGGCCGATGCGTGCAGATGTGACCCGAAGCGGGTGAGGAACTTGCCCAGCGGCAGGTGCGCGCCCTCCGCGGTCGGTTCCATCACATCGATGGCGAGATCTGCAATGGCCACCATTGAGGCCCAACGCTTCTCAGGGTCCAGCCACTCGTCGGTGAAGACGTCCACCGCGCCGAAGACATCGCGATACCAATCGGTGACGGTGCGATACTCATCGACGACGTGGTTTACATGCCACTGCTTGCCGATATCGATCAAGTCGATCACCTCACCGATCGATTGTTCCCCGATGCGTCCAAAGAACACTATGACAGATACTGTATATCTGTTGGTGCCCGTATCCGCTGGAGCCACGGGCCGACCGGGAGGACGCAGCGTGTCGACAGCGACGGCAAGCGAGGCCGAAATCCAGCTGTTCGTGTCCACCACCCGCGCCTTTCTCGACCGCGAGATGTCCATCGAACACATTCGGGACTTGAACAAGAACGACCGTGGATTCGACAAGGCCTGGTGGCGGCGCGGTGCCGAACTCGGCTGGACGAGCTTGCTGGTACCTGAGGACCTCGGGGGCGGTTGTGTCACTGGCGATCCGGTCACCGATGCGGCGCGCATCGCCGAGCAGTTCGGCCGAAGTGTTGCCCCCGGCCCGTTGATCCCGATCAGTGCTGTCGCCACTGCCCTAGCGGAGGCGTCCAATTCGGCCGCACATCACACCCTGCTGGCCTCATTGATCGAAGGATCCGCGATCGCCGCGTGCGCGGTCGATGAGCCTGGACGGGCGTTCGGCACATCACCGACGACGACTGCCACACGATCCACTGACGGCTACTGCATCACCGGTGTCAAGGATCGTGTCGAAGCCGCACAGCACTGCGACGTGTTTCTCATCAGTGCCGTATGCGAGGGAGCCCTGCGCCAATTCGTCGTGGCGTCCGGTGCGCCGGGTGTCTCCATCGAGCGCATACCGACTGTCGACTTCGTCAAGGACTACGGCCGTGTGCGATTCGACAATGTCGAAGTGGTGGCGGAGTCCGTCGTCGGCGGACCGGACGAGACAGCGCAACTGATGGCTCGCCAGACGCTGGTCGCTCAAGTCCTGCAGTGTGCCGAAATGGTCGGCGCATTGGACAGCGTGTTCACGATGACAGTGGCGTGGGCGCGTGATCGTCACAGCTTCGGGCGGCCGCTGGCGTCCTACCAGGCGCTCAAACACCGCTTCGCCGACCTCAAAACCCAGCTGGAAGCCTGCCGGGCCATCGCGGCGCGCGCGGCCCGCGACGTCAGCGCGAGGGCGGAGAACGCGGCACTCACGGTCAGCGCCGCCAAGGCGTACATCGGCGAATACTCGGTCGCGATAATGCAGGACTGCATTCAGTTGCACGGCGGTATCGGCGTCACGTGGGAACACGATCTCCATCTGTTCCTCCGCAGAATCGAGGTCAACCGCGCGCTGTTCGGCACGACAGAGGAACACCAGGAAAACGTCTTCGCGCTCTCCGAGAAGTTGGGCAAGGCGAAATGACCGAAACCGTCGAGGAGTTCGCCGAAAGAGCTCGCGACTGGCTCGCGGACAACATGCCGCCGCTGACCGGCAATACACAGCCTGCGCTGGATCGCGCCGAGGACAGCACATGGCGACGAGCCCGCGAGCTCCAACGTCGGCTCTATGACGGCGGATTCGCAGGCATCTGCTTCCCTAGGGAGTATGGCGGCCTCGGCTTGGACTACGCGTATCAGGCCGCGTTCAACAAGGTGGCCGAGCCCTACGAGATGCCGCTTGCGCTCAACATCCCCAGCCTGACGATATGCAGCGCGACCCTGCTCGATGCCGGCAGCGAGGAGCAGAAGCGCACGCGGATTGCTGCTGCATTGCGGGGTGACGAGGTGCTGTGCCAATTGCTATCCGAACCCGGCGGCGGATCCGATCTGGCGGGCGTCACGACCCGCGCAGACCGATCGGGTGACAAGTGGATCCTCAACGGCGCCAAGACCTGGAGCAGCAGTGCCTTCGCCGCAGATTTCGGCCTGTGCCTGGTGCGCACAAACTGGGATGTGCCCAAGCACGAGGGGCTCACGATGTTCCTGGTGCCGCTGCGGTCCCCGGGGCTGACGCTGCGACGGATCCGTCAAGTGAACGGGTCCGCCGAGTTCTGCGAGGAGTTCTTCGACGACGTCGAACTATCCGACGAGCACGTGGTCGGCGAGGTCGGAGGAGGGTGGGCCGTCGCCTCAAGACAGCTGTTCCACGAGCGTCGCGCGGTGGCGAAAGGATCTGAGTACGCAAATTGCGGGGCTTCCGAGGAAAGGCGTGACGGCGCTTTCGATCTCGTAGCTCTGGTGCACGCCACCGGTCAGTCCGACGATCGGTGGGCGCGGCGGCTGGCGGGACGCGCGCTGGCTCACCGTATCGTCGAGAAAGCATTGGGCGAGAGCGTCTTTCACGGGGTTTCCACCGGAGTGATGCCGCCTGCATCGGGCTCCATCACCCGCCTCTACTACGCACTCTGCGAGAACCTGAATCTCGATGCCGCTGTGGCGCTGGCCGGACCGGGGGCAGTGGTAGGTGCGGCGAACCAGGACCTCCTGGCGATCGGGCAGAAGTATCTGTCGCGGCAAACCGTGTGCATCGGTGGCGGCACGACGGAGATCGCGCGAAACATCATTGCCGAACGCGTGCTTGACTTTCCGCGTGAGTACGCCGCTGACCGCGGCGTTCCGTTCAAGGATGTGCAACGAGGTGGCACACGACGATGACGTTGATCACCGACCGCTTGCGCGCCGCGATCGGCGTCTGGCACGAACAGGACGGACCGGTATTCCCCATCGATTCCTCGGATATCCGCCGGTGGGCGATCGCCACTTATTGGCCACAGCAGCCGCCGCGCTTGTTCTGGGACGAGGACTACGCCCGCACCACTCGCTGGGGTGGCGTCATCGCTCCCGACGACTTCAATCCGTTCGCGTGGCCCATCCAGCCTCCCGATGCCGGACCAGCGCAATATGCGCTTCCCCAACCCGGCGAGCCGGGGCAACGCGTCCTCAACGGCGGAGTGGAGTTCACGTTCGGTGAGCCGATGCGACCGGGTGATCTGATCACCGGCCGATGGCGGATCAAGGAGGCCACCGAACGCGAGGGACGACTCGGCCAGATGCTCTATGTGCGGCTGGAACGAGAGTTGCGCAATCAGCGCGGCGAGATAGTCCGCACTCGTATCGACACCCTGATCAGATACTGAGAGAGGCAGCTGTGTTCATCGACGGGAAATGGCAATCCGCCGCGTCAGGCAAGACTTTCTCGAGTATCAACCCTGCGACCGGGGCGGTGCTGGACACCGTCGCCGACGGTGGCCGCGCCGAAGCCCGCCTCGCCATCGACGCGGCGGTTGCCGCGTTGCCAGCCTGGCGGGCCAAGACTGCCTACGAGCGCGCAGACATCCTCGCTGCGGCGCACCGCATCATGCTGGAACGCCAGGATGAGCTGGCCGTCCTCATGACGAAGGAACAGGGCAAGCCTCTACGGATGGCACGCACGGAGGTCGGCTACGCCGCCGACTTCCTGCTGTGGTTCGCCGAGGAGGCCAAACGTGTTTACGGCGAAGTGATTCCGTCGTCGCGGGCGGATCAGCGCTTCCTGGTGTTACAACAGCCGGTCGGGGTGTGCGCAGCTATCACACCGTGGAACTACCCAATCTCGATGATCACCCGGAAGGTCGCTCCCGCACTGGCCGCAGGATGCACGTCGGTTTTGAAACCGGCCGAGCAGACACCGCTGTGCGCGATCGAGACGTTCCGCGTGTTCGAAGACGCCGGAGTGCCTGCCGGTGTGGTCAACCTGGTGACCTGTTCGGATCCCGAACCGGTCGCCGAGGAGATCCTGTCGGATCCGCAGGTACGAAAGATCAGTTTCACCGGTTCGACCGAGGTCGGAAAGATGATCGCCGCGCGCGCAGGTGCCACGATGAAGCGGGTGTCGATGGAACTCGGCGGGCACGCACCGTTTCTCGTGTTCGACGACGCCGACCCCGAACACGCGGCCAAAGGCGCGGCCCTCGTCAAGTTCCTCAACACCGGCCAGGCATGTATCTGTCCCAATCGGTTCATCGTGCATCGCTCGATCGTCGCGCCGTTTCTCGAGACGTTACGGCAGCGAGTGGAAAAGCTTGTCCCAGGAGACGGATTGGCGAAGGGAACCACAGTTGGCCCCCTCATCGACGAGGCGGCGCTGAACAAGATGACCCGACAGGTCGACGATGCAGTCGGCAGGGGCGCCACACTGATGCTCGGAGGTACGCAACTGACAGGCGACACCTTCGACGGCGGCCACTTCTTCGCGCCGACCATCTTGTCCGAGGTCACCCCGGATATGGTGATCTGCTCGGAAGAAACGTTCGGGCCCATCGCTCCGGTTCTGGTGTTCGACGACGAGGCCGAGGCCATCCAGATGGCCAACTCCACCAGCTACGGACTCGCCGGATACATCTACACGCGCGACATCAGCCGTGCGATCCGAGTCGCCGAAGCGCTCGACTTCGGCATGATCGGCATCAACGACATCAACCCGACCTCGGCCGCGGTCCCATTCGGCGGCATCAAGGAAAGCGGACTGGGCCGTGAGGGTGCTCGCGCGGGTATCACCGAGTACCTCGATACCAAAGTGTTGGGAATCGCATTGTGACCGAATCGAGTTCGCCCACCTTCGAGTCGATCAACATCGGCGACCGAATCCCCGAATTTGTCAGAACCACCGGCTTCGCCGAATGGAACCGCTATGCCGCCGTCAACGACGAGTTCATCCCGATCCATATGGACGACGAGGCCGGCAGAGCCGCGGGTAACGAGAAGGGCGCATTCGGGATGGGCAACCTACGGCTGGCCTATCTGGTCAACATGCTGCGGCAGTGGATCGGCGATGACGGCGCAATCCGCTCGCTGACCGCTAAGTACCGGAGCATGAACCAGAAGGGTGACGAGTTGCGCGCTGTCGGCGAGGTGGTCGGCAAAGAAATCGTCGACGGTCTCGCGTTGGTGCACCTGAAAGTCGACGTCATCGACCAGAACGGCACGAGCACGACACCAGGTGAAGCCACGGTGGCCTTGGCTACTTGAATACGCCCGGCGACTTCGAGTAGTCGACGGTGGACAACTCGGTCATGCCGCCGTCGATGTGCAGCACGGTTCCGGTGACGAACGCCGCGTCATCGCTGGCCAGGAAGGCCACCGCAGGCGCGATCTCGATATCGGGGTCAGCGCCGCGTTTCATCGGCGACGCTTCGGCCGTACGCGTGTAGTTGTCCCATTCGGTGCCGATCATGTCGCGCTGCACATCGGTCAGTGCGAACGGGCACACGGCGTTGACACGGATACCGTGGCCGGCCCACTCGTTGGCGGCCACCTTGGTCAGCGCGCCGATGGCTCCCTTCGCCGCCGAATACGGTGCCGTGTAGGCGATGCCGCCCAGCGCCGAACCGGACACGAAGTTGATCACCGACGACTTCTGAGCGGCCTTGAGGAACGGGTGCGCCAGTTGCATGAACCGGAAGGTCGCACGTGGGCCTGTCGCCTCCGATAGCTCCCAATCTTTGTCGCTGACGAGTTCGAGCGCCTTCGGCATGGCGAAGTACTGCGCGGCGTTGACCAACACGTGCAACACACCGCCGAGGGCGGCGGCCTCCACCGCGGCGGCAATCTCCTCGCGTTTGGCCACGTTGGCCTGGACGAACTTCGCCGTGGCGCCGTCTTTCCCGATCAGTTCGACGCACTCGGCCGCCTTGTCGGCATTGAGATCGACGATCGTCACGTGCGCGCCCTCGGCGGCCAGCCGCCTCGAAATCGCGCGCCCAAGCCCTTGAGCACCGCCGGTGACCAACACGTTTCGCTCGTCAAGGCGGGCCATGGGCAATCCTCCGGTGTGTAACAGTTGAACAATATTCGTTCTATCATCCATTATCATGGCAGACCGTTGGTGCCTGTCGTCGAGAAGGGGTAGAGGATGCGAGTAGACGTGGATCGCGACCTCTGTGAGTCCAATGCCGTCTGCGTCGGCATCGCCCCTGACATCTTCGAACTCGACGACGAGGACCTTGCCGTGGTGACCGTCGACGAGATACCCGCCGACCGGGAGGCCGACGTTCGGCAGGCAGTGCAGCTCTGCCCGAAGATCGCGCTGACACTGCGCGAGGACGGATAGGCGTCGAACGATGTTCATCGGGCTGACAGCCGAGCAAGAGCTGCTGCGCGAGACGATGAGGCGATTGGCTGACGCCACCGCCACATCAGGTCCCGACGACATCGCGTCCGATGACCGCCTCGACGCTCAGTGGCAGCGCCTCGTGGAGGTCGGCGTCCCCGCGTTTCGGGCGCCGGCGACATGCGGGCTGGAGGCCAGCGGTGTCGAAACCGCGCTTGCCATCGAGGAATTGGGGCGCAGACTGAGCGCACTACCCGTGCTCGGACAAGCGGTTCTCACCACCGAAATGCTCTACGCCGCCGGTGCCGACAAGGAAGTCGACCTGATCGCCGAGGGCGCTCTGCGGATGGCGCCGGTGTTGAGGGACGACCTGTCCGGATTCGCCGATTCCGAAGACCGCGGTGTCGTCCTTGACTCCGCAGGCGCCACCCATGCGCTGGTGGCTCTTTCCGATGGAAATCGCCGGCGCTTGGTCTACGCCGCCATCGATACTGCATCGGGGCGTGAAGGCCTGGATTTGACGCGGTCGATCAGTCCCGTATCCGCCTCCGGTCTCGGCGCCACCACGTCGGTGGGAGATCCTATCGACGCACGCCGATGGGACTCCGTCATGGCGATGGCGCTGACCGCCGTCGCCGCCGACCTGGTCGGGGTGATGACGGGGGCACTCGACGACGCCGTCAGCTACGCAGGTGAACGCGTGCAGTTCGGCGTCAAGATCGGAAGCTTCCAGGCCGTACAGCACATGCTGGCCGACTCGCTCGTCCGCCTCGAGGGAGCTCGTAGTTGTCTGTGGCACGCGGCGTGGGCGGTCGACCACCTCTCACCCGCCGAGGCCTTGCTGGCGGCCCGCACGGCCAAGGCCTACGCGTCAGCCGCCGGTCGCGACGTCGTCGAGGCGGCCATGCAAGTCCTCGGTGGCATCTCCATCACGTGGGAGCACGTCGCACATCTGCGCCTGCGCCGAATACTGTTGAACCGCAGGCTGTTCGGTGACGAAAGTGATCAGTACCAAGCCATCGCCGACATGCGGTTGACCGACCCGGACCTGGGTTAGAGTCGCGAGCACCCGGAGAACCATGGATTTCACCGACACCCCAGACGAAGCCGAATTCCGTGCCCGGCTGCGCACCTGGCTCGACGACAACGCCGCAGCCGCGGTGATCCCGGAGGACCCCAGCGCGCGGGCCGACGCGGCCAACGCTTGGCATCAGACCCTCTACGAAGCCGGATACATCGGCCTGTCTTTCCCGACCGAGTACGGCGGCCACGGGCTGTCACCGATCTACGAGGCAATCCTCAACGATGAGCTGGGACGCGCAGGCGCACCGCCGATCGAGGGTGTCGGACACCTGTCGAATGCATTGCGACTCTTCGGGTCCGAGCAGCAGCGCGCCAATCTGCTTCAGGGGCTGTTGTCGGGTGCGGTGCGTTGGTGTCAAGGGTTCAGTGAGCCCGAGGCAGGGTCGGACCTCGCCAGTCTCAAGACCAAAGCGGAGGCGATCGAGATCGACGGCCGGCCGTTCTTCCGCGTCAATGGTCGCAAGATCTGGACCAGCTTCGCCGCGGTGGCCGACTGGTGCTTCCTGCTATGTCGCACCGAACCCGACGCCGCCAAACACGCGGGCATATCGGTCCTGCTGGTGCCTATGTCCACCCCGGGCATCGACGTCGCACCGATCGTGAATGCCGCGCGCAATAAGGAGTTCGCCGAAGTCACGTTCACCGATGTCGATGTACCTGTCGAGAACCTGCTGGGCGAACGCGGCCAGGGCTGGTCGATTGCCAATCAACTCCTGGCCTACGAGCGCGGCCCCAGTGACATCAACTGGATCAGCAGGCTTGCACTGCAATTACGCACACTCGAGGACGACGTGCGCTCAGGCCGATTGGCCGATACGCCCGCGGCCCGCGCGAGGCTCGGCGAGGCCTACACCGAGCTGCGGGCTCTTCAGGTCAAGGTGCAGCGGTCACTCACCGACCGGGTCAAGGGTGCACTGCCTGGCGCAGAGGGTTCGGTGGACAAGCTGCTGATGGCCAGGGCAGACCAGACATTCGGGCACACGATGATGGACCTACGTGCGAGTGGGCCTGTCCTGCGAGAGGGCCTGGAATGGGACGTATACGTGTGGTCGCGTGCCGCGGGCATCTACGGCGGAACCGCCCAGATCCAGCGCAACATCGTCGCACAACGCGTGCTCGGCCTACCCCGCAAATGACCTAGGCCGGAGGGCTCATGGCAGACGACATTGCCGACATGGTCGTGGAGTGGATTACCGCAACCGTCGGCCCGATCCGCTCCATCGAGCGCCAACAGCGCTGGCGGCCCGCGTGGTTCATCACCGCTGACCGCAACGGCCAACCCGTTCGACTGTATGTCCGCGGCAACCGGGAAGGATTCGGATTCGCCGGTGTCGAAGCGGAGGCGGCGATTCTCCGGGAGATGGAAAACCATGGGATACCGGTCCCGCACGTCCACGGCGTCATTGCCGACGGTGCCGCGGTCGTGATGGATTGGCTGCCTGGCGAAGCTGACCTCGGCAGCGCCGCCGACGCTTTCGAAATCGACGCCGTCATGGACGACTACGTCGACGCGCTCGTGCGAACGCACCGCATCGACCCAGCCGCCCTCTCCGACATCGGCTTGCGCGTCCCCACCGGCGCACATGGCGTCGCACTCGACTATTTCGAGACCTTCGTGGAGCGGTATCGATCCTTCAAGCAGCGACCAGAACCGTTGTTGGAGTTCGCGATCGGGTGGCTCAGGAGAAACCCGCCCACACACCGGTCAACGCCTCGATTCGTCCTCGGTGACACGGGTCAATTCATGTTCGCCGACGGGCGGATAACTGGCCTCCTCGACGTCGAGTTGGCGCACATCGGAGACATCTCACACGACCTGGCCGGCTTGCGCTTACGGAACGTGACCGAACCCATGGGCGACTTGGGCCGAGTACTGCGGCGCTACGCAGAGGTTTCCGGCGAGCCGCTGGACGTGGCATCCATCGAGTTCCACACCGCGAAGTTCGCACTTTGCACTCCCTTGGGAGTCGCGCTGGTCCTTCACTTGGACCTCCCGCTGCTCGACATCGTGCAGTACATCGAGTGGTTCCATCAACTTTCGCTGCACGCGATCGAGTCCATCGCTCGGTTGTCAGATGTGGAACTCGCCTCAGTGTCGCTACCCGACCCGGTCCGGTCGCGTTACGACGGTGTGATCGACGGGCTGGCGACCATGGTCGAATCTCTCGACGCGGACCCCGGGATCGCCGAATATCAACGGGGCTCGGTGGCAACGGTGGCACGCTTCTGTCATCGGGTGAGCGAATTCGGCGAAGCGATCGACCGTGCAGACCTCGCGGACATCGAGGCGACCGTCAGGCTGGAATCAGCAGATCGCCGCGCCGCTGACCAAGCACTCGAAACCTTCATCTTGGATGCCGGCCCAGAACACGACGCGGCGCTCATCCAGCTTCTTCACCGTCGGGTCATGCGGCAACTGCTACTACTCGAGCCGCTGTTGTCCGGCGGTCGAATTGGTCATGTCGCGCCGCTTGCTGACCTACTGGCGAGCGAAGCTCCGTGACCGCTCAGCGCTCGCGGTAGTGCTTGAGCGCTTCTTTCATGCCGGCCAGTCGGCGCTCCATCACCTCGTCGCCCTCTCCCGCCTCGATCTTCTTGGCCACCTCTGCGATTTCCTCGACCAGTCGGCCGGCCGCCTCATCACGGGTGAGAAGGTCCTGATCGACCCAGTCGTCCTTGGGGATGCGCTCGCTCGGGTCCATGTTCGCTCTTCCTCGTCATACGCGCTATAGTCAACTAAGCAAATTATGTTCAGTTGTTCCATACAGCCTAGCAGCCGTGCATGGGAGGAACCCGCGATGCCGCTCCAGCCGTCGATGAAACTTCTGTCCGTCGATGACCACCTGATCGAACCCCCGCACGTCTGGACCGATCGGCTGCCGAAAAAATACGTTGAGGACGGACCCCGCATCGTGGAATTCCCGCGCGAGGGCAAGCCGCCGATGCACCAGTGGGTGTACGAGGGCCGCAGTTATCCCAACATCGGGCTGAACGCCGTTGCGGGTAAATCACCAGAAGAATTCGGTGTCGACCCGGTGCGTTACGACGACATGATCCCCGGGTGCTACGACCCGAAGGCCCGCCTCGCCGACATGGATATCGACGGGGTGCACGCGATGCTCTGCTTCCCGTCGTTTCCGCGGTTCTGCGGGACCGTGTTCCTGGAAGGTCAGGACAAGGACTTGGCCCTGTTGTCCGTTCAGGCCTGGAACGATTTCTCACTCGATGAATGGTGCGCAAGCGATCCGGCGCGCTTCATTCCGATGATGATCAGTCCGCTGTGGGACACACAGCTGATGGTTGCGGAGATCGAGCGCAATGCCGCCAAGGGGTGCCGCGCTGTCGGTCTGCCCGACAACCCGATGAACCTCGGCCTGCCGAGCTTCCACACCGACCACTGGGAGCCGGTCTGGTCGGCCCTGGAGGAGACCAACATGACGGCCGTCATGCACTTCGGTTCCGGAGGCATGCCCCCGTCGACCGCACCCGAGGCGCCGTTCGCGGTGATGGTCACGCTTATGGGGACGACGTCGATGGCAGCAGCCATCGAGTTGGTCTTCTCCCCCGTATTTCACAAGCACCCGAACCTGAAAGTTGCGTTCTCCGAGGGCGGGATCGGTTGGATGCCGTATCTGATCGAGCGCGCGGACTACGTCTGGCGCAAGCACAAGTACTACCAGAACATCCATCCGACGATCGCGCCGTCCGAACTGTTCCGCCGAAACATCGCCGGCTGCTTCATCGAGGATGAAGTGGGTGTGGCGATGCGACACCAGATCGGCATCGACAACATCACCTGGGAGTGCGACTACCCGCATTCCGACTCGTTCTGGCCCAAGAGCCGAGCGCGTGCGGAGGAGATGCTGGCCGGTGTGCCCGACGAGGATGCCGCCAAGATCGTCGAACTCAATGCGCGGCGCTGGTATGCGTTCCCTGAGGAGGGCTTCAAGTCGTCCACCGCCGACAGCGGATGGCGCCCGAACAACGGCGCACCGCCCGAGTACGACTACGACGCTGTCATGTCGGATCACGGCGGCGTCGGTTACGGAGCGTTCATCGAGAACCTCGCGAATCAGATGGCCAACAAAGAGGTCAAGAACTAGCGGCGGGGATCGCGATATCCGTAGGAGTGTCGCGACCGCGCAGCACTTGGCTCGTGACAACGCGCCAACGGTCAGCTTCAGAGGCGGTTGCTGCCCGTAGCGCCGCGCCTGAGGCGGCTATGCCCCCTTCGGATTTCGCGAATTCCGACAAGCGTGCCGCCTCGTTGACCGGATCGCCGATCACGGTGTACTCATAGCGACGGAGATCCCCCACGTTGCCCGCGACCGCTGGGCCGGCTGAAACACCGATGCCCGCGGCGAGTTGCAAGTTGCGCTCGGACAAAGCATCTGACAGTTCCCGCGCGGCTGCCAGGGCGACGCCCGCGTGGTCGCCGACGGCCTGCGGCGCGCCGAAGATCGCCAGAACTGCATCGCCTTGAAACTTGTTGATCCAGCCGCGATGTCGCTCCACGATGTCCACCACCAAGGCGAAGAAGTCGTTCAGCAACGCGACGAGGTCCGGCGGACTCATCTTCGTCGCCATGCGCGTCGAGCCGACCAGGTCCACGAACATGACCGCGACATCGTGGGTCGCGCCGCCCATTGCCGGTGCGCCCTCCGCTTCGGCGAGGCGTGCTACATCTCGGCCGACCTGTCTGCCGAAAAGGTCCCGTAGTCGTTCGCGCTCCCGCAGCCCTTCTGCCATCGAATTGAAGCCCGCCTGCAGCAAGCCGAGTTCGGATGCGTCGAACACAGGGACCGTGACGTCATAGTCGCCGCGGCCGACACGCGACATGCCCGCGCGCACCTCATCGATGGGATCGGCCATAGTCGCGCCGGTAAACAGCGTCACAGCAAGGCCACTCAACAAAGCCGCACCGCCCAATCCGAGGACCACTACGGCGAGCCGATTGCCGGGGTAGTCCACGACCAGCGCACTGGCGGCGGCGAGTAGCACCATTGACAACGGGACACCGGTTCCCACCACCCACGCCGCGAGCGCCCGCATCCGAAGGCCAAGGCGCTGCTGGCGGACCGGCGGGTCTTCGGTCAGCACCGGCGCTACAAGCGGACGCAACACTCGGGTGCACCACCAATATGTGAGCGTCGCAGTCACCGTCGCGCCCGACAATGTCGCGACACCAAGAGTCGTCGCCAGCCAGGGCCTCGTCAAATTAACGACGACCAGCAGAACGACCGCCCCCGTCCACACAGCGGCACCACCGGCTGTCAGGCACGCGGGGATGCGCGTGAGCAGCGTGTGCCGCTGCGCCGGCGACGCGTTCGAGCGTGAAGTCGTGCACCACAGTCCCCAGAGGGCTGCCATCGGCACGACGACCGCGCAATAGACCGCCGACGCGATGACGTTGGTCCGCAATGCCGTTGGGTCACCAAGCGCTGCACCCGTGGGAAGCGCGCGCGAGGTCATCACCCCGATGATGGAGGCGCCCAACATGCTGGGTACGAGGGTCCCCACCGTCAGCATCGCTCGAGTGGCCCGGTTGACGGCGAACTCTCGACCGCGCAAGAACCTCACGGCACAGTCTTACTCCGCTTTTGCCACCAAGCGGTGAACTCGTGATCCGCGAGAGGGATGTCCCCGACGCCGATCTGATTTCGTGGCCAGTCCGCGGCTTCTTGCTCGAGCGGCGACCGCGGATGTGCGACGCCGTACCACAATCGATGACGACGTTTGGCGAACAGCCACCGCCCGGCCACCTGCTCGTAGGTGTCCTCGTATTTGATCAGCTGTTCCAAAAAGCCGTCGGTTCGTTCCTGGGCGTAGCAATGCGCCCAAACTTGACCCCGCGCGTGCACGTCGTCGTCGAACTCGACGAGATGGTTGGCCACGAGAATCACCGCGAACAAGCTCCCTGTCATGCTGTCGACCATCAGCCTGCGCAAGCCGTCCGGACCGTCCCCATAGGAGCCGAACCGTGCACTGGGCGAGAAGAGTTCGGCCATGGCATCAACGTCGCGCGATTCGACTGCCGCAGCGTACTTGTACGGCAAATCCCGAATCTCGTTGAGAGACAGAAGTTTCGCTAGCTGTCGGTCGACATCGGACATGGCATCAACCTCCGGTGACGTTTATGTCTTGGCCGGTGATTGCCGAGGCGGCATCTGACGCCAACCACATGGACACCTCAGCGACCTCATCAGGCTGCACCAACCGGTTGAGCTTGTTCATTTCTGCCAACCGCTTGCGCACGACGCTGGGATCCACTCCCTCGGCCGCTGCCCGTCGCCCGACGTAGGCGTCGAACAGCTGACCCGCAACGCTCCCGATGATCAGGCAGTTGACCCGAATACCGTTGGAGCCCAGTTCCAACGCCATCGTCTGTGAGAGCGCAGACAGGCCGAGCTTGGCGGCCGCATAGTGCGCCTTATTCGGCTGCACGTTTCTGGAGGCCGCCGACGACATGAACTGAATATTGCCCCGACCTGCGGGCAGCATCGCCTGGTTCAGCGCCTCGCGAGACAGCACCATGGGAGCGACCAGATTGGTCGCCAGTACATCGTTCCAGTTGGCGATCGACGCCTCATGCACGGCCTCATCGGTGCCCGGAGTAGCCGCATTGTTGATCAGTACGTCTAGACGGCCCCAGCGGGCGATGATGTCGGCGACCAGGCCACGGCACGAGTCCTCCTCACGGATGTCCGCGACATGAATTGACGCGTCACCGCCCTCCTCTGCGATGTTCTCCGCGGTGATCGCAAGCTCCTCCGACCGTCGCGCGACCAGTGCAACCAGGGCGCCGCGACGCGCATATCGTCGCGCGAGCACCCGACCAATACCTCCACTGGCACCGGTGACGACGACCACCTGTCCGGAAAAGTCGGCACTCACCGCTAGCCGTCCAACAGCATTTTGGCCATGGGTGTACCGGCCGGGAAGGCCTCCGTGATGCCGGCACTGAGATATCCAGAATCCGTGATCATCGTGATTCCGTTGACGACGCTCGCGGCATCACTGCACAAGAACAGGAGGGGGTAGGCCTGCTCCATCGGCGTGGCCGCCCCAACTCCGACCTTCGCGCGGTAGTCAGCACCGAAGTCCAGCCACAACTCGGCGTTGGCCTGAGCCAGTGGAGTGTCCGTCGGTCCCGGACAGATCGCATTGATACGGATGCCGTCGGTGATGAATCCCATGGCCTCTCTGGCGACATAGGCACACACCGCCTGCTTGGTGAACATGTAGTGCGCGCACTTGTTGTCGATTGCCCACGCCGTAGCCGTATCGAAGTCCATGATGTCGAGAAACTCGTTGAGCTGTGCCATATTCGACCGCCATGCCAGACCGGCGGCCGACGAGATGAAGGCGATGGCACTGCCACGGGGCAGCATGCCGTTGGCGCGAAATCGCTCGATCAGATAGCGGTGACCGATGAAGTTGATGCGCTCGATACCTTCACCGTCGGCAACACCGGCACATGCAAACAACGCGTCCACGGTCCCGCCACACTCGGCGACCGCCGCATCGATGCTCTTCGCGTCTGCGAGGTTGACGTGGACCGCCGTCGTTCCAGGGAGGTCCGCCGACGCGTAGTCCATCACGACAACCTCCGCGCCCGCATCGAGTGCCAATCGCGCCGTCGCATTCCCCATCCCGGTGGCCCCGCCCACTACCAACACACGCTTACCGCGATAGGAGAAAGCATCGAACAGGCTCATGTGGTCTCCAGAAGGGTAGAAGGTGACAGGTCTGCGATGAAGCGCCGGCTACCGACCTTGGAACCGCGGGTCGCGCTTTTCGGTGAATGCTGCGACCCCTTCGGCGACATCGGAGGTATTGGCGACCTGCTCGACCAGCAGCGCCTCACTGACGAATGCCGATGCCCGATCGACATCGAGGGCCTGATTGAGCATCATCTTCGCCGCGGCCAATGCCCGGGTCGGCCCGCTTGCGAGTCGATGCGCCCACTCGGACACGACGTCGCGTAGTTCGTCGTGGTCGGCAACAAGCTCGTTGACGAGGCCGATGCGATGCGCTTCAGTTGCCGACAACTCCTCGCCGAACAAGACCAGCCTCTTGGCGACGTTGAACGGCACCTTCCGGGTCAAGAGGTATGCGGCGCCGCCGTCGGGCGCGAGACCTCTGCGGACGAACAGTTCGATGATTCGCGCGGATTCCACCGCCACGACGAGGTCACAAGCGAGCACCATGCTGGCGCCGACCCCTGCCGCGACTCCGTTGAGCGCACAGATCACCGGCTTGTCGCAGTCCAGCAGCGCTGCGACCACGGCCTGGGATCCGGTACGCAGGATTCTGGCCGCATCGCCGGCGATCCGGTCTTGGCTCGGTCGCATATTCGGGTCGCGCAGATTTGGGCCTGTGCAGAAATGCCGTTCACCGGTTCCGGTGAAAACGACGGCCCGAATTTCGGGATCAGCCGATGCCGAGGTCAAGTTGTCGATCAACTCGCGTTGCATCGCACGGGTGACGGAATTCCCGACCTCGGGGCGGTCGAGCACCAACCACCGCACACCGGCCTCCGACCGAACCGTTAGTCCGGTGGTCACAGCTTCACGGGAACACTGGCGGGACCGCGCACCGAGTTCGTATGCACATACGCCACCTCAGCCTCGTCAACCTCCCAGCTCGGGAACCGCTTGAGGGTCTCCTCGATGGCGACACGCGCCTCCAGCCGCGCGAGCGCAGCGCCGAGGCAGAAGTGCGAGCCGTGCCCGAAGCTGATATGTCGGATGCCGGTGCGCGTCACGTCGAACGTATCGGCGTCGACGTACTGACGCTCGTCGCGTCCGGCCGACCCGGTCAGCAGCGCGACCTTGGATCCCTCGGGAATTACGGTGTCGTGATAGGTGGTGTCGCGCAGCGAATAACGGCCTTGAATTGGCGACGGTGCGTCATAGCGCAGCAATTCCTCGACCGCTCCGCCGATGAGTCCGGGATCCTCCACCAATTTCGCGCGCTGATCCGGATTGCGGGCCAGCGTCAGCGCCGCCCAACCGAGCAGGCGTGCGACGGTCTCGTTGCCCGCCACGTTGACCATCGCGATGAACACCAGCAGCTCGCCGTCATCGAGCCGGCGCGGGTCGACGTCGGGCATCACGAGATCGGAATCCATGAGATCGCTGACGATGTCGGCGGTGCGATGCTGCCGTCGCAGTTCGATCTGCTGACGGTAATAATCGAACAGCTTTGCCGAGGCTTCGTCGCCGGCGGCATTGCGCTCCGACTCACCCTCGTCGCGATGGACCTGCGCGTCGGACCACACGCGGAGGTTGTCGTGATCTTCTTCGGGAAACCCGAGCAGCGAACTGATCACCATCACCGGCAGTTTGGCCGAGAAGTCACGCACATAGTCGAATCCGTCGGCGCCCACGTACTGATCCAGGTACCCGCGGCACAGCTCGCGGACGTAATCCTCCAGCTTGGCGATTCTGCTCCGAAAGAACGTGCGGTTGACCATCTTGCGCAACGCAGTGTGGTCCGGCGGATCCATCATGATCATCGCTTTGGGCGATCCCCACGGATCCTCGGTGATCATGTCAAGGGTGATGCCGTGCTCGGAGGAAAACGCCTCGGTGTCGAGCGACGCCGTCATGACATCGTCGAACCGGCTCAGCGCGTAGAAGTCGTACTCCGGGTTGTAGTAGACCGGCGCTTCATCTCGCATCCGTTTCCACACCGAGTACGGTTCGGCGTGCAGGCTGCGGTCAAAAGGGTCCCACCGCAGGTCCGTCGTCGTCATCGGCACCGTCCTTCCAAGTAGAACACTATTACATAATATGTTTAATTGCACTACCATCAGAATGCCCGGAGCGGCGCCGTTGAGGAGGACATAGCAGGTGGAAACGCGGGAGTTAGACCACGTCGTATACGAAAAGGACGGGCCGATCGCGCGCATCATCCTCAACAACCCAGAGCGCGCCAACGCCCAGACCTCTGAGATGGTGCACAGCGTCAACACAGCGCTTGATGATGCGCAGTACGACTACGACATCAAGGTGGTCATCATCAAGGCCAACGGCAAGGGGTTCTGCTCGGGTCACGTTCCGGACGGCAGCTACCCGGAGTTCAAAGCGGAACTCGAGGCTTCCGGCAAGGTCTGGCGTTCGGCCGCCCAGCTGTTCCTGTGGCCGGTGCTCAAGCTGTGGGAGTTCCCGAAACCGGTGATCTCCCAAGTACATGGATATGCCATCGGCGGCGGAACCACGTGGGCGCTGATCCCCGAAATCACGGTATGCAGCGACGACGCCTGGTTCCAGATGCCACTGGTGCCCGGATTCGGACTGCCTGGTTCTGAGACGATGTTCGAGCCGTGGGTGTTCATGAACTACAAGCGTGCCGCGGAGTACCTGTACACCGCGCAGAAGATTTCTGCGGACCAGGCGCTTGAATTCGGCTTGGTCAACCGCGTCGTACCGCGTGACCAGCTGGAGTCGGAGGTGGAGGAACTCGCGGCCAAGATCGCCAAGGCACCGCTGATCACACTGCAGGCGACCAAGGCCGGCATCCTGCGCGCATGGGAGAACATGGGCTTCCGCACGCATCAACAGGCCAGCAATGACCTGCAAGCGGTGGTCACGGGTTCGAAGGAATTCCAGGACTACATGGTGGAGCTGATGAAGAAGGCCGCCAAGCCGTCGGACCGGGTTTGATCGTGCCCCTGAGTCCGATCGTCCGTTTCGGGGGCGGACCGCGGATCGACGCGCTACGGAACGAGCTACGGGAATGGTTGGCCGCCAATCTGCCCGACGAATTCCGGCGTACCGCAGCCAATCCCGACTATTGGCCGCGGGAAGGCCACGAACGTGCCGTCGAGTTCTGCCAGGCGCTACATGAGCGAGGGTGGTTCGTTCCGCACTGGCCCGCGGAGTTCGAGGGCGGCGGGCTCGGGATCGTCGAGCAGGTGGTGATCCGCGAGGAACTCGCCTATGCCGGCGCCCCAGTGGTCAACACCAACGGCGTGAACATGTTGGCACCAGTGCTGTTCCGGTTCGGAACGCCGGAGCAGCAAGCCGAGCACCTACCCAAGATTGCGCGCTCCGAGCGCATGTGGGCCCAGGGCTATTCCGAGCCCGAAGCGGGTTCTGATCTCGCCGCCTTGCGCATGACCGCACGACGGGACGGCGATGACTACATCCTCGACGGACAGAAAACCTGGACCAGCAACGGTGTTCTCGCCGACTGGATCTTCGTCCTCGCCCGGACCACGCCGCTCGGGGAGAAACGGCAGGCGGGCATCTCGTTCTTCCTCGTCGACCTCGACTCGCCTGGTATCACTCGTCGGCCCATTCGCTCGATGACCGGTTATCCGACGTTCGCCGAGGAGTTCTTCGACGGGGTGCGCGTGCCGGCGGCGAATCTGGTCGGCGGCGAAGGTGATGGCTGGAAAGTTGCGAAGGCTCTGCTGGTCGCCGAGCGGTCGAACGTGACTCGTGCCGCCCAGGCGCAGCGCTATCTGGATGAATTGGTGGACTGGTGCCACGCTCAACGAGGCTCCTCGCACGATCCGCTCGCCGACCCCGCCAACAGGCTCGCTCTGGCGCATGCGGTGGAGCGCGTCGAGGTCGGCCGCGCGCTGTCCTACCGAGTCGCCCACCAGCAGGCCGCGGGCGCATTGGACCCGGCACTACCGTCGCTGTCCAAGCTGTATCACTCCGAGCTCACTGCTGAACTGCGTCAACTGGGGGCCACGCTGCTGGGCCCGGCAGGCGCGCTCATGCCAGACGATCCCGATGCCGTTTTGCACGGCCACTTTTCGGAGGGTCTGCTGCTCTCGCTGCTGCACACCATCGGTGGTGGCACGAGCGAGATTCAGCGGGATCTCATCTCGACCACTGGTCTCGGGCTGCCTCGCTAGCCGAGCGCTGCTGTGCGACAGTGGCCACCGCCAGTTCCAGCGGCTGGAAGGTCGCCAGTTGAGCGGCTTCGGCTGCCGCGATCAGTCGCTTCGTCAGTTCGACGGCGCCGGGTTCGGACTCCGCGACGGAGCGCGCAATTGCGATGGCCTCATCGACGGCCGCGCCGGGTTCGGCGAGGTCGGTCACCAAGCCCAGCCGATGCGCATCTTCGGCAGGCAAGCGGTTGCCGCGCAACAACAGCGACGACGCGCGATGCCTGCCGAGCTGCTGGGTCAGTCGCCACGCCAGCCCACCGTCGGGCACCACCGCGCGGGTGACGAACGGCGCCGCAAAGAACGCATCGCGCGCGGCGACCACCAGATCGCAGGACAGTGCCAGGCTCCAGCCGAGGCCGATTGCGGCCCCCTCGACCGCGGCAACCGTGGGAACGCCGACCGATCGGAGTTGTTCCATGACTCGCTGCGCGTGTTCGACCCTGCCCGCAGGCCCCATCGGCCCGGAGCCGTGCGCCGGGCCGGTCTTCAAATCTCCTCCGGCGCTGAAGAATCCCTGCGCACCGGCGATGATGACACCGCGGGCCGTTGACACGGACTCTAGCGCCGCCGCCAGCTCCGACCAGGATTCGTACCGCATCGAGTTGCGCTGCGCGGGGCGGTTCAACCAGATGACCGCGATCCCATCGCGGTCCTCGGCGAGGATCAACGGATCCGGATTCGCGCCGTGGATGCCCGTCATGATCTGTCGAGGAACTTGTCGATCGCCGCGCGGTGTTCGGGTGTGGTGAAACACTCTGTCTCAGCTGAGATCCCGTATTCCAGAATGGCGGTGACTGCACGCTCGGCGTGTAGGTTCAGAGTGCGCTTGGTGTCCTGGACCGCACGCGCGGGAAGTGCAGCAAGCCGGTGAGCGAGCGCCAGACCCTCAGTCTTGATGTCGCCGTGGGGGACGACGCGGTTGGCAAGCCCGAGTTCGACGGCCTTCTCGGCCTTGATGCGCTCACCGAGCAGCAAGTACTCCTTGGCCTTCAGCAGGCTCATCAGCAGGGGCCACAGCACCGAACCGCCGTCGCCGGCCACCAAGCCGCTTGCGACGTGGGTGTCTGCGAAAAACGAGCGGTCCGACATCAGCACGATGTCGCACAACACCGCAATGCTGCAGCCGAATCCGACCGCCGGACCGTTGACGGCGGCGACGATCGGCAGTGGAAAGTCGATCATGTCGCGCACGATCCTGCGAGCATCACGCATTCCCTCACGACGCGTCACCGGGTTCTCCACGTGCGTGTGTAGCCACTCCACCAGATCCCCACCTGCCGAGAAGAAGTCACCGGTTCCGGTGAGCAGCACCGCGCGAGCCTCGGTGTCTTCACCAAGGGCGGTCCACAGCCGTGCAAAGGCACCGTGCATCCGGTTGTTCACGGCATTGGCGTTGTCGGGATTGTTCAGCGTCACGATGCGGACGGCACCGTCGTTAGCAACGAGGATCTCATCACATCCGGTGAGGTCTGATGTGCCGGCGGGGAGTTCGCTCATCGGAGTGCGCCCGCGAGCCTGTCGCCGATGATGGACTCGGCCTCAGCCACGATGCGTGAGACCAGTTCGCCGGCCGTGGGAATGTCGTCGATCAGACCCATCGCCGTCCCGACCCACCAGATGCCCGCGTCCAGATCACCCGTCTCGTAGACCTTCACCCCTCGCTTGCCCGAGACCAGATGTGCGATGTCCTCGAATTGACCACCCTGGTTGAGGATTTCGACGACCTCGCGCGAGACAGTGTTGCTAGCCACCCGGCCCGTATTGCGCAGAGTGCGAAAGATCAACTCCGTGCCCAGTTCGTTCCCCGCCACGATCGCGTCCTTGACCTTCTGATGGATGGGCGATTCCGCGGTGCACATGAACCGCGACCCCATGTTGATACCGTCAGCGCCCAGTGCCAGCGCCGCCACCAGTCCCCTACCATCGGCGAATCCGCCGGAGGCGATCATCGGGATCTCGATCTCCTTTGCGGCCGCAGGTATCAGGACCAGACCCGGAATGTCGTCCTCGCCAGGGTGACCCGCGCACTCGAATCCGTCGATGCTGATGCCGTCAACACCGAGACTCTGCGCCTTGACCGCATGCCGCACCGAAGTGCACTTGTGCAACACTTTGATGCCATTGTCATGGAAAATCGGCAGATGCGGACCCGGATTCGAACCGGCGGTCTCCACGATCTTGATCCCGGCATCCACGATCACCTGTCGGTACTCGTCGTAGGGCGGCGGATCGATGGTGGGCAGGATCGTGAGATTCACCCCGAACGGCTTGTCGGTGAGATCGCGTGCGCGGGCGATCTCGTTCGCGAGGTCTGCAGGTGTCGGCTGAGTCAGTGCCGTGATGAGGCCAAGACCGCCCGCATCCGATACTGCGGCAGCCAGTTCCGCGCGGCCAACCCACTGCATGCCGCCCTGCACGATCGGGTGTTCGATACCGAAGGCTTCGGTGAACCTGGTAGAGATCAACTGAATTCGGTCCCTTCATGCTCAGATTGGGGTCGCATCCATGCCGGTCGACGGGTAGCGACGAACGCGTCCCGGTCAGCGCCGACCGGCCAGTCCGGCGGACGCTTCTGCAAGAACGCGGTGAACGCTTCGATCTGTTCTGCGGTTCCCATCGACGACCAGTAGCCCGATACGTCGACAGGCGGCAGCGCACGAGACATTTCCCGCTTCATCGCTGCGCGCGCCGCAGGCCCGGTGTTGCGGACCCGATCCAGCAGCGCTGCAGTCTCTGCTGAAAGCGAATCATGTGGCACGACCTTGCCAACCAGACCAAGCCGCTCCGCCTCGTCGGCATCGATCCAATCATTGCCGTAAATCAAATGATTGGCCCGCAGGGTGCCGACTCGTTGTGGAATTCGGGCGGCTATGAAGGCCTCGTAGACCCCCCGCGTCAGGTCGGGTACACGCAGCCGCGCTTTGTCGGAGGCGATCACCAGATCTGCATACAGCGTCATCACCAGGCCGCCGCCGAGTGCGAGTCCGTTGACTGCGCACACAACGATCTTGGGAATCTTGCCCAGCGTCTCGAACGGGGTGGCGTCATACGCTTCGGTGAACGAGTCCCACTGTCGCTCAGGGTTGCCGACAGCGTTCATGTCGCCGCCGGCGCAGAAGGCGTCCCCGGTGCCCGTCAGGACGAGAAAGCTCAGCCCGGGTTCGTCCGCGACAATCATCGCCGCCCGCTTGATTCCGTGATACCCGTCGGCAGTCAGCGCATTTCGCTTCTCCGGCCGATTGATGGTGACCGTGAGCGTGTCACCGTCGATGATCCCGGACAGCTCTTCGGCGCCCAGGTCAACGCGGCTTGGGAGTTCGGTCACGAGATGACGGCGATGAGCTCACCGACCTCATAAGTGCCACCTTCGGAGACCTTCCATGCCACCGTGCCGGTCGCGGGAGACTCGATGTCCATCTCCACCTTGTCGGTGGCGATGGAGTACAGCGGCTCACCTTCGGAGACCGAGCCACCCTCCTCGTGGAAGAACTCGGTGATCTCGGCTTCGGTGATGGCGTCACCAGGCTTGGGCATCCGCACCTCTGTCACGAAATCCTCCTGATCGCCTCGACCACCTGGTCAGCGCCCGGCCGGCAGGCGGCTTCCAGCGTCGCTGCCCGCGGTATCGGCGTGTACGTCCCCGCGACACGCTGGATGGGTGCAGCGAGCACACCGAAGAGTTCGGTACCGACCGCGGCGGCGATCTCCGCGCCTGGACCACAGAACCCGACCGATTCATGAGCGACCACTAATCGTGTGGTCTTGCGAACCGACGCCAGAACGGTCGCCAAGTCGAGGGGTACCAATGTGCGCAGGTCCACCACCTCCACCGAAATCCCGTCGCCGGTCAACCTTTCTGCCGCCTCCAGGGCTGCGTGCACCATGACGCCGTAGGTGACGACGGTGACATCAGATCCCTGGCGTTTGACGTCGGCCTGGCCGAGCGGGATCACGTAGTCGGCCACCGGCACCGGACCCTTGCCGCCCCCGTAATAGAGCTTCATGGATTCTACGAACAGACACGGATCATCATCAGAGAGACAGGCTTTCATCAGACCAGCGGCGTCGGCGGCAGTGCTCGGCCAGACGACTTTTAGCCCCGGCGTATGCATCGCCCAGGCCTCGAACGCCTGCGAATGTTGGGGCCCGGCAGCCATTCCCACCATCGTTCTGATCACCAGCGGCGCGCCTTGGCGACCACCTGACATGTATCGCACCTTTGCCGCATGGTTGGCGATCTGGTCCATCGCGACGCCAAGGAAGTCCATGAACATCAGTTCGGCTACCGGGCGCAGTCCGCCCAACGAGGCACCTATCGCGGCGCCCACGATCGCAGACTCGGCGATCGGGGTGTCGAGAACGCGTTCCTCTCCGTACTTGGCCGACAGCCCGGCGGTGACTTTGAACATGCCGCCCCCCGACGGGTCGCCGATGTCCTCGCCGAGCAGCACGATCGAATCGTCGGCGGCCATCGCTCGGTCCAGAGTCCTGTTGATCGCCTGCACCAGACCCATTTCCTCGGTCTCGCCCCGTGGCAGAACGGCATGCACCTGGCCGGGTTCGGCCAGCTGCGACCCGTTGCAGGAGAACACGTCTCGGGTGAGTTCGTCGATATCGGGCTGATCTGACGCGGCAGCGGCGGTGAAGGCCGCATCCAGTTCGGCGATCACCTCGCTGTCGATGGCGTCGAGCTCCGCTTCAGTCGCGATTCCCTCGGCAATCAATCGCGCACGGTATCGGGTGAACGGCGGATCGGCACGCTTGGCGGCCAGTTCGTCTTGGTCGGCGTAGGCCATCGCGTCGCCGAAATAATGGCCCTGCAGCCGATAGGCCGTGGCTTCGACGAACGTCGGGCCGTCTCCGGCGCGAGCCCGTTCGGCAGCCGTCGCAACTGCGTCATACACCGCTTTCGGATCCGTGCCGTCAACGGTCACGCCAGGCATTCCGTAACCCGCGGCGCGGTCGGACAATCGCGCTGCTCGGGTGTAGCGGGTGTAGGCGGTGCCTTCGGCCCATGCATTGTTCTGGCAGAAGAAGACCACCGGCAGTGACCAGACCGCGGCCATGTTCATCGCCTCGTGGACATAGCCGATGCTGGTAGCGCCGTCGCCGAAGCTGACAAGCACAACCTGCCCCGTCCCGCGGCGCGCAGCGGCCAGGGCGATGCCATTGGCGATCAGCGGGCCGGCACCGACGATGCCAGTGGTCCATGCGATGCCGTGCGCGGGGTCGTAGATACCCATCGCGCCTGCTTTGCCCTTCGACAAGCCGTCGCGGCGTCCGAGAATCTCGGCGAAGTAACCCTTCAGGTCGATGCCCTTGGCCAACACGTCACCGAGTCCGCGGTAGGTGGTGACCAGCTGATCGTCATCGGCCAACGCGAGCATCGCGCCTGCCGACATCGCTTCCTGACCGTCGACCGGCCAGTAGCTCATGGCCGCCTCACCCGAGGAAAGCGCCTTGCGTACTCGCCTGTCGCCGTGTTGGACCTTGCTCATCAGGCGGTAGAACGCGACCGCACGGTCTCGGGTCGCCGCCGAGGCCTCAGTGTCTACTTGAGCGGACATAACACTCCTTGCCGGGTTCGGCCAGAATTCTACAATATGACGAATTGTGTTCAATCGTGCAGTCAGGTGACAACCTGCATCTGCGCGGCGAACAGCATCCGATCGAAATAGCAGCGCTCCAGGATCAGACCGTCACCGCGGAAGACGAACAGGTTGACGCTGAGCATGTCCACCGGGGTGCCCGGACACGTCGTTCTCGTTTCGACCACCAGACCATCGGCGGAGTGGAAGATCGCCTCCGCCGAATAGCGCAGCTGGGGTAGTTCATCCCATTGGCGAAGAATCATCTGCCGGACTTGCTCATCCCCGTCGAACACCATGCCGGTCGGTACGATCTCATAACGCGGATGCGTGAATGTCGCCATGATCGTTTCGATATCGCGATCGTTCTCCCCTGCGACGTGTCGCAGGACCAGTTCCTCACGCCGCCGCTGCAATTCGTGGTCCGGGAGGGACACAGTCACCTGCGCTCGAAGGTCGGCAGGTTTCGGCCGTCCGGCAGTGGCACCCATGCCAGACCAACCTCGTCGCCCACCTCTGGCGGGGTACCGAACACATTCGACATGATGCGCGCGCCCTCAACCAGGTCGACGAGCACCACCGAGTAGGGCACCTCGTCGGCGAAGGCAGGCAGCGCCGGACGATGATGCACGCTGACCGCGTAGACCACACCGCGACCGGACAACGGTTCCCAGGCCAGTTCATCGCCACCACAGTGCGGGCACACGAAACGCGGATACCACACCAGCCGGCGGCATTTCACGCACCGCTGCATGGTCAAGGTCTTGCTCTTGGTGGCGTCCCAGTACGGCGCCGAGACCGCGCTCGGCTCGGGGACCGGAATGGGGCGCGCGTCTTCCTTCACAACGTTGCCTCCGATCCGAGTATCACCGTGGACGTCGCCGAAAGTACCCCGCCGGTCCCGTGCGCCAGTGCGACATCAGCATCCACTTGTCGGGGTCCGCCTTCGCCGCGCAATTGGCGGGTCGCCTCGACGAGGAGGAATGCACCGAAGGCACCGGGATGCGTGTAGGCCAGTCCGCCACCGGTGGTCTGGCCGGGCAGCTCCCCGCCGGGGGCCAGCACGCCATCACCGACGAAGTCGCCGCCCTCCCCCTTGGCGCAGAAGCCGAGATCCTCCAGCGCCAGCAGCACCGTGATGGTGAACGAGTCGTAGAGCTGCACGACGCCGACATCGTCGGGGGTCAACGCGGCTTGGGCGAACGCTGCCGGTCCCGACACCGCGCCTGGGGTGACCGTCAAGTCAGGCATCTGCGAGATCATCGTGTGCGATGCGGCGGAGGCCGCCCCCAACACGTATACGGGCGGCTTCTCCAGATCGCGAGCCCGCTCGGCCGAGGTGACCACGATCGCCCCCGCCCCGTCGGTGACCAGGCAGCACTCCAACTTGTGCACCGGCTCGGCGAGGAAGCCGGAATTCAGCACGTCGTCGACGCTGATTTCATCCCTCAGGTGCGCGCGCGGATTGAGCGCAGCCCACTTGCGGGTGTCGACTGCGATCTGCGCGAGTTGCTCTGCAGTGGTCCCGAATTGGGACATGTGCCGATTCGCGGCCAGCGCATAGGCGCTGATCGGCAGCATCACCCCGAAGGGTGTCTCCCATTCGATGCGCTCGGGTGTGGCGAACACACCCATCCCCTTTTCGCCCCGTCTCCGCGCGGCGCGGGGCGTCGATGCGTAGACGATCACGACGGTTTCGGCGAGGCCCGCCGCGATCGCAGCCGCCGCGTGCTCGACATAGAGCCCATAGCTGGCACCGCCGGTCTGGGTCGCATCCGTGAAACGTGGTGTGATGCCGAGATATTCGGCTAGTTCCACCGAGTGCATCAGCGTGCCACCCGTGCAGGAACACAATCCGTCGACGTCCTTCAGAGTCAGTCCCGCGTCGGCAAGCGCCGCTCGGATGACGCGCGCCTCGAGCTCTCGTAGCGGCACGTCGATGACGCCATCTGGCGATACCTCGTCGGCCGCTCCGACGATCGCCGCCGCGCCGCGGATGCTCGTCACCACGTCAGGCCGGAGCGGCTGCGAGCTCGGTCGCGGCTGGGATCACCTCGCGGGCGAACAGCTTCATCGACTCGTACACCTTGGTGCGGTCCATGGCCCCACCTCGCGACATCCGCAGCATGATGTTGCGCCAACCCATATCGATGACGGTCTGCATCTTGGTGATGATGCGTTCGGGGTCACCCATCAACGTGAGGTGCGAGTTGAGCACCTGCTCGTAGCTCTGCTTGTCGTGCTTTTCGAACCAATCCGAGTAGGCCTTGTAATCGGCTGGGATCTCACCGCCGCGCTCGAACGGGTTGGAATATTTGAGGTGTGTCTCGATGGACAGCTCGACGCTCTCCCGCGGATAGGTGCGGGCGAAGCCGTCGTCGGTGTGGCAGAACGCATTGAGCAGCGCCCAGACGTTCTCGGTAGCGGCATCGAGACCCTTCTTCGCCTGGATCTCCAGATAGATGTCCAGCGCACCCTGCAGGTCCGGGTCGACCGTGTAGGGATTGCCGATGATCGCGCCAAAACCTCTATCCGCCAACCATTCAAAGCTTGAGGGTGTTTTCATCACCGTGCCCCACACCGGTACGGGTCGTTGCACGGGTCGCGGATAGATGGTCACGTCCTCGAGCTGAAAGTACTTGCCCTCATAGCTCACGTTCTCCTGAGTGAGCAGAAGATTGACGATGTCAACACATTCCTGATAACGGCCCGTCGCCTCGTCCATCGAAACTCCGAAGCCCTGGAACTCGTGGGCTTGGTAGCCGCGGCCGAAGCCGGCATCGAACCGCCCGCCGGACAACACATCGACCATCGCGATGCGCTCGGCGAGCTGGATCGGATTGTGAAAAGGGCTGACCATGCATGCAGTACCGACACGGATGCGCTCAGTCTGCGCAGCGATGGCGGCCGCAACCAACGGGAGATCGGCCAGCATGCCGTAGGGCGAGAAATGGTGCTCAGCCAGCCAGACCTCGTCGTAGCCGAGTTCCTCGGCCCAGCGCGCCTCCTCCAGCACGTTGGCAAACACCTGCTGGTCGGACAGGTGGTTGGGCTTGTCGCCGAGGATGAATACGCCGAACTTCATTCCGATCGCTCCTAGAAACTAGTTGCAGTTACTGCCACTATATTGCACGATCGAACATATATCGTCAATCCGTTCAGTTCGAATACCGGGAGGTTGCGTTGAGCCTTAGCGCGGAGGCAGTGGGTACCACCCTCGATCCGACGACATTCGCGTGGACGGAAACCGATACCATCCTCTATGCGCTCGGAGTCGGCGCTCGGCCACCCGACGAACTTCGCCTCCTCGACGAACGCCGCGGTCCCGCGGTGTTGCCGACCTTCGCACTGCTGGCGAACTGGTGGGCGGTCAAGGATCTGCGCAGCGTCCTCGACCTCGGCTCGTTTCCGATCGTGCACGGTGGCCAGTCGCTGTCGGTTTCTCGTCCCGTACAACCTTGCGGCGAGGTGGCTGTGACCGGCGAGGTCACGGCGGTGTGGGACAAGGGCAAGCACGCCGCTATCGAGGTGACAACTCGCGGGACCGACGCCGACGGCGAACTCTTCGTCGCGGTCGGACAGACCATGGTGCTCGGCGGCGGCGGGTTCGGCGGAGACCGCGGCCCCGCGTCCGCAGATGAGCCCACCGGACCCTCCGACGTCACCATCATCGACGAGGTGCGGCCGGAACAAGCCGCCATCTACCGGCTCAGCGGTGACCGCAACCCGCTGCACATCGATCCCGATGCCGCCAAGAAATCGGGCTTCGACGATGTGTTCCTGCACGGCCTGTGCACCTTTGGATTCGCCGCGCGCGCCGTGATCAACACTCTTGGCGATGGGGATCCCGCAGCGCTTCAGTCGATCAGCTGTCGATTCGCCAAACCGGTCACGCTCGGCGCGCCCTTGAGCACCGAAGTGTGGCGGCAGGGCCCGACCGTGCAGTTCCGCACCAGTCAGGGTTCGGTCGTTGCCCTGTCGGCAGGCGCGGCGACGCTGCGAGGATGACAGTCATGGATCAACGTCGCATGCGGGGCCAACGCAACCGTGAGGCGCTCATCTCAGCAGCGGTCGCACTCTTCGAGACGCAGGGCTACGACGCCACCACCGTCGACCAGATCACCGCCGCCGCTGGCGTCGCGCCGCGGACGTACTTTCATCACTTCGGGGCCAAAGAGGACATTCTTTTCGACGGCTACGCCGAAAGGCTCGACGAGGCCACCCGCCGATTTCGCGCTTCGCGCTCGATCACGTTGTGGGGGGCGCTTTCTGAGGCGTCGGCTTCCGTTGCCGAAGCGATCGCCGCACAGCCGGAGATCTTTGTGGTGCGGGCCCGGATGTACGCAAGTCACCCGGCGCTTCGGGCGACGCGGCTGCGCATCAACGACGACTGGATCGACCAGATGACCCGTGAGGTCGCGCGATGGCTCGGTAGCGACGCCGAATCAGATCTGCGCCCGCGCTTGGCGGCCACCGTCATCAACGGGGCCAACCGCGCCGCGATAGACACATGGGTGGCCGGCGACGGACGCGGCGAGCTTCTGGCGATCATGAGCCAGGCGGTCGCCTTGCTTCGACCGTCCATCAACCGCATCGAGCGGCTGGTCAGAGAAGATCGGCGCCGCCGTGTCGGGTGACCGTGGGCTGGCGGTGGTGACCGGCGGCGCTCGAGGAATAGGCGAGGCGATCGTCGATGAGCTCGTCGCTTCCGGCTACCGGGTGGCCGTGGTCGACGTGAACGCCAAAGCGCTGGCCAAGACCGCCGAAGGGGATGCCGCCCGCTCGGGCCTGGTCGTTCCCGTCGAATTGTCCATCACCGACCGTGCTGCGGTCGAACGCGAACTCGGTGCGCTTGCGGCCTCTCACGGCGCGATTCACGCGCTGGTCAACAACGCGGGTATGACCTTGCCCGCGACGTTTCTCGACCAGTCGGACGAGGACTGGAATCGGATCATCGCAGTCAATCTCACCGGGACCTTCATCATGGCGCAGGTCGCCGCGCGGCAGATGGTCGAGCAGAAGTCCGGCGCGATCGTGAACATCAGCTCGGTGTCTGCACACGGGGTTCGAACCGGTCCCGCCGCCTACGCCGCGGCGAAGTCCGGCGTCGAGGGCCTGTCGAGGCTGATGGCGGTTCAACTCGGTCCCCTCGGGGTGCGCGTCAACACGGTCGTGGTCGGAACCACCGCGACACCGTGGTTGCTGTCGCGAAAGACCGATGCCGAGCTCGAAACCATGCGTTCCACGACATTGACTGGATCCATCGGCGAACCCGCAGACATCGCCAAGACGGTGGCATTCCTGTGTTCACCCTCGGCCAAACACATCACCGGTCAGATGATCTCGGTGTCCGGCGGGCAATGGATGCCATGATCGGAACCGATGTACGATGAAACATATATTGCAGATCTGTTCAGTCCTATCGAGGTGGCCAGGGTGAGCTCGACCCGTTCATTCGCCTACGATCCGCTCCCCTATCCGGCTGTCGTGCCCGCGATGCTCGCCGATCTCGTCGAGCGATTCGGCGCCAGCGACTTCCTCGTGTCTTCGGATGGAGCCGGTACCGACGAGCGAATCACCTACGCCGAAGCGGGTGAACGATCGGCGGAGATGGCGCGCCGACTGCTCGCCGCCGGCGTGACCAAAGGGGCCAGGGTCGGCATCCTGGCGCCCAACGGCCCCGACTTCGCGGTCGCGTTCCTTGCGACCACCAGGATCGGGGCGGTGGCGGTACCCATCAACACGTTCTTTCAGCCACCCGAACTCGAATGGCTGCTTCGCGACGCCGATATTCACACGGTGATATCGGTGTCCACCCTGCTGGGCAAGGATGTCGACGCCCGACTCGAGCAGGCCACCGGGCGCGCCCCGGGGACCGCGAACCCGGTTCTGACCGACCGTCTGCCGCACCTGCGCAATATGTTCTCGCTGGCCCCGGATGCCCAGGACTGGCCCGAACCCGTCGCGCAGTCGTTCCTGGAGGCCTGCGAGTCGACGGTGCGCGCGACGGATGACATGGTCGTCATCTACACCTCGGGCAGCACGTCAAATCCCAAGGGCATCATCCACTCTCACTCCACGGCCATCGCTCACTCGCGATTCATCGCAAGCCAACACGAATGGGACCCCACCGACCGCGTCTATATTCCGATGGCCTTCTTCTGGGTCGGCGGCCTGATCTTCGGGCTGCTGGGACCGATGCAGATGGGTGTGACGATCCTGACCGAGCATCGGTTCGAGCCGTCCGATGTACTGCGGCTGATCGCAGCCGAAAGGGCGACCTACACGACCGGATTTCCCCACGTCGGCCCTGCGTTGAAGAACCATCCGGATTTTGCGAGCACCGATCTGTCCACCCTGCGGGAGGGCTACCAGCAGGTGCTGCTGCCTCCAGAACGACGCGCCTCCGACCCGTCGCTTCGAGTTCGACAGCTCGGAATGACCGAGACCTGCAGCTCACACACCTGGTGGCCACCACACGAGCAGGTGCCGGAATCAAAGCGTGGGTCGCTTGGGGTTTCAGCGCCCGGATACGAACACAAGGTGGTCGACGAGACCGGTCAGCAAGTGCCGAACGGGGTAGCGGGCGAGATCTGTGTGCGCGGTTGGGCCATGATGCGCGGCATCGTCGGACGCAGTAATCGGGACGTATTCGATGCCGACGGTTGGTATCACACCGGCGACGCCGGATATCGCGACGACGACGGCCACCTCTACTTCGCCGGCCGCACCGACGACATGATCAAGACCTCCGGGGCCAACGTGGCTCCCATCGAGGTGGAGTCGACGCTGAGCAGAATCGACGGCGTGCGCATCGCCTACGTCGTCGGGCTGCCCGATCCGGCGAAGGGCGCGGTGGTCAGTGCCGTGGTAGTGCTCGACGACGGCGCCGACCTGTCGGCAGACGCCCTGGCCGCACATTGCCGCGAGGAACTCGCGGCCTACAAAGTGCCCAAAAAGTGGGTCATGCTGCCCGACGCAGACAGTCTGCCGTACACCACGACCAACAAGATCGACAAGGTCGCGCTCAGCACGTTGTTGACATCGGGCGCACTCTCATGACCGCCGAGTCCGGCGACGCCTTCGAAGCGCTCGCCGCACGTGTCGAACGTCTTGAAGCGCTCGACGAGATCCGCCAACTCGCGGCCAAATACGCTGTGGCGCTGGACATGCGTGATCTCAATGCGGTCGCCAACCTCTTCGTCGAGGATGTCGGAGTGCCTGGCAAGCGTCGCGGGCGAGAGGCATTGCGCCAGTGGTACGACACCGAGATGCGGCACGACCTGCTCGGCAGCGCGCACGGACCGCTCGCCCATGTGATCGACATCCACGACGCCGACCATGCCAGCGGACTGGTCTACTCTCGCAACGATCTCGAGACTGCGTCCGCGTGGGTGATCGAACTACTCGCCTACCTCGATGCATACGAACGACGAAGCGGCCGTTGGTACTTCGCCCGACGAACTCCGTTGTTCTGGTATCAGAGCGATATCACTGATCCTCCCGTTGGTCCCGACAAGATGCGCTGGCCCAACACGTCTGCACACGAGGGGACTTTTCACGACGTGTTCCCCAGCTGGGCGGAATTCTGGTCGGCCGATCCCGGGCGGCTCGAAGCTCCGGTCCCGGCGCCGCCGCCGGTCGGCGAATGGCTACAGACGTTGCGCCGAAGCGAGCCCGTCCCGCGCGTCAGTCCGACGGGTCGCAGCGCCGACGATCCAAGAAACGGATGACATGACAGGCGACCCGGATTTCACCGCATTCACGCTGACAGACGACCAGCGCGAGTTCCGATCGACCGTGCGCGCATTCCTCGAACACCACTCACCGGAATCAGAGGTTCGCCGCCTCATGGAGTCGGAAACCGGCTTCGACTCGGCGATCTGGCGCGCCATGGCCGACCAGCTCAGCCTGCAGGGGTTGATTGTTCCCGAGAATTACGGCGGCGAGGGTTTCGGCTTCGCCGAGCTCGGACTAGTCCTCGAAGAGATGGGCGCTGCGCTGGTGCCCGGCCCTTACTTCACATCGGCGGTCCTCGCCGCAACTGTGCTCCTGTGTTCGGGTGACGACGATGCGTGCCAACGCTATCTACCCAGCATCGCCTCCGGTGAGACCATCGCGACGCTGGCAATCACCGAGCGGTCGGGACGATGGGATCGCGACGGCATCGAGACAACAGCCGGTCAAGATGGCGCCGACTGGATGCTGCGGGGAACCAAATACTATGTGCCCGACGGCAGTATCGCCGATCTCGTGCTTGTGGTAGCACGCGCCGCGTCCGGCGCCGTGGGCCTCTTCGCTGTCGAGAACACCGATGACCTCGTGCGCAGAGAGCAGTCCACCCTCGATCCGACGCGCCGTCAAGCTGTCATAGAGTTCGCCGACACCGCAGCGGCGCGGATCGGCCCCGAGGACGCGTGGCCTGGGCTCAGCCGCGCCCTGAGCCACGCAACGGCCGCGTTGGCGAACGAGCAGGTCGGCGGAGCCCAGCGATGCCTCGATCAGGCGGTCGCCTATGTCAAGGTCCGCACCCAGTTCGGGAAACCGGTCGGTTCGTTCCAAGCGATCCGGCATCGCTGCGCCGACCTGATGCTGGACATCGAATGTGCAAGAGGCGTGGCCCAATACGCCGTCCACGCCGTCGATAATTTTCCCGCAGAGTCCGTGTCGGCGGCGGCGCTGGCCAAGGCGTGCTGCTCGGACGTGTACGCGCGCGCGGCGGCGGCCAACATCCAGTTGCACGGCGGAATCGGATTCACGTGGGAGCATCCTGCGCACATGTATTACAAGCGCGCGAAGTCGTCGGCAATGTTGCTCGGCGACGCCAACTACCACCGGGGACTGCTGGCCGACGGCATCGGTGTTTGAACTCAGAAGTCGGTGCCGCCGTCGATGTTGATGACGGCACCGGTCATGTATGCCGCGCGATCGCCGAGGAGAAACGCGATGAGTTCGCCTGCCTCGTGCGGCTTTCCGCCGCGTCCCAGCGCCACTTTCATATTCCAGTCGGGATTGCTGGACAGGTGGGTGTAGATGGCATCTTCGAGCGGGACACCGTATTGCTGTGCACGATGCTCTCGAATGTGGTCGTTCGTTTCGGTGTCGAACAGACCGGGGCACACCACGTTCACACGGATACCGTCAGGGCCGTGTGTTTTCGCCATGATCTTGGAGAGCGTCAGCACCGATGCCTTCAGCGCGTTGTATGGCGGGATGAGGATCTTGGGGGCTCGTACCGAATAGGCGGCGGTGGTCACGATGGTGCCACCGCCGTTCCGCTGCAAATGTGGAATGACCGCGCGACACGACCGCACGGTTGCCATCAGGATGAGCTGGTAATACCAATCCCAGGAGTCGTCACCGTGTTCCAGGAAAGGACCCTGCTGATCCATCGGTCCAGCAGTGACGGCAAGTCCTCGTAAGGGGCCAAGCTCTTCTGCGGCGAGGTCGATGGCGCGATCGACCGCCGCTGAGCTTTCGGTGGCATCGACGCCGATCCCCACAGCTTGAACCCCGAACTCGGTCGCCAGACCTTGTGCACGCTTCTCGGCTCGCTGACCGTCGCGGGCGAGCAGTGCGACGTTCGCGCCGTCAGCCGCCAGGGCCCGCGCTGCGGCATATCCCATGCCCGTGGTCCCGCCGACAAGCACGTAGTTGCGGCCTTCCAGTCCGAGTTCCATGTTGTCGACCTCCGTTATGGTCGCTGAAGTGCTGAACAATATGACGAACTATGTCATATTGATTCGTAGAAATCGGCACCGCCACCGCAGCTGAGGGCGACACAGCCGCGCTGTGGCAGCGCACAGGAACACGCCATGTCGCGTAGCATTGGTTATTTGGCAGGGCCGAACTGAGCCGTCTAGCAGGCCCTACCGGACAAGGAGCGGGATGGCGACCCAACGGGCCACGGCCGACGTCGAGACACAGGACGAGTACGACCGTCAGGATCAGATCCTAGAGGCGGCCAACCAGTGCTTCACGCAGCTGGGCATCCATCGCACCAGCGTGCAGGATGTCGCCAGGATGGCCAACGTATCCCGGGGCACGGTCTACCGGTATTTCGAGGATCGCAATGTCCTCATCGACGCTGCGATCGAGTTCGGCGCCCAGAAGTTCTATCAGCAGGTCGCCGCGGCCATGGCGAAGAAGTCGACTCTCGCGGAGAAACTCGGCGCCATGGCCGAAACTCACGCAGTCATCCTGTTGGACCATCGAACCCGCAACCGGTTGATGGCTGACGACTCAGAGCTGATGCGGCACATGATTTCCGATGGCGATTCCGCGGTTCGGCGAACCACGGAATTCCTGGTGCCCTACGTCCGTGAAGCGCAGAAGCGCGGTGAGGTCGGCGCGGGCATCGACGTCACAGCCGCCAGCGAGTGGCTGGCCAGGATCATTTACTCCTTCTCCACCGTCAATCAAGCGCAGACATTCGACATGTCCAAGCCCGACACCGTCCGCAAGTACGTCGAAAAGTTCGCCGTCAACGGATTGCGCTGATTCGGCTTCCCACTTTCTCTGTTCAACTGAACAACTCCTGTACTACTGTTCTTTATGATCTAGCCGTGAGGACCCCGCGCGCGCAGGTCAGAGGATCAGGAGAGCGATGACGGAGATCTGGCGCGAAGAGCGGATGTTGATTGACGGCCAACTGGTTGCGGCGCCGGCATCATGACCGCGCGCTCGCTGTCCGGTAAACGGGTCGTCGTCGTCGGTGCGTCCGCCGGCATCGGCAAAGCGTTCGCGATCCGGGCGGGCAAGGAAGGGGCGCAGCTCGTCGTCGCTGCTCGACGCACGGATAAACTCGACGAAGTCATCGCTGCGGTCGGCTCGGGCACGCCGGTGGTCACCGACGTGCGCCGACCCGAAGACTGCGCCCGCGTCGCCGCGGCGGCCCGCAAACATCTAGGCGAAGTTGACCTGTTGGTGATCAGCACCGGATACGCACCGTTGAAGAAACTCGGCGACACCGATACCCATGACTGGCGCGATGTGTTCGAGACCAATGTGGTCGGCGTACATGAGACCATCCGCGCCCACCTACCCATCCTCACGCCGTCGGCGATCGTCGCTGCCATGTCGTCCGATTCGGTACGAAACCCCCACTCAGCGCTTGGGGCGTACTCGTCGAGCAAGGCGGCGCTGGAGCGGTGTCTGGTTTCATGGCGTCTGGAGAATCCTGGCTATAGGTTCTGCTGTGTCGAGGTAAGCGGAACTGTGCCAACAGATTTCACATCTGCATTCGATCCGGATGTGCTCGGTGAAGCAGCGACCGAATGGATGTCCCGTGGACTTGTCCAGGCGAGCAGAATGACTCCGGAGGACGTCGCGGACGTGTTGGCGGGCATCTTCAGTAGCGTGGTTGACTTTCCGGAAGTCGGGCTGGAATCGCTGGTCGTCAAGTCACCATCGGGACCGCTGCGACCGTGACCGATTCACTGTTGCGCGAGATGGTCCACGACTCCGCCCAGGCCGCTAAGTCGTCGATGAACTGAACGTCGGCACGAAGGGAACGACATGATCAAGAACGGCGCTCGGCTAAAGAGTCAGGTATGCGACACGCAGGTCATCATTGTGCGCAGTTCGGAGGCGCTCGATGACCTGCGCGCAGGTGGACAACCGATGATCCCTGTCGGCGATGAGGGCGATGCGAGCCTGACGTTGGACGACGGTCTCGCGAGTGGCACGCAGATGGGTAAGCGGTACGTCGACGACGCGGGGGCCGAGGTGTTGGTGACCAAGGCCGGCGCAGGTTCGCTGTCGATTGGATCGATTCCCCTGACGATCAAAGAAGCGAAGCCGCTGCCCGCCAGCGACTAGGAAACGGTTCTGACCAATCAACGCGGAGGGGCTTTACATGGCGGACACGATCAATGACGTCGAATCGCTCTGGCCGAAGTACCCAAACTACCGCATCGACCTGACGCCCTGCCTGCTGACAGGACAGGTCTGGGCCGGCGACACGCTACTGGCCGAGAGCGACGCCTGCCTTATCGTGACGGAGACCGATCACGAGGACAGGCTGTACTTTCCGGAGTCGTCGGTGCAGTGGCAGCACTTCGAGGAATCGGACCACACCACGGTGTGCCCGTTCAAGGGCCGGGCCACCTATTGGAATCTCAGCGGACCTCACCGGCCGACCGCAAATGCCGTATGGACGTATCGGGATCCGCTGCCGGAAGTAGCCGGCCTCAAAGGCTATGTGTCGTTCTACGACCTCGATCTGCGCATCCTCGTCGTCGATCGATGGCCCGACGGCTCCGAGGTACCCGCCACTTTTCCACTTTGGGGCGATGCGGCCGAGCTAATGCGGCTCATCGATGTTCAACCCGCCTCAGACCTCAGCTTCATCGGTCCGGCGCACGGCCCTACTCGCCGTGATGTCGTAGAGGGTGGTCAGTTCGTCGGCGAAGCGATTGTTGCCGCCAGCAAGGCCCTTCCTGGGCAACGAGTCACATCGGTTTCGATGATCTTCACCAAGGCGGCGTCCTTCACGGCTCCTGTAGATGTCGATGTCGATGTCCTGCGGCACGGTCGAACGTTCTCGACCGCCGAGGTACGGATCAGCCAGCACGGAACGTTGCGCAGTGTCGGGTTACTTCTCGCCGATTCCGGTGCCGAGGACGTGATTCGGGATAGCGCACAAATGCCCGATACCCCCGGCCCCGAAGCCGCCGTTCAGTTCACCGGTTTCGGGATGCCCGGCCGCGAGATCAGGATCGTCGACGGCGCATACGATCCCGATCCCGAGCGGATCGGACCACCGGCGATCGACGCCTGGGTCCGCTTTCGGGAGGCACCCCATCAGCAATACCTTCATCAGGCGCTGCTGGCGCAATCGACAACGCACTGGACCATTGCCGCAGGCATGCTGCCTCACCGTGGTTTCGGCGAAGCTCGCGCGCACGACACATTGTCCACCGGAATCATGAAGGCCACCATCGCTTTCCACGACGATGTCGATGTCAGCGACTGGCTGTTGTACAGCAACCGCGCGTTTTGGGCGGGACGAGGACTCGTTCAGGGGGATGGACGGGTCTACACCCGCGACGGAGTCCTCGCCGCCTCCTACACGATTCAGGCGATGGTCCGAGAGTTCGGCCGTAGTCCCGCTGACATGGGGCACGACAGTCGAACCGCGATGTGATTGGTCTTGAGCCGCTGTGGATCTGCAGATTGCCGTGCCGAACCTCGATCTTGAAACGCTCTCGCGCCGTTATGCGGCGGCGATCGACCACCGCGATACCGCCGCACTGCTATCCGTATTCGCGGTAGACGCCACCATGCACGTCGAGCAGCCCGGGCAGAAGCCCGGACACCTGAACGGTCACCGCGAGCTCGAGCGCATTATCGGAATCGTCAAACGCTTTGCGCGCACCGCACACGTGCTCGGACAGGCCCTCTTCCAGCCGGATGGTGATCTTGCCGATGGTGAAATCTATTGCACCGCGCATCACTTCAGCACTGATACGTCGGGCTCTGCTCGTGATCTGGTGATGCACATCAGATACATCGACAGGTACGCCATTGGCGAAGATCGCAGTTGGCGCATCGTCCACCGCTCGGTATGCGTCGACGCGACTGAACACCGCCAGGTGCGGGCGGACTGGTAGTCGGATCGAACGCTGTTCACGTGGCATGCCCGAGTACGTAATGCCCGCTGTCCGGATGGTGATACCACCCACCTGCTGCACTCGTGCCGCCGTCGACGTGCAGCGTCTGGCCGGTCACGTAGGAACTCAGATCACTGGCCAGAAACACTGCGGCTCCCGCCATCTCGTCGACATGGCCGGCACGGCCGAGCGGCACCATGAGCTTGGCATTCTCCTCTCCGTTCGGTGCCATGCGTCGGAGGCTCTCGGTGAGAGTGAAGTCCGGCGCCAAACCGTTGACACGAATACCGTGTGCGGCGAGCTCGAGTGCTGAGGTCTTGGTGAAATTGAGTACGCCCGCCTTGGCGGCGGCGTACGCGGCGAAGCCGGGCGCCGCGCGAACGCCTTCTATCGTGCTGACGTTGATGATGCTGCCGCCCAGCTGCGCATCGACCATGGCGCGAGCCACCCGCTGTGTGCAGAGGATCACCTGAGTCAAATTGATGCGGATCAACGAATCCCAGCCGTTGGGCGACGTCTCGAGGAGACCGGACCAGAACACACCACCAGCGTTGTTCACCAAGATCGTCGGCGTGCCGAGTTCACCCACGGTCGCGGCGAGAGCGGTGTCGACTTGCTCAGGATCGCGGACGTCCGTCACGTGAGCAAAGCCACCGACCTCCGACGCGACCTCGGCTGCCGAGGCTGCGTCCTTCTCCCACACCGCCACCTTCGCTCCGAACTCGGCGAACGCCGCGACCACTGCCCTGCCGATGCCAGCTCCGCCACCGGTCACGACGGCAACGTGACCGACGAGCGAGACCGCATCACGGCGTAGGACCATCAGACCTCCTTGCTATGCGCTTTAGGGACTATACGACTAGACATATAATGCTCTATTGTTTCACTCGGAGATACCGGGAGTAATGGATGTCGTTTGAAGAAAACTACGGTCCTTGGGCGCTTGTCGCCGGCGCATCGGAGGGCCTCGGCGCCGCGCTCGCCATCGGCGCCGCCGAACAAGGCTGCAACGTCGCACTCCTCGCGCGTACCGAATCGAAGCTGGCAGATGTTTCCGCCCACATCGAGCGAACCTACGGTGTCCAGACCCGCACGTTGGCGGTCGATCTCAGCGACCCCGATGCCACACATCGCGTGATCGAGGGCGTCGACGATCTCGAGATCGGACTCTTCATCTACAACGCCGCCGCCGAGCCGCGCGGGTTGTTCCTCGACACCCCTGACGATGAGCTCGTCCGCAATGTGTACATGAACTGCACAGTCCCTACGCTGCTCACCAAGTCGCTCGCCGCCAAGATGGTCGACCGCGGGCGCGGCGGCATTGCGCTGTGCTCGTCCGGGGGTGCACTACAGGGCTTGCGTATTTTCGCGGCCTACGGCGCCGCCAAGGCCTACGAGTTGCTTCTCGCAGAAGGCTTGTGGGACGAGCTGCGCGGGTCTGGCGTCGACGTCATGGGTTACATCATCGGCACGACACTGACGCCCGAGTTCCGCCGCAACATGGACGTCACTCCCGACGTCGAATCGAACTTACGTGCCGCCGGCGCACAGAGCCCGGAGGAGTGCGCAGCCCGCTTCTATGAAGTATTCGGTAGCGGCCCAAGGGGATATGCCAGCGATCATATCGAGGTGAACTTTGCGGCCAATGCGCGTCTGCCAAGGGCTGAAGTGGTGGCCGCCATGGGCGAACACATGCAGGCAAGCTTTGGTTGAAGGCAATTCGGCGATCGGGTAGACACCTGCATCGCACATGTTCAAGCATCGAACTGACAACGGAGGCACCTATGAACCGTCTCAAGGGCAAGGTCGCCCTCGTCACTGGAGCGGCCCGCGGCCAGGGACGCAGCCACGCCGTCCACCTCGCAGATGAGGGGGCCGACATCATCGCGGTCGACATCTGCGCCGACATCGAGTCGAATGAGTACCCGCTTGCCACTCCCGAGGACCTCGACGAGACAGCGAAACTAATCGAGAAGTCGGGTCAGCGGGTCGTGACGGCTGTGGTCGACGTGCGCGACCGCGCAGCTCTCAAGGCGGCGCTGGACGACGCCATCGCGCAATTGGGCGGCCTTCATGTTGTCGTCGCGAACGCGGGAATCTGCCCACAGGGCAATCATATTCCGTATAGGGGCTTCATCGATGCCTTCGACGTCGACTTCGTCGGCGTCGTCAACACCATTCACGTGAGTCTCGACCATCTGACTGCTGGCGGCTCGGTCATCGTGACGGGTTCCATTGCCGGACTCGTCGACCAGAAGGATCTCGCGACCGGCGGCGGACCGCAGGGTCCCGGCGGGGCCGGCTATGGAATGGCGAAGAAGATGGTGCGCGACTATACGAAGGCGCTGGCCCTCACGATGGCTCCGCACAGCGTGCGGATCAACGCCGTCCATCCGACAAACGTGAACACCGACATGCTTCACAACTTGCCGATGTACCGGACCTTTCGGCCCGACCTGCCCGATCCGACCCGCGAAGATGCCGAGTTGGTATTCCCGATATTGCAGGCCATGCCGACGCCTTGGGTTGAACCGGAGGATATTTCGCACGCGGTTGTGTACCTGGCCTCCGACGAATCCCGTTTCGTCACGGGGCAGCAGCTCTTCGTCGACGCCGGCGCCGGACTCAAGATGGGCATGTAGCCAGCGGGTTCTTCGAGTCGACGACCTCGCCGGAGGCGGCAGTATGGCGGGACAGAGTTGGTAGCTTCAGGCGGCTGGATGCGCACGGGTCACGCCAATTTGGCCGAACCACGTGCGCGGGACGCCATCTGGCTGGCATGTGTGAGAGCGGTTAGTGCATCGATGTCGCGCGTCAGCTGGTGGTAGAGGACGGCCGGTCCAAGCCATCTGCCCACGAGATTGCGAAGTGCCACTGGGTTGAGTGGACGCTCGGGAGGATCGAGCAGAATTGACTGGACTGTGCGCACAGCGAGTTCGATGAGGTCGTCCATCGCAGCGTCATCGAATCCATGGGCGGCCCAGTCGACGTCATACCGTCGGAACATCTCTCGTCCGAGACCAAATGCCGCACCGGCGGTGAACGAGGCCGACGTGCCACCCGGTAACCGTGCTTCTAGGACGCGCGTCATCAGCGGGTCGTCGGCGAACTCCTCGGCCGCGAATGCTACGCCCTCTACGACGGCAGCCGCCGGATTCGTCCACCCACGCAGGTGATCGGCTAGACGATCGAGAAAGCCGTTGGCCGAACGCATCTGGCTGCCGACCACGAGCGCTTCAGACCCAGGAAAGTATCGGTAGATGGTCTGACGGCTCACTCCCAGAACGCGAGCCACGTCGCTGACGCGAATGGGCGAGCCGCCTTCGGCAACCAAGGAGTCAACTGCGTCCAGAATCCTGTTGACGGCTTCCTCATCGGAGGTCGGCGTGTGACGGCTTCCCGTCATCGGCGGACTAGCAGCACTGAGCGGGCGGCGTCACCAAGAACTGGATGGTAATTCGGCCAGACAAGTCGGGCGAGGTGTTCGGCGTCGGCGCTGCCAACGACCGCCAATTGGATTGAGTCGCCGTGGCTGTCGTCGCGCCGGGTCCCTGCCCGCCGCGCAGCGACGGTTCGTACATGAACGTCCGGATAGCGTCGTATCCAGCTGTCCAATCGCATGTCGATCAAGAGCACCGGCGCCCTCCGCAGCCGGCCTTCCTCCATCGCGCGGTGCACGACGGCGTCATTATCGGGATCGTCGTTTTGCACCGCAGCGACCCAACCGGTGTCCGCTGAGGGCACCCCGCCGGATCGGATGATTGCGACGGGGCAGTGCGCGTGCTTTGCCAGGGCGGCCGCGGTCGGACCGAGCGGTATGTGTGCGCATGGTCCCCTGCCCGCTGTTCCGACGCACACCAGTGCCGCGGTGCGGGATTCATCGATGAGCGCACAGTCGGGACGCCCGTGTACCACGGCGGTCTCGATGTGGACCGTCCTTCCCAAATCGTGAGCAGTCATCTCTACGCGGTATTGGGCCGATGCGATTAGTTCGGCATCGCGCGCAACGGTGTCAACAGTCGAGCGGCACGCGCGTTTCTCCTCGCTGACATGCACGAGGCGTAGCGGCACGCCAAGGCTGCTGGCCTCGGCTACCGCCCAGGCCGCGGCGTCAAGTGCGGCTTGGGAGCCGTCGATGCCGACGACCACCGATCGGCCGTGCTGCGTCATCGCAAACGAGTTGCGATCATCGTCGCCGCGGGTGTCGCAGGTCGCCATGTAATCTCCCTTCTCCCGTCCGGACGGCTTCCCGGCCGCTTCGAGCTACTGGCTCAGCCGGAATGGCTGGCCGCGATGGTGTCGAGTGGCAGACCACGGGGGTCGTCGGGGATCCGTGGCTGCTCCGCCCTGGGCGTCCCGCCGTTGGGTAGCGCGACCGGTTCGGTGGTCGTCGTCGCTGCCCTGTCTTGACGCCCGGATGGCGGCGGTGTGGCTTTCTCTAGGAACCGGAGCAGTTCGACGGGAAAGGGAAGCACCAGGGTGGAGTTCTTCTCGGCGGCGACCTCGACGACGGTTTGTAAGAGCCGCAGTTGCAGCGCTGCCGGGTGCTCGGCCATCACCTCGGCGGCCTGGGCCAGCTTGTCGGACGCCTGCAGTTCGCCGTCTGCGGTGATGACCCGTGCCCGTCGCTCACGCTCGGCTTCGGCTTGGCGCGACATTGACCGTTTCATCGAATCGGGCAGCACCACGTCCTTGATTTCGACGCGGTCGATGTGGATTCCCCAACCCAACGCGGGGCTGTCGATCATCAATTCCAGGCCCTGGTTGAGACCTTCGCGGTTGGACAGGAGGTCGTCGAGTTCGCTCTTGCCGATGATCGAACGCAGCGATGTTTGTGCGAGCTGTCCGACGGCGGACATGTAGTCCTGTACGTCGACAGCCGCGCGCCGCGGATCGGCGACGTTGAAGTAGATGACGGCGTCGACCCGGACGGTGACGTTGTCGCGGGTGATGCCGTCTTGGGCGGGTATCGGCATTGTGATGATCTGCATGTTCACCTTGTCGAGACGGTCGGCGATCGGGACCAACCACGTCAGTCCCGGCCCGCGAACGGCCGATTGCACCCGCCCGAATCGATAGATCACGCCCCGTTGGTATTGCTTGATGACGCGAAAGTTCGATCCCAGCCAGAGCAGGCCGAGGCCGAGGGTTGCGGCGATTGCGTAAAGGATCAACATGAGGACTCCGATTCCGCCCGGGCGTCGCGGTCGGTATTCGAGGGCGACCGCGGGCTGTCGATACTGGCGGAAAGGTGACGCCTCTCGACTGGGCGAGTGGTCGGCTCCCCGGTCGAGGGGACGGCGATGTTCGTGTCGCGCGCGTGGGCCGGGCCGGTGGCGGTGGCGGTGGCCTGGGTGGTCGACGCACCGAGCAGATCGATGACGCTGATGCGAGTCGCCACCGAGGGAGCGGGCTCGGACGGCGACGGCGATACTTGCGGCAGTGGCGGGCGCCTCAGCGCCGTGGTTTCCGCTTCGTTGAGCATGCGTGGTCCTAACAGTGCCAAGCCTGCGAAGGCGGCCGAGGCGACCAGCATCTTCGCGCGCGCCCGTTGGCCGCGGCTTTCGTCGGGGCGCGGCTCCACGCCGTCGAACAGCCGGCCCAACGCCGGGCTCGTCCACCGCAGCCGGCGCTCGATCTCGCGAAGGTTGTGGAGTTCGTCGTCACTGAGCACGGCGCACCTCCTGAGCTTCGGCTGCCACGGGGCCGTCCCCGCGTTTATGTCCCAGACGGTGTTGTGCTCCGCCTTCGGACTCCCAGCGTTGGTGCGCCATCAATGCGAGTCGTCGATCCTGCGCCTGCCGCGGCCCGATCCCCAGCAGTTCGTCGGGGCTCGACAGGTCGCCGGGTTTGGACGCCGTCATCACGGCGGTGTAGGCGCGGGTGGGGTTGGCGCAGGGGGGGACGATCAGCAGAACCAGCCTGGTAAACCCCTTGGCGATCAGCGACAGTGTGTTGGTCGACGTGGTGGCCGAGCCCTCCAGGATGATGCTGCGGCCCCTGAACTCCATTCGCGAAGATGCTGGCGCCCAATTGTTCTCGTCGTAGATGACCCGGTCAACGGTCCCCATCCGCGGCGCCAGTGCTGTGAGCAGGAGGGGAAGTTCGATGTGCAGTTGATCAGTCCACGGCCACCAGCCGCCCTGCAAAAACCCGCCGGACGGGTCGACGCGCTTCAACCGCAACCGCAGCCCTCGGAAGGCCGTTGGGCCTGTCCTTAGGGCGTCGACGTGCAGAGTTGGTGCGGACATGAGCGGCCTCCTATCGTTGAGAGTCGATTGAGTCGAATCCGCTGGCATTGCGGCTTCCGGGTAAAAGCAAGGCGCCCATTAGCTTTCCGGCCTGCGTTGTCGTCGCCGCCACTTGCCCTAGGAGTGGGCTGTGGTCTGTTTCGGCGGTATTTCGACGGGGCGTTGGCCGCAGCGTGTGGCAGCCCAGTGCGTGCCAGTTGGCCCGGTCCGTTCCTCTGCGTCGTCGACTTCACTGGAACTGCCCTACGGGGGGTCGCCACCTGTCGATGGCGGTCGGGTGCGGTGACTTCAATTGAACATCAGCAGAACCCGACGCCGCCCAGAGCCTGGCAACCTCGCCGTGCAGGCGCTCCGTCTTCATATCGAGTCGGTGGGCGGCATCGGCGGCTTGGATCAACGTGTCTAGCAGTCGGTCCGCTATCGCGTGCAGGTGCGTGTAGGGGATCGTGGGATCACAGCTGGCCAAGTGATCCTGTGCGATAGTCCTGAGTTGCACCTCGACAGGCACCTGTTCGACCCGATTACTCAAGCGAACGGGGGTTTCGACAATCATGTGCAAGCTCTTGCAGCCGTTCGGTTTTGGCTTGGCGATGTAGTCTTCGACCTCGATCACGGTGACGTCCGGTAGGTCGCTGAGCCGGGCTGCGATCCGGTATGCGTTCGATACGCGATCACAGGTAATGCGTACTCCGGCGATATCGAGGATGTTCGCCCGGATATCGTCCGCGGCGAGCGGGCAGCACAACCGCTGCGCCTTTGCCACAATGCTGTCGTGGGTTTTGACCCGTGACGAGACCGCCTCGAACGGGCAGTAACCATCACGGCGGGTGAACTCCTGCTTGAGGGCGCAGACCTTCGTGGTCAGCATCGAGATCGCGATCTGATACGGCAACGCGAACTCAGTGTCCGAGCGCCCGAATTCCGTCGTCGCCGGTGCTCCAGCGGCCAGTTGGTAGACATCGCCGACGGTCACTCCCGACCTACCTCTCTTCGTCGAGGAGCTTGCTAATATAGAGGAATTCTATCATTTTAATATCTCAGCGGTGGGCGAAGGAGATGGTCATCACATGGACGCCCTAGCGGCGCGGGTGGATCTGGCCAATCGCGGCGACGTGGAGGCGCTGTTGCGCCACTTCTACGGCCAGGTCTTCATCGATGACACGCTTGCGGGGCCATTCGCGGAAATCCGAACGGACGGCCTGGATTTGTATCTTCAGGTCATGTGCGACTTCTGGCAGACCGTCCTGTTCCGCGCCGGGCTCTATGGGGGCAGCGCGGCGCGCGCTCATCAGCCTGTGCATGACCGACATGCGCTGACCGCCGGGCACTTCCTGCGCTGGCTCGAACTGTGGAATGGGGCCTAGTCGCCGAGCACGCGAAAGTCCAAGCGGCCAGAATCGCGCGCGCGATGCATCACCGGCTGACGGGCACCGACTCGAAGGAACTCGATGCCCCTGTCCAACAGTCACTCTGACCGGCTAGCTGGTAAGCGCTGCGAGCGTTCAGACGAAGTGGCTCGCCGCTTCTTGCAGATCGCCGAGACCAACGGTCAACGTTTCCCAGCTTCTGGTGGCGTCTGTCCAACGCCCCACAGGCGTATTATAAAGGAATGCAGTTATCTAAACCGGAACTCGTTATGATGGCGGAGCCCGACCGTCAGCCTCAACCAGGGCCGGCTAGTGCGGCCACCGCCACGGTGGCGTCGTCATTGGTGACGGTCTCCGACTTGGCCCGATCGGTCAACTTCTACTGCGATGTGTTCGCTTGCCAGGTCGCCCTACACGGGCAGGACACGGCATTGCTGTTGACGCCGGGCGGTTTTCAAATCTATCTGCGATCGAAAGGGCAGTCTCGGCGGGCACGTGTCGGCGCCACCGGTGTCCAGTACCTCATGTGGGCCACCGACAGCCAGGCAGAATTGCTGCGGATATCGCAGCGTCTGTTCGCCTACGATGTGGCGACCTTCTCCTACACCGAGGACGGGGTGAGTTTCGTCGAGGGGTGCGACCCCGATGGCGGAAGGGTCCTCGTCGCCTGTCCCAGTCCGCACCAGCTCCCGCGAAAGGTGATCGCCCCGCGACTGCGCGGGCGACTGCGCTCCCTTCGGTGACGCGTGCGCACCGGGGTATTCGCGGCGTGGGAGTCGTGATCCGATCGCCGTTCGGGTCGCCTGCGTTAGTCGGCTACGGCCCCGAGCGCGACGGCAGATACTCGGACACCAGCGAACCCTCGCCGAGGGTGTAGAAGATGTGTTCGTCGCCGCGCGCGCCGCCAACGATCTCGACCGACCTCCTGCCAAATCTTTTCCTGCCGCCGTCCGTCGACACGACCCTGGCGGCCAATCACTTCGAATGCGCTGACGTCAGTGTCGCCGGCCAGACCTACTTGCGGCGCTTGCGCCGTGGCCGGACCTCAATCACGGGTGGATCTTCGCGAGCAGCCAACCTGGCGATACACAGCTCGGGTTCGACAAACGGCTCGAGCCTGGCCGACACGGCCGCGACTTCGCGATCTGCAGATCCGCCGGCGGCCGCAGCGCGGTCCACCAGGCCCTGCAGCAACCCCAGGTGTAGACCGCAACCCACCTCGGGGTGGGCTCGGGCCAAATCTCGTACCGGGCACGCGTGCAGCCGAATGACTCGCTCCCGCCCGAGCACCTGCTCGCTGTCAGCCGACAGCGAGGCCGATGGTTCTGATCCAGCAGCCAGTTCGGCATCAAACCCCATCCGGTCGAACACCTCGGTGGCAAGCGCCGCTCCTCGAGCCAGCGCGTCACCGGCCTCCGCCGCCTCCGTGCCGTCCTGGCCCACAACGGCTTCGGGCTGGGCAGCCGCGATCCGCTCTGCCCACTGCACTCCGGCGCGCTGGGCACGCCGAGCACGTGTTTCGGCTGTCTCACCGAGCTCCATCGCGAGAATCTCGGCGAGTATCCGATAGTCCAGGCGCTCCTCGACGGCACGGTATCCGGTGCGTGGGCGCCCCACGCCGTCCCGGTTCACCCGGGTGCGCTCGATCGCTCCCTCATCGCACAAAGCGTCCAGGTGGAAACGCACGGTGGTGACGTGCAACTTCATCCGCGAAGCGAGCTCGACGGCATCAATGGCGCCGCCGTGCTCACGCACCATCCGAAGCACTCGTTCACGTTGCCGGTTGCGCGGCAGGCGATCTCGTCGCCGACGCGGACCGGCTGCAGTGTCGGTTTCCTCGTCCACCTCGCACCCTTATCCTTCCCGTGTTTAACGGATATACTTCCTCTATATTAGCAGAAGTCCATGGATTCTAACGTCCATGGAAGAGGCGAGATGCCTTGTCTGCGGCGGGAGGCAGACCAATGGGAAACACCTACTCGGTGCAGGTCCGCCGTGTATATGACCATCGGGGACGCGGCGACGGCACCCGGGTGCTGGTGGACCGGATCTGGCCGCGCGGGATGACCAAGGAAAAAGCGGATTTGGACGAATGGTGCAAGCAGATCGCGCCGTCCGATGAGCTGCGCAAGTGGTACAACCACGCTCCGGAACGGTTCGAGGAGTTCACTCGCCGCTATCAGGACGAATTGACCGAGCCTGCACGGGCCGAAGTCCTTACGCACTTGCGCCACCTCGCAAGCAGGGGAACTCTGACGCTGCTTACGGCGAGCAAGGCCGTTGACATCAGCGAGGCCACCGTGCTTGCCGCGGTGCTGCATTGACGTGGGGTCCAGCCGCATGAACCTGCTCGAGTACGTGCCGCGAACTCCGCGGCCTGCCTTCGCGGGGCCGGTCACGTCCGTCGTGGCATGACCGGTCCGGATTGTTCAGCGGGTGCTTAAAAGAGGTATTCGACACCGACGGCCCCGTCCGTGATGTGGGGTCGCGGGGTAACGGGCCCTGCGGGTGTCGGGACCGCATGGTCGGCCGGCAGCAGCTGCGACAGTGCGACCCACGCGCCTTCACATCACCGACCGGGCCATCCACACGCACCGGGCACCTCCTCAGCCCCGGCCCGTACTCGTGCCGCGGCGTTGACGAGGTTGCGCAGCGAGGCATTCACCTCGGTGCTGCGGCGGGTCTTTAGTCCGCAGTCAGGGTTGACCCACAGTCGTTCGGCGGGAACAGCTTTGAGTGCCGATCGCAGCGATTGAGCGATCTCGGCGGTTGCGGGGATTCGTGGTGAGTGGATGTCGTAGACGCCCGGACCCACGCTGTTGCCGAAGCCGATCGCATTGAGGTCGTCGAGGACCTCCATGTGGGATCGGGCGGCCTCGATGGAAGTGACGTCGGCATCCAGGTCGGCGATCGCGCCGATTACTTCGCCGAACTCCGAATAGCACAAATGGGTGTGGATCTGCGTGGAGTCGGCGACCCCGGAGGTCGCGAGCCGGAACGCGGCGACCGCCCAGGCGAGGTATCCGGCCTTGTCCTTCGAGCGCAGCGGCAGCAGTTCGCGCAGCGCCGGCTCGTCGACCTGAATGATCGCGATCCCCGCTGACTGCAGGTCCACGGTCTCGTCGCGGATGGCCAGCGCGATCTGATTGGCGGTGTCGGCTAGCGGTTGGTCGTCGCGAACAAACGACCAGGCCAGGATCGTCACCGGACCGGTCAGCATGCCCTTGACCGGCTTAGCGGTGAGTGACTGCGCGTAGGTCGCCCAGTCCACGGTCATCGGATGCGGCCGGGACACGTCGCCGTAGAGGATCGGTGGGCGCACGCAGCGGGTGCCGTAGGACTGCACCCACCCGTTGACGGTGGCGAAGAAGCCGTCGAGCTGTTCGGCGAAGTACTGCACCATGTCGTTGCGTTCCGGCTCGCCGTGCACCAGCACGTCGAGGCCGAGTTCTTCTTGCAGCCTGATCACGTCGGCGACTTCGGCCCGCATGAGGCGGATGTACTCGCTCTCGTCGATCTCGCCGGACCGTAGCTCCGCGCGCGCCTTGCGAATCGTCGAGGTCTGCGGGAACGAGCCGATCGTGGTGGTTGGCAGTGGTGGAAGATGGAGCCTGTCGTCCTGGATCGCTCGCCGAACCTCGCCGGGACCACGCTGGCTTGCCGAGGCTGCGAGGCCGTCGATGCGGGCCCGGATCTGCCTGTTGCAGAGGCGGGGGTCACTGGCGCGGGAGGCCATCGCGGCATTCGACGACTCGACCGCCGCGGCTACCGTGTCCCGTCCACCGTGCAGTGCCTTCGCCAGGGTGACGACCTCGGTGACCTTCTCGGCGCCGAACGCCAGCCAGCTGTGCAGTCGGTCGTCGACGTCGGTCTCGGCGGTCAATGAGTAGGGCACATGCAAGGTCGAGCAGGAGGTCGACACCGCCACCGAGCGGGCCGCTCCCGACAGAGTGGCAAGCCGGCACAGTGCAGCCTCGAGGTCGGTACGCCAGACGTTGCGTCCGTCGACGATTCCGGCCACCAGGGTCTTGTCGGCCAGCTCAGGCACCGCCGCAGCGGCCGAATCACCGCCGGCGACCAGGTCCAGCCCGATGGCCTCGATCGGTGTGCGCGCCAATGCGGGCAGGGCGGCGTCGAGCCCACCAAAGTAGGTGGCGACGAAGATGGCAGGGCGCTCGGCATGCGCTCCCAGCGCGGTGTAGGTGAGCTCGGCCAGCTCGGGACCGTTGTCCAGGATGTCGGTCACCAGCACCGGCTCATCAATCTGAACCCACGCCACCCTGGCCGCGGCGAGCAGGCCCAGCAGCTGGGTGTAGAGCGGAATCAGCTCGCCGAGCCGTGCGATCGGCGCGCTCGCGTCCCCAACGGCCTTGCTCAGTGCCAGAAACGTGATGGGGCCGACGATCACAGGCCGAACGGTAACGCCTTGCTGCTGAGCTTCTTTGCACTCGGCGAGGACTTTCCCCGGATGCAGCGTGAACGCGGTGTACGGGGCGATCTCCGGAACGATGTAGTGATAATTCGTGTCGAACCACTTCGTCATCTCCAGCGGCGCAACGTCCTTGGTGCCGCGCGCCGCCGCGAAATAGCGATCGAGATCGTCGGCGATGCCGGCGACGCGGGGCGGCAATGCGCCCAGCAGGGCCGCGGTGTCGAGCATCTGGTCGTAAAGGGAGAAGGTATTGACCGGTACCGAGTCCAGTCCGGCCACCGAGAGGGCGGCCCAGGTCTCGCGGCGTAGGTCAGCTGCCACCGATTCCAGATCTGCGCGGGTGGTCCGCCCCGCCCAGTACGCCTCGATCGCCCGTTTGAGTTCGCGGTGTGGGCCGATTCGTGGAGATCCAAGGATGGTGGCTGTGAAGGGTCGAGATGGCACGAGACGTCCTTTACGTTGTCGCAATTCCAGTAGGTTTACGGCCGGTGTTGTGATTGACGCTTGCCGGGCGGCCGAGCGCGCGCGATGCCCAAGGTTTTGATCGGTAGGGCTGTAGTGCCGCTTCCGCCGACTGACTTCGGCTGCGGGGCTTTGGGTGGCAATGCAGTCGCCGTCTCGATCCCGCGTGTTCCTTGAACGTCGCGGTCCTGCGGTGTCTGCATCAGGCTGGGAGTAGTTGCCGCAGGACGTATTGCAGGATGCCTCCGTGCCGGTAATAGGCGGCCTCGGCGGGCGTGTCGATGCGCACGGTGGCGACGAATTCCGTATTGCGCCCGTCCCGTTCGGCGCGAACGGCGACTTCGCTCGGGAACGGTGCGGCGGGGTCGGTGCCGGCCAGTCCGGTGATCGAATACACCTCCTCACCCGTCAGTCCCAGGCTTTCTCTCGACGCGCCGGCCGGGAACTGCAGGGGCAGCACGCCCATGCCGATCAGGTTCGAGCGGTGGATCCGTTCGAACGAGATGGCCAGGACCGCGCGCACCCCGAGCAGCAGGGTGCCCTTGGCCGCCCAGTCCCGCGACGATCCCGAGCCGTACTCAGCGCCGGCCAGGATGATCAGCGGCACCCCGTCGGCGGCATACGTGGTGGACGCGGCGAAGATACTCATCTGCTCACCGTCGGGCAGGTGCCGGGTGACGCCGCCCTCGGTGCCGGGAGCCAGCAGGTTGCGCAGCCGGATATTCGCAAACGTGCCCCGAATCATGACCTCGTGGTTGCCGCGGCGGGAGCCGTAGGAGTTGAAATCAGCCCGCGCTACCCCGTGCTCGGTCAAGTAGTTCCCGGCAGGACCATCGGGCTTGATCGCACCGGCGGGCGAAATGTGGTCGGTGGTCACCGAATCACCCAGCACGGCAAGCGCTCTGGCTCCGGCGATGTCGCGGACCGGCTCCGGTTCCCGGCTCATTCCGTCGAAGTACGGCGGGTGGCGGACGTAGGTGGAGGCGTCGTCCCAGTCGAAGATCTGCCCGGTCGCGATGTCGAGGCCCCGCCACTGGTCGTCACCGACGAGCACGTCGGCGTAGCCGCGGGTGAACATCTCCGCTTGCACGCACTCGTCGATAACCTCCTTGACCTCCTGGGTGCTGGGCCAGATGTCGCGCAGGTACACCGGCTGTCCGGCCGGGTCGGTGCCGAGGGGATCGTTGAGCAGGTCGGCAAGCATGGTGCCGGTCAGGGCGTAGGCGATCACCAGTGGCGGGGACGTCAGGAAATTCATTTTGCACTCGGGATGGATGCGGCCCTCGAAGTTGCGGTTGCCCGACAACACCGAGGCCACCGTCAGGTCGTGTTCGGTGACGGCCCCGCTGACCTGCGGGATCAGCGGTCCAGAGTTGCCGATACAGGTGGTGCATCCGTAGCCGACCAGAGAAAACCCGAGCTGCTCTAGGTAGGGAGTCAACCCGGCCCGGTCGTAGTAGTCGGTCACGACACGCGAGCCCGGCGCGAGTGTCGTTTTCACCCAGGGTTTACGGGACAGGCCACGCTCGACGGCCTTCTTGGCCAGCAGGCCCGCGCCGATCATGACCGACGGGTTGGAGGTGTTGGTGCACGAGGTGATCGCGGCGATCACCACGTGTCCGTGACCAATTGCCGCGCGGGTGCCGTCGGCGAGGGTCACCGACACCGGCTCCGACGGCAACTCATGGGACGGGCCGTAACCGCACGGCGCGAACGGGACGTCGTCGACGCGGTCGTGATCGATGGCGACCGGGTCGCTTGCCGGGAATGATTCGCTCAACGCCTCATCGAGCCCGCCCGCCTGCACGACAGCCCGAGGACCACCGGCAAGCCGCGAAGCGACCGCATGCGAGGCCATCGACAACGGGATGCGGTCCTGGGGTCGCTTCGGCCCGGCGATCGAGGGTTCCACACCAGCCAGATCCAGTTCGACGGTTTGGCTGTAGACCGGCTCGTCATCAGGGTCATGCCACAGGCCCTGCTCCTTGGCGTACGCCTCGACCAGCCGTATCTGGGGTTCGGGGCGTCCGGTCAGCCGCAGATAGGTCAGTGTCTCCGCGTCGATCGGGAAGATCGCACAGGTCGAACCGTATTCGGGACTCATGTTGCCGAGGGTCGCCCGGTTCGCCAGCGGCACGTTCGCCACGCCGGGGCCGTAGAAGTCAACGAACTTGCCCACCACCCCCGTCTGGCGCAGCAGTTCGGCGACCGTGAGCACCAGATCGGTCGCGGTCGTGCCCTCGCGCAGCTCCCCGGTTAGCTTGAGACCGAGCACCTGCGGGATCAGCATGCTCATCGGCTGCCCGAGCATGGCCGCCTCCGCCTCGATGCCGCCGACCCCCCAACCGAGCACGCCGAGCCCGTTGACCATCGGGGTGTGCGAGTCAGTGCCGACCAGGGTGTCCGGATAGGCCTGCGGGCCGTCCGGGCCGGCCCGGGTGAACACCACCCGGGCCAGATACTCCAGATTGACCTGATGACAAATGCCGGTGTCGGGCGGGACAACCAGGAAATCGTCGAACGCCTGCTGCGCCCACCGCAGCAACTGGTAGCGCTCCCGGTTGCGGACGAACTCCAGGCCGGCGTTGACCCTGGACGCGTCGGGGCGGGCGAACACGTCGGCGATCACCGAGTGATCGATCACCAGCTCGGTGGGGATCAGCGGGTTGATTCTCGCCGCGTCCCCGCCCAGCGCGGTCATCGCATCACGCATCGCGACCAGGTCGACCACACACGGGACGCCGGTGAAATCCTGCATTAACACCCTCGCAGGGGTGAACTGGATCTCGGTGTGGCTCTGCTGCGCGGGATCCCACGCGGCCAAGGCCCGCGCCTGCTCCCCGGTGACCAGGCGGCCATCCTCGTTGCGCACCAAATTCTCCAGCAGCACCCGCAGGCTGTAAGGCAGCCGGTGGGAGGTCTGCACCCGGTCCAAACGGAAGATGTCATAGCTTTCGCCGTCGACGACAAGCCGATCACGGGCACCGAAACTGTTCAGGCTCACGACGGCGCGCCATCCGCACCCGGGGTGTGCGTGTGGGTGTCGATCTGATCCATCGCGTGAATGGCCAACGCGGCGTGCGCAAATGCGCCGCCGGCGCGCATCTCCGCGGCGACCCAGATGGCCTCCATGATCTCTTCGGGGCTCGCACCCTTGCGCCGCGCCAGCTTGGTGTGGCCGGTGATGCAGTACGGGCACTGGGTTACGTGTGCCACTGCGACGGCGATGAGCTGTTTGGTCTTCTCGGGCAGCGCACCCTCGGCGAATACCGCACGGGAAAACCCGTCGAAGGCGTCGTGGATGTTGGGGGCAAGAGCTTTTCGGCGAGCCGACATCTGTCGTGTTGCCGGCTGATACAGGGACTCGGACATAGCCATCTCCACTTCGCGCTGCCGGGCGGTGGCGGTGCTCGTCGCGCCCGCGGCGCTGGTCTCACTGAGCCACTCTACCCGCAACCGGGGCAATATAGAGGGATAAATTCATCTATATTGAAGATGTGGACCCGGATGCGACGTGGCAGGTGTGTGATGGCGACGGTGGCCATCAACGGCCCCGGGTGGAAAGGCACCATGGCCGACGGGGTTCTATCCGTCGTTCTGAAGCGCAAGCACTACGAAATAAACAGTGGGGCAAAGGCTTTCATCGACAAGCTCGAAGGTGCGCGCTGCCAATCACACCGACGGATAGGTGATCTGTGTTTTGTCGGGCTTCGCGAAGCTCGTCATCGTTGCAGACGTCAGCTTTCCAGCGCCCATGATGTGCTGAACGTCGACGCCACGAACAAGCAGCGCGTCGGCGACAAGCGCGCGATGGCACCGCCAGAAGACAGTCTCGGCGCACATGATGACGGTGATGCGTTGTGCAAGCCAGTGCAGTGAGTTCCGCAACCGCGTCCTGGAAAGGCGGTGTGTTCATGTAGTCGGCGTGCCCGCGGAAGGATACGTTGCGCCATCCGGTGTTGATTGAATCTTTGGCTGGCCGGCGTAATCCGCCGAGCGCGGGCGGATGCCGGTAGTCGATTCCGGCCGACGCCAACGATCCCTCGAGTTGGTCGATGTGGAACTGCGGCAATGCGCCGCCCACCGGCGCCGGTTCGCTAAGGATCTCGTCGGGGCTTCGCACGCGAGGTTCGACGGTAGGTAAACACGGCCGCCGATTCCGGCAGCCACAACCGCCACGTGGCGGTCGGGAGCGGTTCTCACTCCGACACGCGGACCGCTGGCCCACGTCGCCACCGGGGCGAGTCTGAGCCTGACCCGCGAGCCAGGGTCGAAAAGGTGAGAGCCGCAGTCGCCCAAGGTGATACCGAGCGCGCTGCCCAGATTGCCCGGCCCGCGCGCCATGTCATGCGGTCTGCGAGCGGCGGGCCTTCTGGCTGAGGCGGTATCCTCGCCGACGATTACCTCCCCTGACCGGATCAGCACCGCGCCGGCAACTCCATCGGGTCCGCACGTCCCATTGAGACACGTGTGTATCCCCGTAGCTGCGGTACACATAGAGGCTGCCCGCAGGACCGAACAACACCGCGTTGCGCGCGGTCGGCCCGGGGAACGAATGGGCCGCTGGTCCGGTACGCGCTGGGCGCGGCGGCGGTGGTCAATGTGTGGGCCGCACTGATTCTCGCGGATCATTTGGCGGAACGCATCTTGTTCGCATCGGGCGTGCCACGGCCATCCGTTTAGACTCGGAGAATGGCACCCAAGAGGCCGCCGGTTGTTATCTCGGTTCTGGCTCCCCGTCTCTTGAAAACGATGTCCAAATTTAATGTGGCAATCTATCGCGCCACCAACGGGCGCGTCGGCGGCCACGAGTTGGGGCTCCCGCTGTGTCTGTTGACCACGACTGGCCGCAAGAGCGGGTTATCCCGAACGAGTCCACTGATATTCGTGGCCGATGGTGCACGTGTGGTCCTGGTGGCATCGCAGGGCGGTCTGCCCACACACCCAATGTGGTTTCTAAATCTGCGCGCGAATCCTGAGGTGCACGTGCAGATCCGAGCCCAGACCCACACCATGCGTGCCCGCGTCGCCGACGACGCGGAACGGGCGCAGCTCTGGCCGCGACTCATCGCACACAACCCGCGGTGGGCGCGATACCAATCGTGGACTGACCGCGTGATTCCGGTGGTGGTCTGCGAGCCGGCCTAGCGTCACCGCGCGAGCGGGCGGAGTTCTCTCCGGCTGCGTCGGCAAGAGGCAGACCGCTAGTGGAAGCGTCTGTCGATCACCTCGCGTGGCAATTGTTCAGGAGTCGGGCAGATGATCAGTACGCGATTGAAATCTGGGTCGACGCCATCGACGAAGGTGACCCCGTTGTGGGTGTTCCTATAGGTACTGGGATAGTGCGTACGCAAACGCTGTTCGATCCGATTCAGTTCAGTTTCGCTACCGGACCGACCAGATGATCTCCTCGACACCCACATCGTCGATGCCGCGTGGCCCGTACGCCTCGTGTGCGCGGATATATATTTGGAAGCCGCCTGGCGTCAAGAGAAGCGCAGCGTTCGGTTCGTGAAGCGCGACATGGCATTCGAACACGTCGCGGTAGAAGTTCACTGAACGCTCCAAGTCGAACACTCGCATCAAGCACGACGTGACTTTTGCCGCCTCACGCATCTGCGTTCCCTTGTCCTGCCTGACGAGAGCCTCACGTTACCTCTGACCATTGGTTGATTGCCGACACGTTCACTCGGCCATGACCTCGGACCGAACAATCTGGCCCATCCCGCACTCGTGCCCGCGCCGTTCGTAATCAGTCCTCGCGACGGATCAGTGCGCCGAGGACGTCGCGGTGGTAGCGAGAGATCACGTCGAGTTGGATGCCCTTGGGGCACACCGCAGTACATTCGCCAATCTGAGTGCAGCCGCCGAACCCTTCGGCGTCGTGCTGGTCGATCATGGCGAGCGCGCGGTTGCGACGCTCAGCCTGACCTTGAGGTAGGTCGCCGAGGTGAGTGATCTTCGCGCCTAGGAACAGCGCTGCCGAGCCGTTCGGGCACGCCGCAACGCAGGCTCCGCAACCGATGCAGGTCGCCGCGTCGAACGCGGCTTCGGCACGCGTCTTGGGCACCGGCACGGCCTGCGCGTCGGGGGCAGCGCCCGTTGGCGCGGTGATGTACCCGCCGGCGGCGATGATCCGGTCGAATCCGCTGCGGTCGACGATCAGGTCCTTGATGACCGGGAACGGTGCGGCGCGCCAGGGTTCGACGTCGATGACGTCCCCGTCGGCGAAACTGCGCATGTACAGTTCGCAGGTTGTGATCAATTCTTGTGGCCCATGCGCAACGCCATTTATGACTAGCCCGCACGCGCCGCAGATGCCTTCGCGGCAGTCGCTGTCGAACGCGACCGGATCCTCGCCTGCGCGGGTGAGGTGTTCGTTGAGGACATCGAGCACTTCGAGAAACGACATGTCCGGCGAGATGTCCCGCACCCCGTAGCCAACCATCGCGCCCGCCTCACCCGGGGCCTTCTGGCGCCAGATCCGCAGGGTGAGGTTCATTTGTAGCTCCGCTGTTTCATCTTGACGCTGCGATATTCGAGGTCTTCCCGGTGCAGCACCGGGGGGTGGTCCGTGCCAGTGAATTCCCAGGCGGCGACGTAGGCGAACCGGTCGTCGTCGCGCAGCGCCTCGCCGTCGGCGGTTTGGCTTTCGACCCGGAAGTGACACCCACACGACTCTTCGCGGTGCAGGGCGTCGATGCACATCAGCTCCGCCAGTTCGAAGAAATCCGCTACTCGGCCCGCCCGCTCCAGGGTCTGGTTCAGCTCCGCGTTCTCACCGGTGACCGCGACGCGGCGCCAGAACTGTGCCTTGAGCTCTCGCACCCGCTCGATGGCGTCGACCAAGCCCGTTTGTGTGCGTTCCATGCCGCAGTGGTCCCAGAGGATGGTGCCAAGTTCTTTATGGAAGGAGTGGACCGTGCGGTCGCCGCGGATGGACAGCAGGGCCTCGATGCGCCCGCGGACCGTGTCGGCGGCCTCGCGCGCGGCGGGGTGCGAGGCGTCGATCGGCTCGAACGGCGCCGCTGCCAGATAGTCGGTGAGGGTGGCGGGCAGCACGAAGTAGCCATCGGCGAGGCCCTGCATCAGCGCGCTGGCGCCCAGCCGGTTGGCACCGTGGTCGGAGTAGTTGGCCTCGCCGATCACGAACAGGCCCGCAATGGTGCTCTGTAAGTCGTAGTCGACCCATAGCCCGCCCATCGTGTAGTGCACCGCCGGGTAGATTCGCATCGGCCTGCGGAACGGATCCTCTCCCGTGATCTGCCGGTACATCTCGAAAAGGTTGCCGTAGCGGTCCTCGATCACCGGGCGGCCCAGGCGCGCCAAGGCGTCGGCGAAGTCGAGGTAAACACCGAGGCCGCCGGGACCGACACCGCGCCCGTCGTCACACACTTTTTTGGCTGCGCGGGAGGCGACATCGCGCGGGACCAGGTTGCCGAACGCCGGGTATCGGCGCTCGAGGTAGTAGTCGCGGTCGGACTCGGGAATCTCGCTGGGGGGGCGGTCGTCGCCGCTGTTGGCGGGTACCCAGATCCGCCCGTCGTTGCGTAGCGACTCGCTCATCAGCGTCAGCTTGGACTGGTGGTCGCCGCTGACCGGGATGCAGGTCGGGTGGATCTGGGTGAAGCAGGGGTTGGCAAACAGCGCGCCCCTGCGGTGCGCGCGCCAGGTGGCGGTGACGTTGCAACCCATCGCGTTGGTGGACAGGAAGTACGCGTTGCCGTAACCGCCGGACGCGAGCACGACGGCGTCGGCGACGTGCGTTTGGATCTCGCCGGTCGTCATGTCGCGCACGATCACCCCCCGTGCCCTGCCGTCGACGACGACCAGGTCGAGTATTTCGTGACGCGCATGCACGTCCACCGCGCCCATCTTGACCTGGCGCTCAAGGGCCTGGTAAGCGCCGAGCAGCAACTGCTGGCCGGTCTGACCGCGAGCGTAGAAGGTGCGCGAGACTTGCACGCCGCCGAACGAGCGAGTGTCCAGCAGACCGCCGTATTCGCGGGCGAATGGCACGCCCTGGGCGACACATTGGTCAATGATCGAACCGCTGACCTGCGCGAGACGGTAGACGTTGGATTCGCGTGAACGGAAGTCGCCGCCCTTGACGGTGTCGTAGAACAGCCGGTAAATGCTGTCACCGTCGTTGCGGTAGTTCTTCGCCGCGTTGATCCCGCCCTGCGCGGCGATGCTGTGCGCGCGGCGAGGACTGTCTTGATAACAAAAGCTGGTGACCCGATAGCCCGCCTCGCCGAGCGTCGCGGCGGCCGACGCCCCGGCCAGGCCCGTGCCGACGATGATCACCGACAGAGCGCGCCGATTCGCCGGACTGACCAACTGGGCGTCGAACTTGCGGGTGTCCCAGCGCTTCTCGATCGGGCCCAGCGGCGCCTTGTCATCGACGACCGGATCCCCCACCGTGTAGTAGCCGGTGGACAGGTCGGCCTCGGAGCTCACTGGCCGACCCAGCCGAACAGCACCGAGTACGGGACAATCAGGAAGCCGGCCGTGATCACCACCGCGACCACGACCGCGGCCACGTTGAGATGACGACGCCGCCGAACGCTGGTGTTCGCGCCCAACGTCGCGAACGCACTCCAAACCCCATGCCGCAGATGGAATCCCACCGCGATGAGCGCAACGGTGTAGCTCACGACCACCCACCAGATCTGAAATCCGTTCACTAGCCGCACGTACGGGCTCGGCGACGCTCCGCCCGGGTGAATGGTGTCCATGCTCAGGTGCAGCAGGTGATAGACGATGAACGCTGCCACCGTCACCCCGCCCCAGCGCATCGTGAACGATGCGTAGCTGCGTTGGACACCGCCGCGCGCCCGGGTGCTCTCATAGCGCCAGCCGCCGCACCCCGCGGTTGCCGAGCGAGCACGTCTCCACAGGATCAGCGCCGCACCTATGTGGATCACCACGCTGACCACTAGCACCACCCGCACGATCCAAAGTGCACCGGCGTGGGGCAGAAACGGCTCACCGAGCGTGCGGAGATGCTGCGCGTAGTCATCGAACGCTGCCCGCCCGGAGAACGCCTTGAGGTTGCCGTACATATGCACCACCAAGAACAGCACCATGACCAGGCCCGAGATCGCCATCGCCGCCTTGAGCACCACCGTCGACCGCAACGCGGATCCGCGGCGCTGAGCCGGGGTCAGAGGCTGGACCGTCACCTCCGGCATGGTAAACGCGAACGCTTGCGCGCGATGCCGAGATGCGGATCAAGGGCATCGCGTCGATCATCAGCGCCACAACATCCCGCCTGGACAAATCCTTTGGATAGCGGGTCAGCCAACGCGGTTTCAGTTAGCACCACGAACCCGCCCGAAACCGCGGACTTACCTGTCGCACAGAATGTCTCAAGCCCCTGCTCGCCCACCGGCTCCAAACCGGCTCGAAAGCGTCGGGCCGAGACCGCCCTGAGCTTGTTCCCACCGTTGCCACGGCTGCGCCTCACCGGTCGGCCTGCTGGCAAACCCATCCGTTCGGGATGCGGCCGGTCTCGATGAACCGGGCCAGTTCCGCGCTCACCTGTGCTGGAAGGTCGGTATCGGCATGCGGATAGATGATGGGTTCCTCCTTGGAGTTGTGCTGCTCGAGTTGGCGCAGCAGCCGATGGCAGGTATCCCGCAGCTGTTCGTTGTCGGCTCTGTCAGCGATCAGATCGGTCAGGGCGTCTGTGGTGCGCCACAGTTCGCCGTGCTCGCGCATCATCACGAAGATCGGCATGACCATGCCGGCTTCGCGGATCGGGGGGAACAGGATGGCCTCTTCCACGTAGATGTGTCGGCGCAGCGCCTCCAACGCCGTGTGCAACGGTTCGGGCTGCACGCAGCCACAATCGAGTTTGTCGATGAAATCCTCTATTGCATTGTCTATTTCGCGATGCTCACGCAGCAGAACGACCGATAGAACCCCGTCGGGCATGGTGTTGTCCTCTTCGTCAGTTCGCAGCACGTGTGCCGATTGGTTTCTAGTCGAGCTCGGCGTCGACGCTGATCTTGGCCCCGGCGAACAATCGCGACACTGGACACAACGCTGCTGCCTCATCGACTACGGCGGCGAAGGCGTCGGCATCCAACCCGGCCACCAGTGCCCTGACCTTCAGCCGGGACGTGGTGATCGTCGGGACTCCGTCGACTGCGTCCAGGGTCACGGTGGACTGCACATCCAGCCGTTGTGGCGGTGTGTTGTTCTCGCCCAACTTCAATGCCAGCGCCATCGCGAAACACGAGGAATGTGCTGCCGCCGCCAGCTCCTCCGGACTGGTCTTGCCGCCCGGCTGCTCAGTTCGGGAGGCCCAGGTCACCTGCAGGCCGTCCAACGCTGCGCTACTGCCTTCTGACAGCGTGCCTTCGCCAGACGCTAAGGGACCCTCCCAGGTGGTCTGCATGGTGCGATCCGCGATGCTCATACCCACGAACTCCTTTGCTGCGTGCTCGCCCGGCGCCGATGTGGTCCGTGCGCTGGAGCGGATGGTTAATTATTACAAACACGGGTTGTATAAATACTAGCCCATGGCTTGCCTGCTGACCATGACCAGAATCAGAAGGCCTCCTCGAGCATTCCCATGATCGTCAGGTCGACGGCGTCGACGATTCGTTGTTGGGCGGCCAGCTGCGGCAGCATGTTCTTGGCGAAGAACGTTGCGGTGGCGACCTTCCGATGTAGAAGGCGCGATCGTGGGGCGTCGCTGCGCCGTCGAGCGCGTTGAGCGCGATCTCGGCCTGCTGCAACAGAAGCCTGCCGATGAGCACATCACTGACAGCGAGCAGGAACGGCACCGCCTCCAGACCGGCGAGGTACAGCTCTCGGGCGTTGTGCGCGGAGTCGACTAGATACCCGGTCAGCGCGGCGACCATGGCCTGCATATCCTCGACCGCCTCGGCCAGCAGTTTGCGGTTGTCGGCGAGTTCGGGGGGGCAGTGTCGCTGTCGAGGAATTTCTGGACCTGGCTGACGACGTGCCCCAGCGCCACACCGCGATCGCGGGCGATCTTGCGGAAGAAGAAGTCCTGTGACTGAATCGCGGTGGTCCTTCGTAGAGGCTGTCGATCTTGGCGTCGCGGATGTGTTGCTCGATCGGGTAGTCCTGCAGGAAGCCCGAACCGCCGAGGGTCTGCAGCGATTCGGTCAAATGCTGGAGACGGTTCAGTCGCCACCGCACCAGAGCGACCAGCCCCGCCACCGCGGCGACCACAGTCAGCCAAATCGTGATCCCGGCCCTCACGCCATCGACACCTGCTTGCGAAGCCGGGGCCGGCGCGCTCACCGGATTCCCGTCGGTGTCCATCCAGATGTCAATAAGGTCAACGGCTTTGACAGGTTGCGGCCAGCTAAACGATCCGGTGTGTTCGGTGGCTTCGGCGCGCCATCGGGCGCTCACGTTGTTGTAAGTGACGGTGTCCAGGATCGCGGTGCTGTCCTGGCGAGCCGTCGCGGTGACCAGATGCCGCGTCTGTGGCTGTTCCGCATACCTCAGGCTGTGCGCGTCGTACACCGCGGTGCCGACGGCCCCGCGACCGCAGCGGCGATGATCGAGGCCACGAATGCCAACAGCACCAGCAGCATCTCTACTCGGTCACTGCGGCGCACAAGCGGATTGCGTTCGAATACGCGGACAACCCACCAGCGCTCGGGCAAGAGGGTGAAGGTCTGCATGACACACTCCTTGCGGCCGACGCGCCATCATGCGTTCGTGCCGGTGAGTGCGAAGAACTCCTGACGTGAACGGGGGTCTTCGCGCAGGACACCCAGCAGTGCGGAGGTGATGGTGGCCGACCCGGCGGCGTGCACGCCGCGCAGGGTCGTGCAGCTGTGCTCGGCCTCGATGACCACGCCAACCCCGCGGTGCGCCAGCTGTTCGGCCAGCCAATCGGCGATTTGTTTGGTGAGCCGTTCCTGGCGTTGGGGCCGGCAGGCGAAGTGCTCGGCGACGCGGGCCAGCTTGGATAGTCCGATGATGCGCTCGCCGGGCAGATACCCGATGTGGGCGATCCCGACGAAGGACAACATGTGATGTTCGCACACCGATCGCAGCGGCAGGTTGCGGGAAATGACGAGTTCGTCGTAGCCCTCGTCGTTGGGGAAGGTGGTCAGATCAAAGGGCGGCGGCGTGAATAGCTCAGCGTAGCCGCGCGCCATCCGCGCGGGTGTGTCGGCAAGACTGTCCGAATCCAGTGAAATCCCCAGGGCACGAAGGAATGCGGCGGCGGCGACTTCCGCGGCGGCCGGATCCCGATGTGGTGACTCGTGCACTAGTTGCAATGCCGCGCTGGAATGCATGGCGGGTTCCTTCCGGGACCGAGAAGATCCCTCCGTCCACCCGTCACAGGCGTAGTTGTGTCGGGTGAACGGAGGGATGAGCAGGGTGGGATCGACTACGTGACAGGGGAATCAGTGCCGGACTTGGTCCGCCGGCGCCAGGCCGGGTCGTACACAAAGGCCAACCGGGCGAGGGTGAGCGCGGCCAGCAGCAGCCCGAAGTCGCGCAGCGCGACGTCGTAGAAGCCGGGGTAGCTCAGCAGGTTGACGATGATGCCGACCAGCCAAGCGGCGACGATGTAGGCGGCGTATCGCGGCTTGATCGCGACGGCGAGGCCGGCGACGATCTCGATCACCCCAACCACCAGCATCGTCTGGTGTGCGCTGATCGGGCTCAAGTCCACGATCCACGGGGCCAGGTAGCCCTCCCAGTTGGTGAGCACGCTGGTGAACTTGTCGAGGCCGAACACGATCGGCAGCACCGCGAATCCGATCCGCAGCAGCAGAAACGCCGCGTAGGCCGGATCGGAGCGGGCACGCTGCAGCACCTCGGAGGGGGTGTGGGCGGCTGAGGCGGGTAGCGCTGCGGCGGTCATCGCAATCTCCTTTTGTAAGACCAATCAGAACTAGTTTTAGAATCTGCCCGTTACGCCTATTTGTCAAACTTGTTTGGTGTTAGAGTTGGAGCATGTCCCTCAACCGCATCGGCGACCTGGCCTCCCTGACCGGCCTGAGCCACCTGGATGACCCGTTGCGGCGGCAGTTGTATGAGTTCGTGACCGAGTGCGACGGGCCGGTTTCGCGTGAGCAGGCCGCCGCCGCCGCGTCGATCGGACGCACCCTGGCGGCCTACCACCTGGATAAGTTGGCCGCCGCCGGCCTGTTGACGATCAGCTACCAACGCCCGGCGGGGCGCAGCGGACCCGGGGCTGGGCGTCCGGCGAAGCTCTACACCCGGGCGACGCAGGAAATGAGTGTCAGCGTGCCGCCCCGGGACTACGAACTGCTCGCCAAATTGCTCGTCGCATCGGTCGAGCAGGATGCCAGCGGAGCAGTGCGAGCCGCCGTGAACGAGGCCGCCGCCGAAGCCGGCCGGCGCGCGGGCGGCGGAGCAGGCGGCAACGTCGTTGGGGCGCTGCGCAACTGTGGCTACCTGCCGCGCGCGGGCGATGATGGCCGCATCACCCTGCGGAATTGTCCGTTTCACCTGGTCGCCCAGGATCACCGAGAGGTGGTGTGTGGACTGAATCTGCGCCTCGTCGAGGGGGTTATCGCGGGTTGCGGTGACCCCCGCGCGCACGCCGAACTCGAACCGCACCCTGACCGCTGCTGCGTGGTGGTGCACAAGGTGACCCCCCCGCATGCACAACTGTCGCCGCCGCAGACATCGTCGCCGAGTGAAACGCGGTCATCGTGACGTCCTTGATCTGCTCGCCGTTCAACGCGTCTGATCGCATGATCAGCGCGCGGCCCGACAGTGGGCGGCAGCGATGACACGGCTAGAGCGGCTCTACACCGAGCAACGGCAGAGCCCGTGGCTCGACAACCTCACCCGCCCGTACTTGCGTGATGGCACGCTGGCCGGCTTCGTCGCCGAGGGAATCCGGGGGGTGACGGCCAATCCGACGATCTTGGCGAGGGCCATCGAAGGCTCCGATGCCTATGACGCGCAGTTCGCCGTCCTTATCGCGCAGGGCTATTCGCTCGGGGATGCCTATTGGGAACTGGCCGTGCAGGACGTCACCGATGCGCTGGCGGTGTTGCGTTCGACGTTCGACAACTCGCACGGCAGCGACGGGTTCGTGTCGATCGAAGTCGCCCCGGAGCTGGCGCGCGACACCGAGGCCACGATCGCCGCGGCCGCCCGCCTGCACGACCGGATCGCCCGCCCCAACCTGCTGGTGAAGGTTCCCGCCACCGCCGAGGGCATCCCGGCGATCGCGGCGCTGATCGGTCGAGGCTTGAGCATCAACATCACCCTGATCTTCTCGCTGTCTCGCTACGCGCAGGTGATCGACGCCTACTTGGAAGGTCTGGAAACGTTCACCGCCGCTGGTGGTGATCTGGCCGCTGTGCACAGTGTTGCGTCGTTCTTCGTCAGCCGCGTCGACACCGAGGTCGACCACCGGCTGGCGCGGATCGGCGGTGACGATGCCGTGGCGTTGCGCGGGCGCGCCGCAGTCGCCCAGGCGCGTCTGGCCTACCAGATCTTCCGGAACCGATTTGCCGGCGAGCGATGGGCGAAACTCGCCGCGCGCGGCGCCCGTGTGCAGCCGCCGTTGTGGGCGTCTACGTCGACGAAGAATCCCGACTACCCCGACACCCTCTACGTCGACAGCCTGATTGGCCCCGACACCGTCAACACCATGGCCGAGACCACAATCACCGCATTCGAGGACCACGGCACCGTCGCGCGCACCGTCGACACCGGGATCGAGCAGGCCGAAAGAGTCATGCACGACTTAGCGACAGTGGGAGTCGACATGGATGACGTCGGGCACACCCTTGAAGACCACGGCGTCGCCGGCTTCCACAAGTCGTTCGCCGATCTGCTCGTCACACTGGACGCCAAGGCACGACGGGTGGCCCAGCAATGATCGCCGTTGCGGCGGGCGCGCGCACACCAGTCGTCGGCAATCGGCGCTCTCAGTGGGCTCGTCGACAAGCTGACAGTGCTCGGTCGCTGAAATGCAGCACCGCAACGAGATTCGGCCTGCGTACACGCGCACGCAATACTCGGAAGACAGGGATAGGGCACACATGACCACACAACAGACATTTGTCATCGTGGGCGCCGGGCTGGCCGGCGCCAAGGCAGCCGAAGCGCTGCGCACCAATGGGTTCGGCGGCAAGGTCATCCTCATTGGGGATGAGGATGAGCGCCCCTACGACCGGCCCCCGCTGTCGAAGGGCTATCTGCAGGGCACCACCGAGCGGGAAAAGATCTACATCCATCCGGCGCAGTGGCACCTCGAACGCGACATCGACCTGCGACTGGGCATCCGGGTCAACGACATCGACTGCGCTGCACACGAAGTGAAGACAGCCGGAGAGACGCTGGGCTACGACAAGCTGCTCGTGGCGACCGGTTCTGCGCCCCGTCGCCTGACGGTGCCCGGGGCGGACCTGGCTGGTGTGCATTATCTGCGCAGGGTCGCCGACAGCGAAGCACTGAAGGCGGCCTTCGCCTCGGCGCAGCGGGTGGCCGTCATCGGGGCGGGTTGGATCGGCTTGGAGACCGCGGCCGCGGCCCGGGCCGCGGGGTGTCAGGTGACCCTCATTGAGAGGGGGAAGCTGCCGTTGCTGGCGGTGCTCGGTGCGGAGGTGGCCGAAACCTACGCGGCGCTGCACCGCGCGCACGGTGTCGAGGGGCGGATGAACGCCGGCGTGGCCGAAATCATCGGTGACAGTGACAAGGCGACCGGCGTGCGCCTGGTCGACGGCGACGTCGTGGCGGCCGACGCGGTCGTGGTCGGCGTGGGCATCACGCCCAACACCGAGCTGGCAGCCGCGGCGGGCCTGCCGGTCGACAACGGCATCGTCGTCGATGAGCACCTGGCCACCATCGACCCCGACGTGTTCGCGGCCGGGGATGTAGCCAACTCGTACTATCCGCTGCTGGGGACCCACCTGCGCCTCGAGCACTGGTCGGCTGCCCTCAACCAGGGACCGGTCGCCGCGGCAAACATGATGGGCACCCTCACCTCCTACGACCACGTGCCCTACTTCTTCTCCGACCAATACGACTGTGGGATGGAGTATTCCGGCTACGTCGGACCGGACGGTTACGACGAGGTCGTCTTCCGCGGCGACGTCGCCGGCGGTGAGTTCATCGCCTTCTGGGTTCGCGATGGGCGGGTGCTGGCCGGAATGAACGTCAACACCTGGGGTGTTACCGATGCCATCGAGGCGCTGGTGCGCTCCGGTGCGCGCGTCGACCCAGCCAAGCTCGCCGACCCCGAAGAGCTGTTGATGTACGTCGCCGCCAACGCGGCCCGTTGATTGGTAGCGCAACGTTGCCGATGGCGATCGGATCAAGTGAGCGCTGAAGATAGGAGCTGCAGTGGTTACACCGGCGCGGACGACGACCGAGCGCGCGCGATCAGTCGGACAGGCGGCGTCAGCTGCCTGCAATGGTGTCTAACAAGTGACGCCCGATCTAGTTGGGAGACTTAGAGTTATGCGAACAGATATGACGACGAACGACGTCGAAAAGCGCTGGCATGATCCTGGCGCCTTCCGCGCGGCATCAGTGTATGTCGCATCGATCATCGCCGTGGCCGGCCTTGCGTTCATTCTGTTTCTGCTCATCGGCCGCGCGGTGCCCCTGTCGGCGCTGGGAACCCCGATCGTCCTTCTCGTAGGAGCCATCGCAGCGTCCATCAAGACCTATAAGGTCTGGCGAGCTGGCGGAACTTGGCCCATCTGGCAAGGCGCCGGCTGGCTTGTGCTCACCCTCATGCTCGTCAGCCTGAGCATCCCAGAGATGGCGTTCTCACGCTGACTTGCCAAGTCCGAGTCGACTGTCGGTCTTCAGCATCGGCGAACCGCGGCCGAGACGACCCCTTATCTTCGTACCTGTGTGGAGATCCCCAGAGGGCTGGCCGGCTCATTGATCGGCAGGCTGGTTGCGGCTTGTCACGGGAGCGTCGTCCGCGCTTTCCGTGTGAAGGTGTCGGCGCCCGACGTGGGCTTCGGCGCGCATCCGCTTCGACATATGGGGGTAGTGCAGTTCGAAAGCCGGCCGCTCCGAACGGATCCGGGGCAGCTCGGTGAAGTTGTGCCGCGGAGGAGGGCAGGTCGTGGCCCATTCCAGCGAGCTGCCGTATCCCCATGGGTCATCGACGACGACGACCTCACCGTAGCGGTAGCTCTTGAAGATGTTCCATACGAACGGCAGCATCGATGCGCCCAGGGTGAACGCCCCTATCGTCGACACAACGTTCAAGGTGGTGAATCCGTCGGTGGGCAGGTAGTCCGCGTAGCGGCGCGGCATACCTTCGTTGCCCAGCCAGTGCTGCACCAAAAAGGTGGTGTGGAAGCCGATAAACGTGAGCCAGAAGTGCAGCTTGCCCAGCCGCTCGTCGAGCAACCGGCCCGTCATTTTCGGGAACCAGAAGTAGATGCCGGCATAAGTGGCGAACACGATCGTGCCGAACAATACGTAATGGAAGTGGGCGACCAGAAAGTAAGTATCGGTGACGTGAAAGTCGATCGGTGGGCTGGCCAACATAACGCCCGACAGCCCACCGAGCAGGAAGGTGACCATGAAACCCACCGAGAACAGCATCGGAGTCTCAAATGTCAACTGGCCGTGCCACATCGTGCCGATCCAATTGAAGAACTTCATTCCGGTCGGAATGGCAATCAGATACGACATGAAGGAAAAGAAGGGCAACAGTACCGCGCCGGTGGCGAACATGTGGTGCGCCCACACCGCGGTGGACAGAGCTGCGATGCTCACGGTTGCATAGACCATAGCGGTGTATCCGAAGACCGGTTTTCGGCTGAACACCGGAACGACTTCGGTGATGATGCCAAAAAATGGGATCGCGACGATGTACACCTCGGGATGGCCGAAGAACCAGAACAGGTGCTGCCACAAAATTACTCCACCGTTGGCCGGGTCATAGATATGCGCACCAAGGTGGCGGTCGACGGCCAGCCCGAACAGCGCGGCGGTCAGCAGCGGGAACGCGCCAAGGACCATGATCATTGTGACGAGAATGTTCCAGGTGAAGATCGGCATCCGGAACATCGTCATCCCAGGTGCCCGCATGCACACCACTGTGGTGATCATGTTGACCGCCCCCAGTATCGTGCCCAGGCCGGCGATCGCCAAGCCCATGATCCACAGGTCCGCCCCTGCGCCGGGCGAATGCAGAGCATCGCTCAGCGGTGTGTATGCCGTCCAGCCGAAATCCGCGGCGCCCCCAGGGGTGAGGAAACCGGACACCGTAACAAGGGCGCCGAATAGGAACAGCCAGTAGCTGAGCGCGTTCAGGCGCGGGAACGCCACATCCGGCGCGCCGATCTGCAGCGGCAGAATGCAATTGGCGAAGCCGAACACGATCGGGGTCGCATACAGCAGCAGCATGATCGTGCCATGCATGGTGAACAGCTGGTTGTACTGCTCGTTGGACAGGAACTGCAAACCCGGCGCGGCCAGCTCGGTACGCATGAACAGCGCCATCAATCCGCCCGCCATGAAAAAGGCGACCGAGGTGACGATGTACATCATGCCGAGCAGCTTGGGATCAGTGGTCGTCACCACCCGGTAGACGAACGTGCCCCTGAGTCCACGACGCTGCGGGAACGGCCGAGTGGGAGTCAGTTCAACGACGGCACTCATGACGTGCACACACCGGCGAGGTGACGCATCATCTCATTCGCCATGAGCCACCACCTTCAAGAGGTTTTTAACGGACTATAGCCCGCTAAATAGGTTTAAGTAAGGGCGCAGGACCGTGCGCGCTGGGGCGCTACCGATCCCGAGCATGCCCAGTCCCCCGGCCCGTGAGACCGCTGCCGCGAGCGCTCCCCCGACTACTCCGCCCATCGGCGCGTTGACAAGCGGTACGTCAAGGCCCATCGCACGCGACCATTCAGTGGATAACGCCGTCACCGTGTTTTCCTCTGTACCCGTCGAGGACGCGACGGTGTCACAGTAAGCCGAGGAGGTCGCCCTCGGTGATTCGGACAATCCGGATCCGCCACAGTCTGTCGGACTGGCTCCCCTCTAGATAACGCCACTCATAGGCGCCGGGTCGATCGCGAGCGAACTCCTCGCGCAGGTGTATCGGATCGTGGCTGTTGACGAGCACAAACGACTCGCCGGCAGCCAGCGCGTCGAAGCGGGCGAAGATCATCGGGTGTCGTTGGGATTTGGGTATCTGGCGCACGTCGAACTCGTCGGTGTCATCGATGGCGTGTGGATCGTCGAAGAGAGTCATGAACACATACTATTCCTACAAGTGTTAATTAGAGTAATGTTCCGGGCATGACCTATGTAATCGGACAACCGTGCGTGGATATCAAGGACCGCGCCTGCGTGGACGAGTGCCCAGTGGACTGCATCTACGAGGGTGCACGCATGCTCTACATCCACCCCGACGAGTGCGTCGACTGCGGCGCGTGTGAGCCGGTGTGTCCGGTGGAGGCGATCTACTACGAAGACGACCTTCCAGAACCGTTGCGGCCCTACATTGATGAGAACGTCAAGTTCTTCACCGACACCCTGCCCGGGCAGACCGATCCACTCGGATCGCCGGGGGGAGCCGCGAAACTCGGTGTCGTCGACGCCGATACCCCCATGGTCGCGGCGCTGCCACCGCAGGGCGACTGATGCCCACCGACGCGACCACGCAAACGTCCGGAATGGGCCCCCCGGGACGCCGCGACGTCATCTTGCAGTTGCTTCGAGCTTCGTCTGAGCCGCGCAGCATCGCCAGCGTCGCCGATGAACTCGGCGTGCACCCGAACACAGTTCGATTTCACATTGACGCGTTGGCCCGTGCGGGCCGCGTCGAACAAGCCCTCGGTAACTCCCCCGGTCGCGGCCGGCCCCCTATCCTGTTTCGCGCCAGCCGCCGAATGGACCCCACAGGACCCACCAACTATCGGCTACTGGCCAGCATCCTGACCGAATATGTGGCCGGCCGCCCCGATGCCGCCGGCATCGCCGCCCAGCTGGGCCGGTCAACGAGCGCGGCGCTGATGCCATCCAGCGCGCAGGGCCGCGCGCCGTCGAAAACCCGCGCGATCACCGAACTAGTAGAACTGCTGGCGGAGTTGGGCTTCGAGCCCGAACCCGCCGACGGTCCGCGTACGCGCGAGATTCGGTTGCGGCACTGTCCCTTCCAGAAGCTGGCTGAACAACACAGCGAGGTGATCTGCTCTGTGCACCTGGGCCTCATGCAGGGCGCGCTGAGCGCGATGCGGGCACCGGTCACCGTGGATCGTCTCGACCCGTTCGTCGAGCCCGACTTGTGCGTCGCGCGCCTCGGCCGCGCACCGTCCCTTGATCGGGCATCGTCGTGACCGAGCTCGCCATCCGGGTGGCTGCGGCGGCCACGCTGATATGGCTGGGCATGGTGTTGGCGATCTCCTTCCTGGAAGCACCGCTAAAATTTCGGGCCGAGGGGCTCGAGCTGCGAGTGGGCCTGGCGATCGGGCGCATCGTGTTCCGGGCCCTCAACATCGCCGAGGTCGTGTGGGCGGTGGTGATCGCGGTATGCCTGGCCGTCGCCGGAGAGTCGGGCCCGGTGCTCCTACTCGCCGCGGCGACGGCCGTGTTGCTAACCGTCCAGCTGCTGTTGGTGCGACCCTGGCTGAACCGGCGTTCGGCCCGTGTGCTGGCCGGCCAACACGCACCGCGCTCACGCGCACATCACGCCTACATCGGGTTGGAGGCGCTCAAGCTCGGCGCCTTGGTCGCCCTCGGTGCCGCCCTCCTGGCGGGATGACGATCCATCGCAAACAAAGGAGAATCCACATGAGCGTTCTGCAGCCGGCCCTTGAGGCGCTCGGCGACCACGACTATCTAGTCCGGTTCGTGCAGGACGAGGACACCGTTGTCGTGCGCGTGCACGCCGACCCAGCCGTGGTTGCGCAAATCGCCGACGACGAGCTGCGCGTCGTCGAGGCGACCGCGGCCTACCTGATCGCCCGCCAAAGCGCCGACGACCTGCCCGAGCAGGTCGACCTCGATGCGGTCGCCGCCGCCTACGACAGCTATATCGCCGACCTTCACCGCCAGCTGACACTCCCGTCGGCTCACTGAGAACCGGGACAGCCCCATGGACAAAGTTTCACTGACCGCGCTTGCCCGACAGCAGCTGGCGGCCGCCCACGACGCCCACAGTGGCCGCAGTGCACACACCGTGTACGGCGGACACCAACACACGTTGCGACAAACCGTGATTGCGCTGACCGCGGGCACTAGCCTGGACGACCACGAAAGTCCGGGCGAGGCCACACTCCAGGTTTTGCACGGGCGCGTTCAGTTGACCACTTCCGAGACCAGCTGGGACGGCCGCCCCGGCGATCACATCGTCATCCCCTCCACCCGCCACGGCTTGCACGCCGTCAACGACTGCGTCGTGCTGCTCACCGTCGCCAAATCTGTTCAGCGTCAGGGCCAAACCACCTATGACGACGATCTGCCGGGTCAATGAAGCGAACTGCCCCACCTCGAAGCTGCCATCGTGACCGACTTCATGACCAGCGAATAGGATCCCGGCGACCACACCGATTCGACGAAACTGTCGTTCGCCGTTCGCTTGGCGGGCCTGCTGGTTACGCTGGTTGATCGGCTCGGCTTGGGGAGCGGCTCGTGGTCACGCTAGACCGCCTGGTGAACGTGCTGGGAAGCTACGGCGTCCAGTTGCGATTTTGCCCGATACCGCGATCAACAGAGTTGCGCAGCGTCGTCCTGCATGAGGTGACCGAAGATCGCACGGTCATCGGGGACGTATTACTCGGCATCGGTGCACGCTCGGTCAAAGAAGCTGTGCGCTGGGCAGCCTCGGCACATGCGGTTGTGGTGCTGACCCGCGCCGGAGACAACGACACCACATTCGGAGGCGCGGACGAGGGCGTCGCGGTGATGGTGGTCGACCCAGCAGTCACGTGGAGCGAATTGGCCGCCTTCATCTACGGCTTGGTGATGGAAGGCGGTGAAACCGAATCCGGCCGTGGCCCAACAGATCTGTTTGCGTTGGCCGACAGCTTGGCGGAGGCCGCCGGTGGCGCGGTCATCATCGAGGACCGGCTCTCGCGCGTGTTGGCGTATTCCAGGCTGCACCAACACGCCGACCCCGCGCGAGCGGCGACCATCCTGGAACGACAGGCACCGGAAAGATTGCGGGAATTCTTCGAAGCCCGTGGTGTGTACGCACATCTGGCGGCCTCCGACGAGCCCCTGTATATCACCCAGGACACCGAACAGGGGATGACCGGACGCATGGTGGCGGCGGTGCGCTCGGGGCGAGAACTCTTGGGATCGGTGTGGGTGGCGTGCACGGCGCCGTTAGACGGCCGCGCGCTCATCGCGTTGGCCGACGGTGCCCGCACGGTAGCCCTGCACCTGTTGCGCTCCCGCGCCAGCGCCGACCTGGAACGCCAGGTCGAAACCGAACTCGTGATTCGGCTGCTGGAAGGCGCCGCCGATGCCGCCACCGCGGCCAGCCGTCTCGGCCTACCGCACAGCCTCTTGCGGGTGATCGCGGTCCAAGCATTCATCGGCATTGAACGCGACGCATCTTTGCTGTTGGCGTTTGAGCTCGCAACCACTGGGTTCGGCTGGTCACGGCCGGGCCGCAGCGCTCTGGCCGGCAACACGGTCTATACCCTACTGCCCGGCGAGCCATCGGCGACGGCTCGCAAGTGGATCACCGGTCTGCAAGCGGCGTTGCCTGAGCGGGTGACGGTGCTGGCCGGCATCAGTGGGGCAGCTGCGGTGGCTGACCTCGTCGCGGCACGACAAGAGGCCGACGAGTGTTTGGCGCTTCACGAGGTGTGGGGCCGCGGCGCCACACTCCCGGCATACGACGAGTCCTGGGACCACATCCTGCTTCAGCGGCTGCGCACGGCGGCGCGCTCGGGCCGTTCCCCTGACCGCGGACCGGTCGCCGAGCTTCGCCGCCACGACGAGGCCAACGCCACCGAATACGTGCTGACGCTGCAGGCCTGGCTGGAGTCCCAGGGTGACCACGCCAAGGCCGGCGAGGCGTTGGGAATCCATGAGAACACCGTGCGATACCGGCTGCGCAAGATGGCCGAGATCACTAACCTGCAACTCGACGACCCCAAAAAGCGGCTGGCCATGATGATCGAACTCGCGGCCATCGACACGGGCTGACTGTGCGTGCTGTCGAAATGCGACAAAGCGCGGGCCTGTCGTTGTCTGGTTCTGGCAAACCCAAAGGCGGCCATTCACACCACCATGGACGTTATTAGCCAATGCTCGGATGTGGAGGTCGTGATGGTCACCGGGGACCGGACCGATACCACCGTCGACGGAAGATCCGTCAGCTCAAGACGAGCTGAATCAGCTGTTGACGCAGACGAACTGACCGTATCCTTCATCCGCGACGTCGCGCCACTGCTCGGGCCGCTGTACCGGCAGGCATTGCGGATGACCCGTTACCACGCCGATGCGGAGGATCTGCTGCAGGACACCTTGCTGAAGGCTTACGCCAATTTGCACACGTTCCGGCAGGGCACCAACCTCAAGGCGTGGCTGTACCGGATATTGACCAACAACTACATCAACGACTACCGCAAGAGACAGCGGCGCCCGGCACAGATCCCAACCGAGGAGATCACCGACCAGCAGCTGGCCTCACATGCGCAGCACACCTCAACAGGGCTGCGCTCGGCCGAAGATGACGCGCTGGCAGCACTGCCCGACAACGCGATTAAAGCAGCGATGCAGGCGCTGCCTGAGCAGTTCAGGATGGCGGTTTATTACGCCGATGTCGAAGGTCTCCGGCGTAGCGAGATTGCTGAGGTCATGGGCACTCCAATTGGAACCGTTGTTTCCAGGCTCCACCGTGGACGACATCAGTTGCGCGGCCTGCTGGCTGCTCGCGGACTTCCACTCAATACACCGGCGCGACGCCACCGGCGGCCTTCGCCTGCGACCCGACCGCCCCGCCTTAGCGATGCCAGATCCCGAAGCCGACTCGTCGAGAGGGGATTTCGGTGAACCCCCACGGTCCTCACGTTCAGCATGGGACAGCTCACCGCGGCTCTGACGTCGCCGCGATGGAATCCTTCACTGTGCGCCTACCCAGGTGGCCCACTCTGCTGCGTTTGGCCGGCGGCGCGCCACTGGTCCGTACCACCGACCGAGTCGAGGCACTGGTAGCGGTGCTGGCTGTCGTGGTGTCGCTGTTTGCCGCCCCGATCGCTGCCGCCGTGGGAACCGCGGCCTACGACGCGCGACGCCAGGCCTACGCCGAGCAGGCCGAAGCCCGCCACACCGTGCCGGCGAAGATCACCGAATTTCATGCCTCCCAACAGATCTTGCGAACAGGCACCATCACTGTGCCGGCACGATGGACGGCCGGCGGCGCCGAACACACCGGGACGATCGAGGCGCAATCGACAGCCGAGACTGGCGACACCGTTGAGATCTGGGTCGACCACAAGGGTGGGCAGGCTCCCGCACCGATCCCGACCACCACCGCTGCCGTGGAGGCAGCGATGGGTGCATTCGTGATCTGGATAAGCGTAGCCGGCGTCGCCGCAACCCTATTCACCGTTACAAGGACACTTTGTGACCGTATCCGTTTCAAGGCATGGCAACACGACCTCGACACCATGGTCGGCAACGGGGACGGCCATGAGCATCCGGGCCGCGCCTCGGGACGGTGACCGTGCACATGACGTCCACCGACATCGCCACCACGAACGCGCACAACGTGGTGATGACCGCCGCCAACACCAATGATTCGTCCGTCCCCGGTCAGCCATGCTGCAACACTGTGCTCGGTGCAAAGGAACCGTGGGTGACCCCAATCGCGTTGCAGCGCTGGGAATCCGACGGCGGTGCTGTGCATTGAAGATGAGTTGGCAACACCCAGGTTTTCGTTCAAGTAACCAACCTCACCGAAAGGCACCACGATGACCGCTACGCGGCCCACGCCACCGACCACGACCGATGCCGGCATCCCGGTCGAAAGTGACGAATATTCATTGACCATCGGTCCCGACGGGCCGATCCTGCTGCACGACCACTATCTGATCGAGCAGATGGCGGCGTTCAACCGCGAACGTGTACCCGAACGCCAACCGCATGCCAAGGGCAGCGGAGCTTTTGGGCGTTTCGAGGTCACCAATGACGTCAGTGCCTTCACAAAGGCGGCGGTGTTTGCGCCCAACACCACGACCGAGACGCTGATCCGGTTCTCCACCGTCGCCGGTGAGCGCGGCAGTCCAGACACCTGGCGCGACGTGCGCGGCTGGGCGCTGAAGTTCTACACGACCGAGGGCAATTACGACATCGTCGGCAACAACACCCCCGTGTTCTTCCTACGCGACCCGCTCAAGTTCGGCCATTTCATCCGCTCGCAGAAGCGTCGCGCCGACAACAATCTGCGCGACCATGACATGCAGTGGGACTTCTGGACGCTCTCACCGGAGTCCGCACATCAAGTCACCTATCTGATGGGCGATCGCGGCATCCCCTCGACCTGGCGGCACATGAACCTCTACGGTTCGCACACGTACATGTGGATCAACGTCAACGGCGAAAAGTTTTGGGTCAAATACCATTTCATCACCGATCAGGGCGTGCAGAACTTGACTCAGGCGCAGGCTGACGAGCTGGTCAAGCTTGACACCGACTACCACACCCGGGACTTGTTCGAGTCGATCGGTCGCGGCGAGCACCCGTCTTGGACGCTGAAGGTGCAGATCATGGGATTCGACGACGCCAAGACTTACCGGTTCAACCCGTTCGACCTGACCAAGGTGTGGTCGCATGCCGACTACCCGTTGATCGAGGTCGGCAAGTTGACGCTGGATCGCAACCCCACCGACAACCACAGCCAGATCGAGCAGGGCGCCTGGGAGCCGTCCAATATGGTGCCCGGCATCGGGGCCAGCCCGGACAAGATGCTGCTCGGCCGAATATTCGCCTACGCCGACGCCCACCGCTACCGCATTGGCGCCAACTACAACCAACTCCCGGTTAACGCACCACATTCGCCCGTGCACAGCTACAGCACCGCCGGCCATATGCGCTACCAGTTGGCGACCGACCCGGTGTACGCACCCAACTCCAAGGGCGGCCCGCAGGCCCACACCGCGCTCTACGGCGAGCCCGCGGGTTGGCACACCGACGGCGAGATGGTGCGATCCGCCTACACGCTGCGCGCCGAGGACGACGACTGGGGCCAGGCCAGCACCCTTGTCCGCGACGTGATGGATGATGCCGAACGGGACCGTCTGGTGGACAACGTCGTTGGCCACCTTCGAGCTGGTGTCAGCGAACCGGTGCTGCACCGCGCGTTCGACTACTGGCGCAATATCGACACTGACATCGGCGATCGCATCGAAAAGGGTGTCCGGCAGTGAGTCAAACCATCGCATCGGCCACGGTCTGCCCCAGGCCACGTTCGAGGCGGAGATCCCCGACATCTGAGCCGGGCCGAAATGAGCGGCGAGTAGCTCAAGGCGAAGTCAAGGAGGAGGCATGCGTGTCGTAGTTGACCGTGATCGCTGTGAAGGTAATGCCGTCTGCGTGAGAATCGCGCCTGCGGTCTTCGCACTCGACGAGGACGAGTACGCCACGGTCACCGCCGACCCCGTCCCAGTCGAGCAGGAGACGCTTGCCGAACAGGCCATCATCGAGTGCCCGCGCGCAGCCCTGTCACGCAAAGATTAGGTGACGTCCGCGTCATCGAGCAGAAGGGGTCGGGCGGCGCTAGCTGACAGGTCATGAGCCGGTACTGGCCCCGGGTGGGCAGCGTTTGGGCATCCGACGAGAACACCGTGCGATACCGGCTGCGCAAGATGGCCAAGATCGCCATCCTGCAACTGGACGCCGCCAAAGCGCGGCTGGCCACGACCATCGAACTCGCCGCCACCGACACCGGTTAACCGCGCGCTGTCCAAACAGGACAACGCGCGGCAGCAACGTTGTTCCGTTCCGGCAAGCCCTTCGACGGCTGTCCACACCACCATGGCAGTACGCAAGGAATGCTCACCGTATCCGCTTCACCGGGTGGCAGCACGATCTCGACACCTGGTCGGCCATAGCAGCGGCCACACCAATGCCAGCACCAAATCGCCGCCACATCGTCATTACGACCTGTTTCACGATCAAGAGGAGTCACTCATGTCTGCATCAACTCTGTCCTTCCAAACCACACAAGAACGCCGCTGGACGGTACAAAATCCCCGGTTACGGCTCAAGCCAGCGCATGGGTCCCAGGGGTCTGTGCAGGGAGGCTGGTGGCCCCGAACCAATCAAATGCACATCGAACTTCCGGAGTTGTTGGCGGCCCTTTCATCGCGGTCGGGGGCCGTCGACCGGGTCATCTATGACGAGAACCTTTGGGCGCCAGCATCAATGCGGATGGAGTTTCGGGCCCACAGCGTGATCCTCGAGGGCTCCGGCAACAAGTCGACCAACACACTATCCGTAATCGGCAAGCAGTTCGGAACGTTGGTGTTGCTGGTCGTGCCCCCCAACACCGAAGCGGCCGCCGCGCACGCAGCCGTGAGGGCGGCGGCCGACCCCGACGACGTGTCGACCGCCGAACAACTGCTGGAGATCGGTATGCGCAGCGCACGGACAGACCAACAAGCGCCGAAGCCGCTGCAGCCCTGTGCATCCAACAGTGGAGCACTGGGACGCCCCCACCGTGTCGTCACACACATCGAGGGTCAGCCATTCAAGCTGAGCCAATAGCATCCGCGATAGCCGCGTTACAGCCCGTCGGTCATCGCCCCTGAAGCCCACCGCGATCGTTGCGGTGGGCACTCAGGGCACGGTGCGAGCGGGGCTGGTGAGCGCGCCGACCAGCCGATCGTTCGGTCAAACAGCCGACACCGAGCAAAGCCTCGTTCACTCGACATCACGACGGCTGCTTTCCGTGGTCACTCTCCTGCACCTTCGCAAACTCACTTCTCCGCGAGCCAACCCGCCATTTCAGGCTGCGGCCATCACCTCCAATAGACCTTTACCAACGCCTTCAAAGTGTTACTAATTCCGCAGAATTCTTCTGCCGCATTCGTTGGCGCGGCTTGGAAACCCACTCCAGGGATCATCCCTTCCGCTTCCGTACAATCGGCGTCGACTCGACCGCCTTGGCGCGCTTGGTAGCCCGACGCTCTTTGAGAGATAGTGCGGGTTTTCGAAGACTCTTACCCGGAGATTTGTCTACCATTGTCGCTCCTTGATTCGAAGTGCCAAACACCTGTCCCGTCTCGACATACGTCAGAAAAAGAAAATGCCAGTCCCTGTGATTCGCACGCTTTATTAGCCAAGCCTGGATTTCTATTCCTTGTTGGCCAGCATTGATCACTAAACCCAGGTTGTCGGATACGAACAACGGGGCATCGGCGGGTTGTGCGATGTCAGCAAACGCTTCGGGGTCTATCAACGTCATCATGGAGTCAACAACGAGTTCAAGTGTGGAGGTGTGGGATGGGCGGCGTCGATCGCATTGACGGCGGACCGCGGTCGGCGATCGTGGTCGGCGCGGGCATCGTCGGGTTGTCGACGGCCTGGTTCCTGCAGGAGCGCGGCGTCGAGGTCACCGTGGTGGATCGCACCGGCGTAGCCGCCGGCGCTTCTTGGGGCAACGCCGGATGGATCGCGCCGACACTAACCCTTCCGTTGAACTCCCCGGCTGTGCTGCGCCATGGGCTCCGCTCTCTATACGACCCCGCGGTTCCCCTGCACATCCCGTTGGCCGCGGACTCTGGACTTGCCAGCTTCCTAGTCCAGTTCGCCGCCAACTGTCGGCGATCGTCGTGGAAGCGGGCGGTGCGGGCCAACCTACCGTTGAACGAGGAATGCATCGAAGCCTTCGATGTGCTCGCGGCCAACGGGGTCGATGCGCCTGTGACTGCCGCCCCGATCACGGCGGTGTTTCGCAGCACCGACGCCGCGGAGCGCATGATGCGTGAGCTTCGCGCGCTCGAAAGAGCCGGACAGGCAATGTCTGTCACCGGACTATCGGGTGAAGCATTGCGCGAACAAGTGCCCTTGGCATCGCCGGCGATCACCGCCGGGTTGAGCATCAATGGTCAGCGATTTGTCGACCCGGGCCGATTCGTGCAGGCCCTGGGCCAGGCGGTCGCGGACCGAGGAGCAACGATGCGCACGCTGGAGATCACCGACGTGCTGTCCACCGGCAACGGAGTCCAGGTATTCCCGCGCAGCGGCAAGTGGTTGACCGCTGACGCCGCGGTGATCGCCACCGGCGCCTGGCTATCCCGGCTGGCGGGTCGACGAGTGCGCGTCCCGGTGCAGGCAGGTCGCGGATACTCGTTCGTCGTGCCCGTGGACCGGCCCATCCCCGGCCCCATCTACCTGCCCGACGTGCGGGTGGCGTGTACGCCCTACCAGGGCGCATTGCGCGTGTCCGGCACCATGGAGTTCCGCGCGCCCTATGAACCTGCGGTGCCGGCCCGGGTTGGCGCCATCGTTGCCTCCGCCAGCCCTCTGCTGGAAGGGGTGCGATGGGCGGAGCGCAGCGACATCTGGGTTGGTCCGCGCCCAATCACCCCGGACGGGCGGCCCCTAATCGGCGAGATGTCTCGAGGCGTCTACGTCGCGGGCGGCCATGGCATGTGGGGACTGACGCACGGCCCGGTGACTGGCCGGCTTCTGGCCGAATACATAACCACCGGAAAGCAACCCGAGGCCTTGCGCGAGTTCGAGCCTCTGCGCCGAACCGGCCGATAGACCTTCGAGACCCCGGACCATCGCCCTCAGGGGCTCCGAGTCGTCAGGGGCGGCGCCTCGTTTCGACCCGCCCCTGACGGCATCCCCTACTCAACGAAAGGACACCATCACCAAAATGAGTAACACCGACACTGTTTGGATCACCCGACAGGCCCATCGCCGCCTGCAGAGCGAGCTGGCCGCGTTGCGTTCACGTCCGTCTATAGAAGTCCCCGAAGACTTCATGGATTACGACGCCAATCTCGTTGCGAATTACGCAGCGCGGCAGGCACGTATCCGTCAGATTCAGGACCTGCTAAACAACGCCGTCGTCGGCGAGGACCCACCCGACGACGGCATCGCCGAACCTGGAATGGTTTTGACTGTACGTTACGACGACACCGGTGAGGTCGAAACATTCCTGTTAGGCGTGCGTGGTGTCGAAGACGCCGATATCGACGTGTACGCGACGCAATCACCGCTGGGCAGCGCGATCGCCGGGGCTCGCTCCGGCGAACAGCGCACCTACTCCATACCAGTGGCGTCAAGCTACCCGTCACGCTAGTCTGCGCCGTCCCCCACGGAGCACACATTCCGAAATCTACTCGCTCACAGCATATTTCACCGTGACGCAACAGCGTCGTCCCGCAGTAATGAACAGTGCGCAAAATTCACCGGACGCACGCCCGCTCCACGAGGTGCGTGCAATAAAAGGAATTGATATGACCAGTACGCCCCGTGTCTGGATCTCATCTCACGCTCACGAGCGGCTACACCGAGAACTGGCGACTTTGCAGTTTCTGTTCTCCGCCGGAATCGCTGATGAGGACACCGACGAAAACGCCTCCGCTGTCCGGCGCGCATGGGAGATACGGATTCAACAGATCCATGATCTGCTGATCAACGCCGTCGTGGGTGACGATCCACCCGACGATGGGATAGCCGAGCCCGGCATGGTTGTCACCGTCCGTTTCGACGCCAACGGCGGCACCGACACATTCATGCTAGGCATACACGACGCCCAATTCGCCGACATGGCCGTCTATTCCATCCGCTCCCCGCTAGGCGCCGCCCTCGCAGGTGCGCGCCCCGGTCAACGCCGCACCTATCACCCACCTAGCGGCGCGACCGCCGTCACGCTCTTGAAGGCAGTACCCTACGGCCTTCACAGCGCTGATCTAACGCCGCAGCACACTGGGGCCGCACAACGTCACATTTGAACGCTCACAGAAAGTTACGAGGGAAACCGTGTCTCCGACCTCTCCCACTTTGGTGGCAGTCAACGACCAGCTAAACAAGGCTCACCACCGGATCCGTGAACTCGAATCTGACGAAGCAGAGCTCCTCGCGCAAATCAGAATCCTCTGCGCCGTCATCACCGAACTCACTGACGGTGTCCATGCACACTCCGCCGTCGTCGAGCTCCGTTCGAACACGGTGCAGGCTTCGTTGTCTGACGATAATAGTAATGGCACGTCCAGCATTGGCAATCACGTCGACAAGACGCGAGCAGTCCAGCGTGCCGGGTTGGCAGGGGCGCACCCAGAGGTAGCCGCCACCCGTCCACCATCGGGGTCCACGCCGAGCACACGTACGAAGCGAGCGGAAGCGCGGCGATCCTATGTTGTTTGACGACGTCGACCCGGTGGGGATCACATTCATCCTCATCGCCGTGATGTGGCTCGGTGCTTCTGTCCTGTACGGGCGCGATGACCGCTGACGACGAGGGACAACTATTCGTCGCGTGGCACCACGGCGCCTTCTCCCCCGGCGAGGCCATCAAACCACAAATGAACACCAAGAACTCGGTAAGGAGAGTTCCACAGCCCCCCGAAGGAGGAAGCAACATGACAACAACAATCGAGAGAACCGTAACCGCACCATCGCGCCAACCGCCCATCGCAGGCCTGCGAATGCAGTTGAAACCCGGACACCAAGCCTGCGGGTTTGTGCAAGGAGCATGGTGGCCACGATCAACGCTGCTAACCGACGAACTTCCACCTTTGCTGACAGCGATCTCGTTGCGGTTAGGCACGATTGAACGCGTGCAATATCACGAAGAGGACTGGTCCCCGGCTCCGTTGCACACCGACGACATAGTCCTCGACGCCAGTCACGACTCCCCGCACGTCATCTCTTTGTACGGGCCCCAGTTCGGGAAATTGACCCTGCTCGTGGTCCCCCCGTATACCGATGCCACCCACGCATACGACGTCGTAACAACCGCCGCCAGCGCCCTCGACTCGTCCACCCCTGACGAGTTGCTCGATAACGCCGGCCAAAGCGTCGCAGATCGTCCGCCAAAGGACGTGGACGTCTGCTTGCCCTCCGACCGATAGAGCACCTGCACATACGAACTGCCGTATTTGCGCGTGCCGGGCCTTAACGACGCCATGCCGCCAGCTCAGCCGCAACATGTTGATGAGATGTTGATGAATACGAAAAAGCAGGCCAGAAATTTCGTTCTGGCCCGCTTTCCGGTGGAGCTGCCGGGAATCGAACCCGGGTCCTACGGCATTCCCTCGAGGCTTCTCCGTGCGCAGTTCGCTATGCCTCTACTCGGATCTCCTGATCACGCGAACAAGTCAGGATGACGATCCCAGTCGCTGTTTGATGTCCCGATGAGTCCCGCGACCGAACTCATCGGTTGATCCCTCTAGATGACGCCAGGGTCCGGGTCGAGGGCTCTCCCGGTCTGACGGACTCACAGTCGCTTAGGCAGCGAGTGCGAAGTCGCGCTGATTGGAATCGGCGCTTAATTGGTCGCAACGACGCTTACGGTGGTCTCTTGCCTGCACCGGCACGCTTCCCTTGATTCGATGCGCGAAGTCGAAACCGTTCAGCCCCTCGCACCCCCGCTGACCATCAGCAGGACATTTCATTCTACCGGTGACTTCAACACGCGCCAGCGATTAAATAGTCCCAGCTAGATCACGTAGTTGAGGTGCTCGACGACGCGCCTGCCCACGGCCTCGTCACCGCCGTAGCTGATCTCGTCCGCATTCGCGGCCAGTGGCACCCGGCCGCCGGCCAACCTGCTGAACAGCAGTGCGTCGAGTTCGATCGTCGACGTGGGATCGTCGTCGCCGAAGTCGTCAACAAGCTTCGCCTTGCCCTCCACCGCCACGTTGATCATGCGGCCCAGCGGACCCGTCAGCTCCAGCGAGACCCGCGAGCCCTCGGGGGCTCCCCCGAGCTTGCCGACGACGAATCCCATGCTGGTCGCCATCTCGTCCAGCGCGAGGTCGGAGGCGGGCCCGAGGAGCTGGCTGGTGCTGGCAGGCACCCCGATGGCGTCACGGATGTCGTGCTCATGCATCCAGCAATCGAAGGTGCGTACCCGCATGAAGCGGCCGTAGCTGTCCGGCCCAGCGGGGGTGAAGCCCACCTTGTTCCATCCTGCATTCGAGAGCTCCGACAAGGCCTTTCGACGCTCAGCCGTCGTTTCGCGGAATTTCTCGAGCAACTCCGACGCGCTGAGGTCTCGTAGCTTGCGCACCCAGCACTCGTTCATCACGCCGATGTCATTGCGGACGTGATCGAGCGTCGACATATCGATGTCGGCTTCCGGGGTTTGGGCCCCCTGCAGCATCGACTCGACCCCGATTACGTGGGCGATCACGTCGTGCACATTCCAGCCGGGCAGCGATGTCGCCGCCTGCCACTGGCTGTCATCGAGGTCGCCCACCAGCGCATCGAGGTCTCTCCACACCTCAAAGAGGCCGGCGAGAACGGCCGGTTTGTCGAGCAAGGTCACGGGACGCGAGGGGCTGCTCACTGAGCCGACGCTAGCGCTCTCGGCACGCGGGTGTGCGCGAAATGGCGCGCGCCGACGGCATGTCGCGCGGGGACACGCACGGTCGCGGTGGAGGAGTTAGACGGCGGCGCCGTCGGCCACCCACGGCACCTTTTCGGTGGTGGCGCCGTCGAGCACCATCGCCGCGACGCGGTCGCGATGCTGCTCCGCGCTGCCCAGCAGCACCGCGTTGGTGGCGGCCCGCTTGAAGTACAGGTGCGCCTGATGCTCCCAGGTGAACCCGATACCGCCGTGCACCTGGATGGTGTCGGTGGCGACGTGGCTGAGGGCGGCCGAGCAGACTGCCTGCGCAATGCTCGTCGACAGCGCCGCATCGTCAGATCCATCGGTCAGTGCCCAGATCGCGTGATACGCCGTCGATCTGGCGTGCTCGACATCGACGAGCAGATTCGCGAGCCGGTGCTTGACACCCTGGAACGACCCGATCGGGCGGCCGAACTGCAGCCTGGTCTTCGCGTAGTCGACCGACAGGTCGAGCAGATGCTGCGCGGCGCCCACCTGCTCGACCGCCAGCAGCGCCGCGCCGACCTGCAGAGCGTGATCCAGCACCCGCGCCGTCTCGTCGGACCCGGCGATCAAGGTCGCCTGCGCCTTGGAAAAGTTGACATTCGCTTCGGAGCGGGTGAGGTCGAGCGTGGCCATCGGCGTCCGCTCTACCCCGTCTGCTCCGGCGTCGACGGCGTACAGCGCGACCCCGTCAGATCCACGCGCGGCGACCAGCAGCACGTCGGCGATGCCGCCGTCGACCACCTGCTCGACCGTGCCCGAGACCGCGCCGCCCTCGACGGTCACCTCGACGGACTCGGGATCGAAGACGCCTGTGCGATCCACCACCGCGACGGCCGCGGTACGCCGGCCCTCGACGAGGTCGCCGAGCAGCTCGTCGCGCGCAGACCCGGACGAGGCCGCGACCAGCGCGGGGATAGCGAGGTAGACCGTGCCGAAGAGCGGGCCGGACCCCAGTCGCGCGCCGATCTCCTCGATCGCCACCGCCTGATCGACCAGCGTGCCCCCGACTCCCCCATCGGCTTCGGGCACCGACAAGCCGAGCACGCCGAGCTCGGCGCCGAGCCGCGCCCACACCTTCGGGTCGAACGGCGGGTCAGAGTCCATCAGCTCCCGGATCTTCTCCTCAGCGAAGTGGTCGGCGCTGAACTTGCGCACCGCATCGCGAAGCTGTCCCTGCTCCTCGGTGAACTTGTACTCAGCCTGGAAATCGGGCTGATCCGCACGCTTCTCAGCCACGGGGGATCTCCTTCCACGGCATGCCGGCATCGGCACGCAGGTCGCCTGGCAGTCCGAGAATGCGCTCGCCGAGGATGTTGCGCATCACCTCCGACGTGCCGCCTTCGATGGTGTTGGCCCGGCTGCGCAGGTACTTCTGCTGAATCGGCCCCTGCCAGTCCCGCTCCCCGGTGGGCGCCCCTTGCGAGTACCCGCGGTACAGAAGCCCTTCTGGCCCAAGGAAATCCATGCACCATTCGTAGATGTGCTGATTGAGCTCGGCGCCGACCAGCTTGCCGATCGATCCCTCGGGTCCGGGGCCGCCGACAGTGGCGGCGGCGCGGGAGCGTTCCGACGTCAAGCGCTGGGCCTCGGAGCGCAACCACAGCTGCGTGAGCCGGTCGCGCAACACCGGCGTGTGGCGCTCGGGACGTGACGCCCACAGCGCGGTGGCGTCGGCGATAGTGCCTGCGCCACGCCGGCTTCCGCTGCCACCGAGCGCGGTGCGTTCATTCATCAGCGTCGTCATCGCGACGTTCCAGCCGTTGCCCACCTCGCCGAGGCGATGCTTGTCCGGGATGCGCGCGTCGGTGAAGTAGACCTCGTTGAACTCGGCCTGACCGGTGATCTGGCGCAGCGGCCGGGTTTCCACACCGTCGCCGTGCATGTCAATCACGAAGTACGAGAGTCCCTTGTGCTTGGGCACATCCGGGTTGGTGCGGGCCAGCAGCAGACCCCAGCGCGCACGGTGGGCCAGACTCGTCCACACCTTCTGACCGTTGATCACCCAGTCGTCGCCGTCACGCACCGCGGAGGTGGCCAGACCGGCCAGATCGGATCCTGCGCCGGGTTCGGAGAACAGCTGACACCACAGGTCTTCGGTGGTGGCCAGCGGCCGCAGCCACTGGCGCTTCACGTCCTCGGTCTGCGCGTGCTCGCGGATCGTGGGCGCGGCCATGCCGTAACCCATCGGGTTCAGCCCGAGCGGGACCGGACCGCCCGCACCCTGCAGGATGCGGTCGGCGACGGCCTGCAGACCGCGCGAGACGCCGAGTCCACCGAGGCCCTCGGGAAAGTGCACCCACGACAGACCGGCGTCATAGCAGGCGCCGAGGTAGTCCTGGATCGGCGCCTTCTTGGGGTCGTGCTCGACGACCACTCCCTGGGCCAGCTCAGCGACCTTCTCGGCATCGGCATCGTTGCTCATACCAGTCACGATAGAAACTCGACACCCGTCGAGAGTCACCGGCCCCCGATAGGGCCGCCGCGGGCTTTCGGACGCGCCGACGGGCCAAACCTCTCGTTTCATATCTGTTATTGAGGTTTGTCTCAGCTGTCACACGGGTAACAGGAGTAACAAGGGAGACGTGGCCCCGCCACACTCCAAAACAAAGAAAGAGTGGAATGGATTATCCGAATGCATACCGTCTTGTACTGCAGCCCCAGCGGCGTCGTTTATGAAACCCGGGCCTACACGAAGGCCGATATCGATCAGCTCGTAGCTACCCAGGGTCTGCAGTGCTTGACCAGCGCAGACCGCCAGTTCGACTTCTGGTTCGCCACGACACCGCACAAGTGCCAGCGTCGAGCCAACACCGTCGCCACTGAACTGCTGATGGCGACTTCCAACTTCACCGCACGCTCGGTGCCGCTGCTGCGCGGATGCGTCGTCATCGCCACTCACGACGCGGACGGCGACCTCGACGGCCTCAGCTGGCAACAGCTCGACATGCTGGCCGCGAAGAACCGTGAGATCACCAACCGGCAGGCCCGCATTCTCGCCCGCCGGGTCGCTCGGGATGCACGTCGTCAGCGGACCACTGCTGACCGGACGGCGGCCCCGCTCGTCCGTCCCCGGCCGCATGAGCTGGCCGCCACCAATAGGTGAGCCGTCGACCGGAGCGCTGACACGCCGACGGGAATCGGCAGATGAACCACGGGCGCGCTTCGCGTTCCCTGAGCCCTGCAGTTCTGCCGGATGATATTCGCGGGGCCGTCGGCACCATCACCGCGGCGGCGGAGCGAATCCTGACTGCGCCACCGATACCGAGATGCTGCTGCCGACCTCACCGTGCTCGTCGAAGAGGATCGCTGAACCGGTCGCGATCCCGTCCTGAGTGGAATGGCTGTGCGACGCCAGCCCGATCAGATCGCCCTTCGGTAGGCGGCTCAGCGTGAGCGTGTAATCGGCATTGATGAACTTCAACCCTTCGGAACTCCAATTGACAAGGGAGGCAGTCACATCAGCGGCCATCGCCGCCCGGGTGAAGGGTGTCAGCGGCTCGTCGTCGAACAGCGGTTGCGTCAAACTCAACCATGTGTACTTCGCTTCTCCGTCGTACGGCCAGTCTTCATCCGGAGCCTGGATAGAGGTACCCCAGCCGTAAGTGCGCACGAACAACGGACTGGCATTCGGCTGCACATTTGTTGGAATGGGCGGCATTTCAACCCGTGGTGACCAGATGGTCCCGCTCGGCTGATCGCTGCGACGAAGAAAAAGACCGGTCGCCTGGCCAACGATCTTGTCCTGCTGATGCATGACCGCTTCGACGAGACGCAAGCGCTTTCCGCCGCGGATTTCTCGCGTGTGCACCTCGACCGGTTCGATCGCGGCGGGCCGCGGGAGGTCGACGGTCAGCCGGGCGGGCAGGAACTCCGTGTCGTCGACGAATTTCTCGACAGCCCAGCCCAACAGACCGCCGACAACGTGGCCGCTGATCAGCGCGCCCCAGCCGCCCCGGGCGATCGAGCGTGGATGGAAGCTGCCGCCGCGACGGTCGAAATATGCGGTCTCGGGCGCGATCGTCGACTCGGCCAACGGTGATGCTCCTACGATTCGTTTATCTAACTAAATCGCACTCAGTATCACTCAGGATGTTTCGGTGCTGCTCATCGAGGCGACGGTGTCGGGCAACAGCGCGAAATCGGCGATCGGCGCCGGCCGCCCGAACAGGTGGCCCTGCGCCAAGCGGCACCCGGCGGCGTAGGCCATTTCCGCCTGTGCGGTCGACTCGAGGCCCTCGGCGATCAGACCGAGGCCGAGTTCGGCACAGAGTCTGATCACCGAACGATAGAGGGTCACGATCCGGTCGGGCTCGGGGCCGACCGCCAGACCGCGGTCGAGTTTGATGATCTGCACCGGCAGTGCATGCAGGTAGGTCAGCGAGTTGTAGCCCGCCCCGAAATCGTCCAGGGCGACGTTGATACCTATCGCATTCAGCCGGCCGATCTGCGCGGCCGTGTGGGCGAGTTCGACGACCGGCACCGACTCGGTGATCTCCAGGACGAGCTGGCTCGGTGTCATCTCGTGCCGGGTCAGCGTCCGGCGGATCTGCCGCTCGAACTCCGGGCTGCCCATCCGCGCCGCGCCGATGTTCACATGCAACACGAGATCCAGTCCTGCTGCGCGGATCTCGCTGCAGGCCAGATCCAGCACCATGGCGTCGAAGGTGGCGCCCAGCCTTGCTGCTTCCGCGGCGGCGACGAACGCGTCGGGCTGGACCTCCGTTCCGTTGGGCGCGGTCCACCGAGCCAGGGCCTCGACCGCAACCGTTGTCCCATCGGAAAGCCGGACGATCGGTTGATAGACGAGGCTGAAGCCCGGCGGGACTCCCCCTTCGGCGTTTCGTAACGCGGTCGGGAAGTCCGTCGAGACGCTCAAGGAGGGTCGATAAACGACCGCTGTGTCCTTCCCCACCCGCTTACCCGCGTACATCGAGACGTCCGCCTGCCGCATCAGGTCATCGGGCGTCGGGAGGGGTGCATCGGGATCGGGCCGGACAATACCCATGCTGGCCCGTACGTGAGCCGAGGTGCCGTGGACGGCGAACGGGTCTCGAAGAGCGAGGCGGATGCGATCCGCTACAACCTCAGGCGCGTCTTGTTCTCCGTCGATCAGGATGGCGAACTCGTCGCCCCCGATACGGGCCAGCGTGTCGGCATCACCGACGCATCGCCGAAGCCGCCCGCCGACCGCGCGAAGAAGTTCGTCACCGCCGGCGTGGCCGAAGCGATCGTTGAGTTCTTTGAAGTCATCGAGATCGACGAAGATCAGAACGAAGGGGCCACGGTGGATTGCCTCGTCGAGCCGCTGGGTGAAAAGCAGTCGGTTGGGCAGCCCGGTCAATGCGTCGTGATGCACCTGGTGAGCGAGTCCGCGCTGCGCATCGGAAAGGCGCTTGGTCAATAGCCACTGCGATCGCGCCTCGAGAAGCTGGCGAGTGGCGACAAGCGCCACCATGACCAGCGCCGCGCTGATGACGGGCAGACTCAATCGGCGGCCGATCATCACGTGAAACGAGAGCAAGACAGCTGTGCCCACGAATCCGAGATACGGCAGCAGGAGCTGTAGCCAGTCCATGGAGCCGGTGTTGATCTCGCGTCCCGGTGTCGGTTTCAGCTCCAACATCCCGTACGCGATCAGCAGCAAGCCGAGAACGAATCCGATCCCGCCCCATAAGTCTCCGCGTTCGAAGCCAACAGTTCGCAAGTAGGCGACCAGCCTGTCCGAAGCGATCAGCATCACCGCCCCGGCCGCCAGCAGAAGAAGGTTCGCACGGTAAGGGCGGTCGTTTCGATACAGCATCGCGATCAGCGCCGCCGTCACGACCAACACCACCTGGAACGCGGTGTACGTGATGACCAAGGCGGTGTTGCCGGAACGGGGCAAGGCCGCACCTTTGAGAGCACCGACTCCGGCGATGACTGCCAGAATCACAAACGCGATGGCCGCCACCACACCGTCGATTCCGTTGACGATGCGGGCAATGCCCACCGGACCACGGCGAGGTGGAGCCAGGCCGACTCCGACCGAGGCCAGGACGGCGAGCGCCCCCAGGGCGAAGGCGGCGGACACGAAATACGCGGCGACGGCCGGCCAAGGTGCTGTGCCGCCTGCGGTTGCGCGGGTCGACCACCAGATCGCGTCACCGGTCAGGTGACACAAGAGAGTCGCGATGCCCAGCAGACGCCACGTGCGCGCAGGTCCGGTCACCCGCCATGCGACCGTGAGTGCGCACACCACCACCGCGATACCGACGATCGCCTGGAGCGCGAAATGCACCAGCCGAGCCGGACCGTCGCCCCACAGGGCGAGCGCGTTAACGCACAGGAGCACCGCCACCCCGGCAAACAACCCGAGGCGCCACTGACTGCCTGTGACCGACACCCGGTTCCCCTCACCCCTGCTTTCCTGCGAAGACTAATTGCAAGTGACACCCAATCTGAGCAAACGTCAATTACCAGTCAGCCCGCCGCGATCATCGCGACGGCGGCGAGCGCCGACACCATGCCGACGGCCTGCCAGCGGGTGACCCGCTCCCGCAGCACCACGATGGCCAGCGCAACGGTGGCAGCCGGATACAGCGCGATCAACACACCCGCCAAGGACAGCATGCCGGACTGCACCGCCAACAGGGTTGCGACATTGGCCGTGGTGTCGAGCACCGCTGCGGTGAGCGCCAACCGCATGGGCACGCCCCGTTCCAGTGCGAGGTTGGCGGTGAGCGCCGCCGCCGACAGCACGATCGCGGTCGCGGCGAGCCTGCCGAACACCAGCGGCCACAGCTTGGCCTCGACGGGCACCTGGTCCAGCAGGACGAAATTCATGCCGAACGCCACACCCGATCCGACCGTCAGCCACGCCACCTTCGCGGTGAACCTGTGCGGGGTTGCGTCCTCATAGGTATCTGCATCCCTGCTGACCAGCACCACCGCGACCAACGCCACGACGATGCCGACCGCAGCGATGAGTCCCGGCCGCTCCCCCAGCGCCAGGCCCGCGCCGACGGGAATGCCCGCGACGAGCATCGCGGTCAGCGGCGACACCACCGAGATCGGCCCCGCCCCCAACGCGGCGTAGAACCACCACACCCCGAAGGCCTGCGCGATGCCGGAAGCCAGGCCCCACACCACCGCTGGGACGGACAGCTGACCGCCGAAGGGGATCGCAATCAGCGTCAGCAGGATCAGAGCCACCGGGTAAGAGATGACGACCACTCGTAGCGCCGCGACCCGGCGTGAGGCGATGCCGCCGACGAAATCGCTTACGCCGTAACCGAACGCTGCGACCAGCGCGGTGACGAAGCTGATCAGGTCATACCCTTGGCGCGGCGACCGAGTTCGCGGGTGATCTCGCGGTCGGCATCACGCTTGGCGATGTCCTGGCGCTTGTCGCGGGCTTCCTTACCGCGCGCCAGCGCCAGCTCGACCTTGACCTTGCCGTCGGAAAAGTACAGGGACAGCGGAACCAGGGTGAGATTGCCGTCGCGGATCCGCCCGATCAGGTTGTCGATCTGGCCGCGGTGCAACAGCAGTTTGCGGTTGCGCCGCGGTGTGTGATTGGTCCAGCTGCCGTGGTGATACTCCGGGATGTGCAGATTGCGCAGCCACACCTCGCCGTCGTCGATGGTGGCGAACGCGTCGGCGAGCGATGCCTGCCCGTCGCGCAGGCTCTTCACCTCGGTGCCCACCAGCTGCACACCGGCCTCGAACGTCTCGAGGATCGAATAGTTGTGTCGTGCTCGCCGATTCGTCGCGACAACCTTGTTGTTGGCAGACCTCGTAGGGTCCGCTTTCTTCGCCATGGCTATCTTCGGACGTACAGCCGCAGCGTGGCGTACGCCGTGATTCCCGACATTGCCAAGCCCAGGAACAACATCCACGGTGCGCTGAAGTAGAGCACGTCCGCGTAGTCCACCTTGGCGATGAGATTCGCCCGATAGAACTGATCGAGTGCGCTTTCCAGGAACAACGCTCGGACGAGGATGAGTCCGACGATCGCCAGGACCACCCCGACGAACGCCGCCAGCATCGCCTCGATGAGGAACGGCAGCTGGGTGTACCACCGGCTGGCGCCAACCAGTCGCATGATGCCGATCTCGGTGCGGCGCGTGTACGCGGCCACCTGAACCATGTTCGCTATCAACAGGATTGCGCCGATCGCCTGAACAAAGGCCACCGCGAATGCGGCGTTTCTGACGCCGTCGAGAACGGCGAAGAGCCGGTCGATTAACACCTTCTGGTTCAGGACCTGCTGCACTCCCGGCTGACCGGCCATCGCTTCGTCGAACTGCTGATGCTGTTCCGGGTCGTCGAGCTTGACGATGAACGATGACGGGAACGCGTCCTGGCCGGCGAACTCCTTGAACTCCGGGAACTTCTTCACCGCATCGGCATAGGCCTCTTCGCGGTTGAGAAACCGCACAGAGCGCACGTCGTCGCGATCCTCGATCTGCTGCCGCAGCGCCTTGCACGGGTCGGCGTCACACGTCGGGTCCTTGGCGGAGACGTCGTTGGTCAGAAAGACCTGGCTCTCCACCCGGTCGAGGTAGATATCCCGCGACTGGTCGGCCAACCGCACAACCAGCAGGCCGCCACCGAACAGTCCGATCGAGATCGCGGTGGTGAGGATCATCGCGATCGTCATCGTCACATTGCGACGGAAACCGGTGAGAACCTCATTGACGAGGAATCCGAAGCGCACTAGCGATCCATTCCGTAGACGCCGCGCTGCTCATCGCGAACCAGCCTGCCCAACTCCAACTCCACGACGCGCTGGCGCATCGAGTCGACGATGTGATGGTCGTGGGTCGCCATCACCACCGTCGTCCCGGTGCGGTTGATGCGCTCGAGTAGATCCATGATGTCCTTGCTGGTCTCGGGGTCCAGGTTGCCGGTCGGCTCGTCGGCCAGCAGCACCAGCGGCCGGTTGACGAAGGCCCGAGCGATGGCCACACGCTGCTGCTCACCGCCGGAAAGCTCATTGGGCAGCCGATTGGCCTTGCCCGAGAGCCCGACCATCTCCAGCACGTCGGGCACGACGCGGTTGATCACCTCGGAGCGCTTCCCGATCACCTCCAGCGCGAAGGCGACGTTCTCGAAGACCGTTTTCTGCTGAAGCAAGCGGAAGTCCTGGAACACACAGCCAAGGACCTGCCTCAGACCGGGGATGTGCCGGCCCGCCAGCTTGTTGACGTGGAACTTCGAGACCCGGATGTCACCGGACGTCGGGGTCTCCTCGGCGAGCAGCAACCGCATGAACGTCGACTTGCCCGAACCCGACGGTCCGATGAGGAAGACGAACTCACCCTTGTCGATCTTGACCGACACATTGTCGAGCGCGGGTCGCGCCGACGACTTGTACATCTTCGATACGTGGTCGAGGGTGATCATCACGGCACGCCAGTGTAGCGGGGACAGCCCATCGGGCTAGCTAGCCGGACTCGTGGTCGCCGGCGGCGCTCCGGGCACCGTCGGCACGGAAGGCAGCGTGATCGGCGGGAGCGGGCCTGCTCCGTCCGGATCCACCACCGGCGACGTCGGGGACGTGGTCGACGTCGGTGACGTTGGCGATGTGGTCGACGTCGGCGAGGTGGGGCTGGTGGTTTCCGATGGGCTGGTCGTCGTAGTCGTCGGTGTGGTGGTCGTGGTCGTGTAGGTCTCGACCGGTTCCTTGGGACGTCGCACGTTGGTGCGCGGCACCCAGGTGTAGTTCGGATCGGGCACGAAGCCGGGCGGCACGACGGCGGGCGCGGCGGGTTCGGGCTTCGGCGTGGCCTCGACGTTGTAGTTCACCCAGAACAGCGCGACGAACGCGACGAGCAGCACCGCCGTCGAGACCCGCATCCGGCCCCCGAGCTTGAACTTCAACCAGGACGTCATTTCCGGTCCTCCGGCGGGCCCTGCGTCTCATCCTCCGCGCCGCCCGACGTTGCCGGATGGACGAGGGCCTCCACCTTGGGCGCGTGGCCGTCGGTGGGCGAAACGATGCCCGCGCGCCGCAACGCCCGGACGACCAGCACACGGATGCGACGGCCCACCTCGAACTGCTTGCCGGGCAGGGTCCGTGCCACCATACGCAGATTGACGGTGTCCAGTTCGATGCTCTCGACGCCCATCAGCTGCGGCGCGTCCAGGAGCAGTGCGGACAGCCCCGGGTCCTCCATCGCCTTTTCGGTGACTTCGTGGAGTAGGTCGTTGACGACGTTGAGGTCCGCGGCCGTCGGCACCGGGATATCGATGACGGCGCGCGCCCAATCCTTGGACAGGTTCACCGTCTTGACGATCTGCCCGTTGGGGATCGTGAACATCTCGCCCTCGCTGGAGCGCAGCTTGGTCACGCGAAGGGTGACGTCCTCGACCGTGCCCTCGGCTGGCAACGCGATACCGGCGACGGTGAGCGAGACCAGATCGCCGAAGCCGTACTGCTTTTCGGTGATGATGAAGAAGCCGGACAGCAGATCCTGCACGACACGCTGGGCGCCGAAACCGAGCGCTGCACCCAGCACCGCGGCCGGCGCGACCAGCGATCCCACCGGGATCGCGAGGATCGACGTGACCTGCACGAGCACGATGACGAACAGCAGGGCGACCGACACCCAGGAGATGACCGACGCGACGGCCTGGCGGTGCTTGGCGCTCTCCGTGCGCACCAGCTGATCGCTTTCCTGATATTCGGCGTCGATGCGCTTCACGATCCGCCGCGCCGACCAGTTGATGAACCGGGCGGCCAGCAGTCCGCCGATCAGGTACAGCGCGATCGGCACGCCGCGCTCGAAAATCCAGACGCCGATACTGCCCTGCCAGAAACCGGTCCACCGGTCTGACAGGGACAGCGCGATCAGGTTGCTACTCGTCATCTTTTCTGTTGCGCCAACGTATTCCGGCTTCCAAGAACCCATCGATATCGCCGTCGAGCACTGCGGCCGGATTACCGACCTCGTACTCGGTGCGCAAGTCCTTCACCATTTGGTAGGGGTGCAAAACGTAGGAGCGCATCTGGTTTCCCCACGAGCTTCCGCTGTCGCTCTTGAGGGCATCCATTTCCGCGCGCTCTTCTAAACGCTTGCGTTCCAACAACTTTGCTTGGAGAACCCGCATCGCAGAAACCTTGTTCTGCAGCTGCGACTTCTCGTTCTGACAGGTGACCACGATACCGGTCGGAATGTGCGTGAGTCGAACCGCCGAGTCCGTCGTGTTCACCGACTGGCCGCCCGGACCGCTGGATCGGTACACGTCAACGCGCACATCGCTTTCGGGAATCTCGATGTGGTCGGTCGTTTCCGTGACCGGCAACACTTCCACTTCGGCGAAGGACGTCTGGCGCCTGCCCTGATTGTCGAAGGGACTGATGCGCACCAGCCGGTGCGTGCCCTGTTCCACCGACAACGTGCCGTAGGCGTACGGCGCGTGCACGGCGAACGTCGCGCTCTTGATACCGGCCTCTTCGGCGTAGGACGTGTCGAACACCTCGACCCCGTAGTCGTGCTGTTCGGCCCAGCGGATGTACATGCGCATCAACATCTCGGCCCAGTCGGCCGCATCCACACCGCCCGCGCCCGAGCGGATGTTCACCAGCGCCTCGCGCGCGTCGTACTCGCCGGACAGCAGCGTGCGGACCTCCATCGCCTCGAGGTCCTCGCGCAGCTTCTTCAACTCGGCGTCAGCCTCGGCTTCGGCTTCTGACGCCCCCGCTCCGTCTTCTTCGGCGGCCAGCTCGTAGAGCACCGGCAGATCGTCGAGGCGCTGCCGGAGCTCTTCGACACGGCGCAGCTCGCCCTGAGTGTGGGACAGCTCGCTGGTGACCTTCTGCGCCCGCGACTGGTCGTCCCACAGGTTGGGGTCGGACGCTTCGTGCTCGAGCTTTTCGATCCGTTGGCGCAGCCCGTCGACGTCGAGCACCCGCTCCACCGTGGTCAGGGTGGAGTCGAGTGCTGCGATATCGGCTTGACGGTCGGGATCCACGGGAGTTCAGGGTACCTGCGCAGGATCGCGACACTGTTATCCCTGACTGCCGGTGAAGGGACAGGCTGCGCGTTTAGCATCTTCAGATGGCAGCCCTGCCGCGACGCGACAGCCCCTTGCGCGTGGCCGGGCCGTGACTGAACCTTCGACTAAAGGTATAAATGCGCCCCTACCACGTGGCGATCGTCGGCTCCGGCCCCTCGGGCTACTTCGCGGCCGCGTCGCTTCTGAAATTCGCCGATGCCTCGCAAAAAGAGGGAGTCGACGCGGATGTCCGCGTCGACATGCTCGAGATGCTGCCCACCCCGTGGGGGCTGGTCCGCTCTGGTGTCGCGCCCGACCATCCGAAGATCAAGTCGATCAGCGCCCAGTTCGAGAAGACGGCGCTGGACCCGCGGTTCCGATTCTTCGGCAACATCGTGGTCGGCGACCACGTGCACGCCGCCGAGCTGGCCGAACGCTACGACGCCGTGATCTACGCCGTCGGCGCACAGTCCGACCGGTCGCTGGGCATCCCCGGCGAGGATCTGGACGGCAGCGTGCCCGCCGTCGACTTCGTGGGCTGGTACAACGCCCATCCGCACTTCGAGGAGATGGCGCCGGACCTGTCGACCGGGCGAGCCGTGGTCGTGGGCAACGGCAACGTCGCGCTGGACGTCGCACGGATCCTGGTCACCGATCCCGACGTCCTGGCGGCCACCGACATCGCCGACCACGCGTTGCAGTCGCTGCACGACCGTGGTGTCGAAGAGGTCCTCATCATCGGTCGACGCGGACCGCTGCAGGCTCCGTTCACGACGCTGGAACTGCGGGAGCTCGGCCACCTCGAGGGCCTCGGTGATGTCGACGTCATCGTCGACCCTGCGGACTTCGCCGACATCACCGACGAGGATCTCGAAGCCGCAGGCAAGACCGTGAAGAACAACATCAAGGTGCTGCGCGGGTACGCCGAGCAGTCACCCAAGGGTGCCAAGCGCCGGATCGTCTTCCGGTTCTGCACGTCCCCGATCGAGATCAAGGGCAGCGACAAGGTCGAGTCGATCGTGCTCGGACGCAACGAACTGGTCGAGGAGGGCGGGCGCGTCGTCGCCAGGGACACCGGCGAACGCGAAGAGGTGCCTGCGCAGCTCGTGGTGCGCGCCGTGGGCTACCGCGGAGTGGAACTGAAGGGTCTGCCGTTCGATGACCGCAGCGGGACGATCCCGCACGCCCAGGGCCGCATCGAGGGCAGCCGCAACGAGTACGTCGTCGGCTGGATCAAGCGTGGGCCCACCGGCGTCATCGGCAGCAACAAGAGCGACTCGCAGGAGACCGTCGACTCCGTGATCGCTGACCTCTCCGGTGCGTCACTGGCCGAGTTCGGCGACGATCACGCCGATCGACTGGCGGAATGGTTCGTGGAGCGGCAACCGAAGGTGGTCACCGACGACCACTGGAAGCTGATCGACGAGCACGAGCGGGGTGCCGGCGAGCCGCACGGACGGCCTCGGGTGAAGCTGACCAGCGTGGCCGACCTGCTGCGCATCGGTCACGGCTGAGCGGTCAGTAGATCTCGGGACCGGGTGGCGGTGGCTGCGGCGGGGCAGCGCTCGGCGCGAATCGCCAGTTGTCCGGATTCTTCGGCGAGTAGACGACTCCGAAGAGCTGGCCCATGGTCGGCCACTGGTCGACGTCGATGGCCAACTGCTGATAAACGACGTGCTCGTTGACCGTCGGCCCGTTGATGACTCCGGTGATCGTGACTAAATGCTCGCCCGTGACCCCGTCGGGACGCGGGCTGACGCCGGTGACCAGCAGCTGACCCTGCATCCAGTCGCTGCCTGCGCCGCGCCGGCGCATGATCCAGGGGGCCGCAATGGCCACGAGCACGCCGACCATGATCAGAACCATCGCGATTTCCCACACCCCGACATGGTAGGACGGCAGGCATGACGACCCGAAGACGAGCGCGAGCGAGGATCGCAGCGAGGTACGAGCGAGGACCGGAACGAGCGGGAGTGGAGGCATGACGACAGTCGGCGATGACATCGCCTTCGCCCTGCAGTTGGCCGACGCGGCCGACGCTCAGACGCTGGATCGCTTCGGCGCGCTCGATCTGCGTGTCGAGACCAAACCCGACCTCACCCCCGTGACGGATGCCGACCGCTCGGTGGAGGAAATGGTACGTGACGCGTTGTCGGCGCAGCGGCCCGACGACGTCGTCCTTGGCGAGGAGTTCGGTGGCACAGCGGTTTTCCGGGGACGGCAATGGGTCGTCGATCCGATCGACGGAACCAAGAACTTCGTGCGCGGCGTCCCGGTGTGGGCCACGTTGATCGCCCTGCTCGAAGACGGTGTGCCCGTCGTCGGCGTCGTCAGCGCTCCCGCGTTGCATCGGCGGTGGTGGGCCGGCCGCGGCGAAGGGGCGTTCACGTCGTTCAACGGCGTGACGCGGCGCATCTCGGTGTCGGCCGTCGACGACATCTCCTCGGCCAGCCTGACGTACTCCGACCTCACCACCGGCTGGGACGGTCTGCGGCCGCGCTTCCTGGAACTGACCGATGAGGTGTGGCGGGTGCGAAGCTACGGCGATTTCTGGTCGTACTGCCTGGTCGCCGAGGGTGCGGTCGACATCGCCGTCGAGCCGGAGGTGAAGATCTGGGATCTGGCGCCGCTTGACATCCTGGTGCGTGAAGCGGGCGGCGCGTTCACGAACCTCGAAGGACAGGCGGGTCCGCACGGCGGCAGCGCGGTGGCCACCAACGGGCTTTTGCACGACGCCGTGCTGTCACGTCTCCGATAGCTCGATATGTGGCCTCGGATGGCGTCATCATTTGATGACGCCATCGCCGACGATGGGACTTTCTGGGAGGGCTTCGAGTGCAGCAGCTGAGTTGGACCGACGACATGATGTTGCGCGCCGAGCGGCCCGAGACGCCGATGCAGATTCAGATGCTGCTGATCTATGACCCCGCGACGGCACCCGGTGGTCGAGTCACCTTCAAGGGCATCCTCGAGGAGATCGAGAGCCGCTTGCATCTGGCGCCGACCTTCCGGCGGCGGCTCACCGAGTTGCCCGGCGGTCTTCACATGCCGTATTGGGTCGACGATCCCAATTTCGATCTCGAGTACCACGTCCGCCACATTGCGCTCCCCCAGCCGGGCGACTGGCGTCAGCTCTGCATCCAGATCGCGCGCATCCATGCCCGCCAGATCGACCTGCGTCGCCCGCCGTGGGAGATGACGGTCATCGAAGGCTTGAATTCGGTGCCCGGCGTCCCCCCGGGCTCGTTCGCGGTGGGAGTGAAGCTGCACCACTGTGCGGCCGACGGGATGGAAAGCGTCGAGCTGCTGGCCGCCCTGCACGATCTCGCACCTGACGGTCCACGCCCCGCGCCTCCCGAAACACCTTGGACGCCAAGCGAACTGCCGTCGACGTCGACCTTGGTGTCCAAGACCGCGGCCAATATCGCGCAGTATCCGTTGCGCGCAGGCAGTGTGGTGGTGCCCACTGCACTGAAGGCGGCTCGCCAGATCGCAGGCCTGCCCGCCAAGCTGGCCGGTGGCGTCGCCGCGGCGCTCGGTGGTGACTCCCCGTCCTTCTTCGCCCCCACCACCCGATTCAACGGCTCCGCTTCTCCCCACCGGGTTTTCGAGGCGCGCTTTCATGACCTCGCGGACTTTCAGCGCATCAAGTCGACGGTGCCGGGCGCGACGATCAACGACGTTGCGGTGGCGTATGTCGGTGGCGCGCTGCGGCGCTACCTCGACGACCACGGCGAGTTGCCCGAGGAGACACTCGTGACGGCGGTCCCCGCGTCGATCCGGGACTCCAGCGAGAAAGGGGCGGGCGGAAACCGATTGTTCGGCAGATTGCAAACGCTGGAGACGACGACGGCGGATCCGCACAAGCGGCTGGTGTCGATCGTGGCCGAGGCCTCCGCGTTCCGCGAGAATTCCGACGCGTCCAACACCAACCGGCTGATGGAGCTCGTCGGCCTCGTTCCCACCACGCTGCTCGGCCTCACCATCAGAGCGGCGTCCGCACTGCCGCTGCGCAGTCCGACCATCGCAAACACCAACCTGAGCAACGTGCCGGGCCCCCAAGAGCCGATCTACTTCAACGGTGCACGCCTGGTCCGGGTCACCGGACTGGGACCGTTGATCGGGGGCCTGAACCTGTTCCACGTCATCGCGAGCTACAACGGAACCGTGTCGATGGGCGTCACCGCCGACCGGGATGCGCTCCCAGACCCTGCGCACTACGCCGACTGCATGCAGGCCTCATTCGACGAGTTACTGGCCACGGCAGACTGACCTGTGAACTGCGTAACAACTTACCGGCGAGTCAGTTCGCGTACCTTACTCTGGAGTCAGTTCCGAGTTTGGGAACGCCAATCGTCAAAGCGAGGCAGTTGAAATGACAGATACCCTGCCGTCGAAAAACGGATCCCCGCCTGAACGCAGCAAGAAGGGCCGTAAAGGGAAGGAGAGCGCGGTCGGCGTGCGCAAGCACAAGCGCACTGCGACCGACCTGGGCCTGGCCATCGTCACCCCACTGGTCGGTCAGGAGTTCCTGGACCGCTACAAATTGCGCGGTCCGCTCAACCGCGGCCTTCAGTACGGGGTGAAACAGGTGTTCTCGGTCGCGGGTGCGGCCAATCGCCAGTTCAAGCGCATCTCTGCGGGCCAGAGTGGACCGACCCGCCTGAAGAAGAGCGGTTCGGACTACTTCGATCTGACCCCCGACGACGAGCAGAAGATGATCGTCGACACGGTCACCGAGTTCGCCGAAGAGGTCATCCGCCCCGCGGCCCGCGAGGCCGATGAATCCGCGACGTATCCGCCCGATCTCGTCGCCAAGGCCTCCGAGCTCGGCATCACGGCGATCAACGTTCCTGAGGACTTCGAGGGGATCGCAGACCATCGCGCAGCCGTCACCAATGTTCTGGTGGCCGAGGCACTGGCGTACGGGGACATGGGACTCGCGCTGCCGATCCTGGCGCCCGCGGGTGTCGCATCGGCGCTGACGCACTGGGGCAGCGCGGATCAACAGGCGACGTATCTCAAGGAGTTCGCGGGCGAGAACGTGCCCCAGGCGTGCGTGGCGATCTCCGAACCGCAACCTCTTTTCGACCCGACCGCGCTGAAGACGACGGCGGTGCGCACACCGAGCGGATACCGGCTCGACGGCGTCAAGTCACTCGTGCCCGCCGCCGCGAACGCCGAATTGTTCATCGTGGCAGCACAACTCAACGGAAGGCCGACGCTGTTCATCGTCGAGTCGTCGTCGCAGGGCATCTCCGTGACGGCCGATCCGAGCATGGGCATTCGGGGGGCATCGCTCGGACAGGTCGAGCTCGACGGGGTCACCGTGCCGTTGTCGGCGCGTCTCGGCGAGGACGGCGCCACCGAGGAGGATTACTCGGAGGCCATTGCGCTGTCGCGGCTCGGCTGGGCTGCGCTGGCCGTCGGCACGTCGCATGCGGTGCTCGACTACGTGGTGCCATATGTCAAGGAGCGCCACGCATTCGGTGAGCCCATCGCGCATCGGCAGGCGGTGGCGTTCATGTGCGCGAACATGGCGATCGAGTTCGACGGTTTGCGGCTGATCACCTGGCGCGGTGCGTCGCGCGCCGACCAGGGCCTGCCGTTCGCGCGCGAAGCGGCGCTGGCCAAGAAGCTCGGCACCGACAAGGGCATGCAGATCGGGCTGGACGGTGTGCAGCTGCTCGGCGGCCACGGCTACACCAAGGAACACCCCGTCGAGCGCTGGTACCGCGATCTTCGTGCGATCGGTGTCGCCGAGGGCGTCGTCGTCATCTAGCCGAGTCATCTAGACCTAGCGAAAGATCAATCATGGCAATCAATCTGGAACTGCCGAAGAAACTCGAAGCGGTGATCGAGAAGGCGCATCAGGGCGCCGCCGAGATGCTGCGGCCGATCTCGCGCAAGTGGGATCTGCGCGAGCACGAATACCCCGTCGAGCTCGATACGCTGGCCACGCTCTTCGAGGGCATCTCGCAGGCCAACGCCATCGCGTTCGCGGGCGCAGAAGCCTTCGCTGCCGGCGAGGCCAAAGAGTCCAACCACAACGGCGCCAACATGTCGGCCGTGCTCAACGTGATGGAAATCAGTTGGGGCGACGTGGCTTTGATGCTGTCCGTGCCGCGCCAGGGCCTCGGCAACGCCGCGATCTCCAGCGTGGCCACCCGCGAACAACTCGACGAGCTCGGCAAGGATGTGTGGGCCGCGATGGCCATCACCGAGCCGGGCTTCGGCTCCGACTCGGCCGCGGTGACAACCACGGCGAAGCTCGACGGTGACGAGTACGTCATCAACGGCGAGAAGATCTATGTCACTGCGGGATCGCGGGCCACGCATATCGTCGTGTGGGCGACGTTGGACAAGTCGCTGGGCCGCGCGGCGATCAAGTCGTTCATCGTGCCGCGCGAACACCCCGGCGTGACCGTCGAGCGCCTCGAGGACAAGCTCGGTATCAAGGCCTCCGACACCGCGGCGATTCGCTTCGAGAACGCACGCATTCCCAAAGAGAATCTGCTGGGCAGCCCAGAGATTCAGGTGGAGAAGGGCTTTGCCGGGGTCATGGAGACCTTCGACAACACCCGTCCTGTGGTGGCCGCGATGGCCGTCGGCATCGCCCGCGCCGCACTAGAGGAGCTGCGCAAGACCCTCACCTCCGCTGGTGTGGAGATCTCCTACGACAAGCCCGCACACGCGCAGAGCGCGCCGGCCGCGGAGTTCCTGCGGATGGAATCGGACTGGGAGTCGGCGTATCTGCTGATGGTGCGCTCGGCATGGCAGGCCGACAACAACATCCCCAACTCCAAAGAAGCGTCGATGGGCAAGGCCAAGGCCGGCCGCGTCGCCAGCGACATCACCCTCAAGGCAGTCGAATTGGCAGGCACCGTCGGCTATTCCGAGCAGTCGCTGCTGGAGAAGTGGGCCCGCGACAGCAAGATCCTCGACATCTTCGAGGGCACGCAGCAGATTCAGCAGCTGGTGGTGGCTCGGCGGCTGCTGGGCCTCTCGTCGGCCGAACTGAAGTAACTTCTTGCTGCGCCGAGAGTGGGCTTGATACACGCTCCAACCGCCTTTTGCGTGCGGGTAACCCACGTTCGGCGGAAGATTAGAACCCGTCGTGCACGACGACGCGCGTTCGGCCGGTAACCCCGCCGCCGACGATGGTGCGCAGCGTTTCCGGAGCGTCGAGCACCGAGACATCCTTGGTGATCTCGCGCAGATGTCGTGGCTTGAGCTCGCCGCCGAGCTGACGCCACACGTCGCGGCGCGCGCCGATCGGTAGCTGCACCGAGTCGATGCCGGCCAGCGTGACGCCGCGCAGGATGAACGGCATCACCGTCGTCGGCAGGTCCGCCGACCGTGCGAGGCCTGAAATCGCGGCTGTGCCACCGTAATTCAGCGTGCTCAACGCGTAAGCGAGCGTGTCACCGCCGACACTGTCGACGACGCCCGCCCATTGCGACTTGCCCAGCGGCCGCACCTTCTCACCCTCGGCGGGCAGCCGTCCGATCACCTGCGTGGCGCCCAGCGCCATCAGCCAGTCGTGGGCCTCGGACTTACCGGTCGACGCGATGACCTCGTACCCGAGGCCTGCGAGCAGGTCGACGCTGACGCTGCCCACGCCCCCGGTCGCGCCGGTGACAAGAATCGGGCCGTCGGCCTGCTGCACACCCGCTGCGCGAATCGCGTTGACGCTCATGGCCGCAGTGAATCCCGCCGTCCCGATCGCCGCGGCCTCAGCCGTCGTCAGCTCGTCGAGCTTCACGAGATACTCAGCCGGGTAGCGGGCCGTGTCGGCGTAACCGCCGTGGCGGCCGGTGCCGATGTCGTATCCGTGGGCGACGACGCGGTCGCCGACGGCGAAGTCGGACGACGTGCTCGCGGTCACCGTTCCGGCGACGTCGATGCCGGGAATCAGCGGATACCCCCGCGCCACGCCCCCCCTGGGCGTGATCGCCAGGGCGTCCTTGTAGTTGATTCCCGAGTACTCGACGGCGATCTGCACGTCGCCGTCCGGCAGGAAGGACAGATCGACAATCTCGTGCTTGAGGGCGATCGATCCCTCGGCATCCTGGTGTGCGACGAGCGCGTTGACTTCAGACATGCAACTCATTCTGCCTGGGCCCACACCGATGGGCCCACGCGCAAGCTGGGGAGTAGGGGAACGCAAAAGTCCCCGATCACTCGGGCGAGCCGAGTGCATCGGGGACCTTGCGACTTGCGTCTAGCTGCCGAGGTGCGAGATCAGATCGGGCTTCATCTCCTGAAGCTGCTGACCCCAGTAGCCCCAGCTGTGCGTGCCGTTCGGCGGGAAGTTGAACACGGCGTTCTTGCCGCCCGCGGCGATGTAGTTGTCGCGGAACGTCTCGTTGGTCCGGATCGTCAGACCCTCGAGGAACGTCGCGGGCAGGTCGCCGCCACCGAGCTCGTTGGGCTTGCCGTTACCGCAGTAGACCCACAGGCGGGTGTTGTTGGCCACCAGCGCCGGGATCTGCACCATCGGGTCGTTGCGCTTCCACGCACTGTTCGGGTCCTCGGTCGGGCCCCACATGTCGTTGGCCTTGAAGCCGCCCGCGTCACCCATGGCCATGTTGATCAGGAACGGCCACTGGCCCTCGGACGGGTTGAGGAACGCCGACAGCGATCCGGCGTAGATGAACTGCTGGGGGTGATAGACCGAGAGGATCATCGCCGAGTTGCCGGCCATCGACAGTCCGACGGCGGCGTTACCCGTGGTGGACACACCCCGCTCAGAGGAGAGCCACTGCGGCAGCTCGCTCGTCAGGAACGTCTCCCACTTATAGGTCTGGCAGCCGGCCTTGCCGCATGCCGGCTTGTACCAGTCGCTGTAGAAGCTGGACTGGCCGCCGACCGGCATGATGATCGACAACGGCGTGTCGTAGTACCACTCGAACGCCTGGGTCTCGAGGTCCCAGCCGTTGAAGTCGTCTCGGGCACGCAGGCCGTCAAGGAGGTACACCGCCTTGGAGCCGGTGCCCTTCTGGAACTGGACCTTGATGTCGCGGCCCATCGACGGCGAGGGGACCATGAGGTACTCCACCGGCAAGCCCGGCCGGGAGAAGGCCTCCGCGGTGGCTGATTGCCCGGTGAGACCGACCACGCCCGGTAGCAGCGCTGCCGCTACGGCAGCGATAGCGAGCCGGCGTCCCCAGGGACCTCGAAACTTGTCAACGAAGCTCATACTGCAAACCCATCCATCTTCCGGTTTCCGCGTTTTCCCACGATCGAGCGATCGCCATCAGCGACACAGCATAGTTTCCGCTGTGTCGCTGTGCCCGCTCGACTGAACCCGGGTGGCCATTGAGCGGACCGAGAAAATTTCAGTTGTCGCGTGAGCAGTAAAGCATGTGACCAGGACGGGAGAAAGTCCGACCGGCCTCGTCGGCGAGTTTCCTGCGAGCATTCTGCGTGAAGTCCACACCTGCGTGACCGGCCGTTTGCGTCGTAGGCTGGGAGGCATGGCAAAGGCTCGTGCCGCCCGCCTGGCCGTGGACGACTGGATCCAGGCGGGCTATGCGGTCCTCGCCGAAGAGGGCATCAAGTCGCTCAAGGTCGACCGGTTGTGCAGCCGCCTCGGGGTGACTAAAGGCAGCTTTTACTGGCATTTCGCCGATATCGCGACCTATCGCATGGCGCTTGTCGACGCGTGGGGTGCCTCGAGGGACGAGGAACGGCGCCACTTCGGAACGTCGAACGACGTCGCGCCCCGGCAGCGGCTCTCGCAAATGATGACGACCCTGGTCGACGCTCGACACTGGACGCTCGAACGCGCGATGCGCGAGTGGGCCCGCACCGACGAGGCCGTCGCGGCCAGCGTGCGTGCCGCAGACCGGCGCGTCGTGGGAGCCGTGCGTCAGGCGTTCCTCGACGACGGGTTCGACCGCGAAGAGGCTGAATTGCGTGCGAACGCCACGTTCGCCGCCGGAATCGGGTTCCTCCATCTGTCTGGGCCACAACCCGCTTCGGCGGGGGCTGCACAGCGGGAACGCTTCCTCGACATCATGCTGGCCCGCTGATCTGCGGCGGGTGAGTCTCAACGCGCCGAAATCCGACTTTTGGTGACGCCCACTCGCACTTCCTCTACAAAACTCCGATTTCGGGGCGGGTCGATCCGCGATCGGTGCGGTTTCGATGAGCGATTACCGTACTAAAAAGTATGGTAGCGTCGCCGCCATGACCGCGGTCGCTACCACCCCGGGCATCACTCCCGAGTTCGTCGCCCGCTTGGGTGAGCGCGCTCAGGAGGCCGAGCATTTGCGCCGGCTACCCGCTGACACCGTCGCCGACCTCACCGCGTCGGGGTTCACCGAACTACTGGTCCCTGCCCGCTTCGGTGGTCAGCAGGCCGAGTGGCCGGCCATTCTGGATCCGGTCCGGCGGATGGCGCACGGCTGCACGTCGAGCGCATGGACCATCGGCTTCTACGCACTGCACAACTGGATGCTCGCGCTGTTCGACGAGCGCGCTCAGGAGGAGGCGTTCGCCACGCGTCCGTTCCTCGCACCCGCGCCCCTGGCGCCGACAGGTCGCGGAGTTCCGGCAGGCGACGGCATCCGACTGAGTGGCCGGTGGTCGTGGGCCACGGGCGTGCGGGACGGCAATTGGATCATGGTGGGCGCTTTGTGCGGCCCCGAGGAAGATCCGGCCGCCATCTATCCGGCGTTGGCACTGCTGCCCATCTCCGACGTCCGCATCGAGGACGTCTGGCACACCGACGGTATGCGGGCCACCGGCTCCGACGACGTCGTCATCAACGACGCCTTCGTCCCCCATCACCGGCTCGTCCGGGTCGCCGACATCTATTCCGGCACCGCCCCCGGCGCGGGACTGCACGACGCCGATACCTATAGATGGCCGATGGTGCCTGCCCTGTCGCTGTTGGCGGCGATGCCGGCGCTGGGCAGCGCCGAGCGCGTCGCCGACATCTACGCCGAACGGCTCGGCGAGCGCATCCTCGCCTACGAGGGCATCGCACAGAGGGACAAACCCCTCGCACAGGCACGGCTCGGCGAGGCGCGGGTACGCCTGCGAGCGCTGCGCGGGCTGCTCGCCGACACGGTCGCTGACCTCGAGTCCGTCGTCGCCTCGGGCGAGCCCGCGCCGCGGCCGGTGCGTGGCGAGGCGCGGCTCGCGGCCGCGCACATCGTGCATGAGTCGCGGGCGGTGATCGCCCACCTGCTCGAAGCGTCCGGCGCCAGCGCGCATTTCACGAACAATCCCTTGCAGCGCTTCAAGCGCGACGTCGATGTCCTCGCCGGTCATGTGGTGTTCGATTACGACACCAGTCGCGAACTCGCCGGGGCGCTCACACTGGGGATGAAGGTCTCGCGCACCGCGATGGTGTGACCAGGAAGGAGAAGTCCAATGGCCGAGCTACGCGACCGGATCACCACTGTCTTTCAGAAGAACGTCGCCAATCCGCTGATGCGGCTGATGCCGTTCCAGACGCTGCTGGAGACGACGGGGCGGAAGTCGGGTGAGCCCCGCAGAACGCCGTTGGACGGCAGCCGCATCGGTGACCAGTTCTGGTTTGTCTCGGAGTTCGGCGACAAGTCGCAGTACGTCAAGAACATCCAGGCCAATCCGGCGGTCCGCGTCAGACTCAAGGGCAAGTGGCACAGCGGTACAGCCCATCTCGTGCCCGACGACGATCCGCATGAGCGGCTGCGCTCGCTGCCGAAATTCAACAGCTTCGGAGTGCGCACGTTCGGCACGAATCTGTTGACCATCAGGGTCGATCTCGAGGGTTGACCCCGCAGCAGAAGTAAAACTAACATCAGTTTTAGTTTGGATCGCCCATTTGTCGATGGAGACACCATGGAATCCTTTGTCCACCTGCGAAAAGGCCGAACCCCCCGGCGCCTGCACGCCGACCTGGACGGGCTGAAAGACGACGAGCTCGGCCGCGGCGGGTTCACCGGCCGCACCGCGAACATGTATCGCCGCAACGACCCGACGGCGTACCGGTCAGTCGGCCCGCTGCGACCCGTCGACGTGCTGTCCTCGGAGCTCAAACCCAGCGACGCCAGCGACGCGGCGGGCGGCCCGCTGCTGATGTTCAGCAATGCCGATTGCCTTGTCCTGTTGTCGCGGCGCACCGAGCCGATGCCTTTCTACGTCCGCTACGTCGACGGGGATCTGCTCAGCTTCGTGCACAAGGGCTCGGGTTTGTTGGAAACCGAGTTCGGACCACTGCGCTATCGCGAGGGCGACTGGGTCTACATACCGAAGGCGTGCACCTTCCGTCAGGTGCCCGACGAGGAGTCGACGCTGTTGATGATCCAGGCCACCGACGAGTTCCGGGTGCCGTCGCCGGGCTATCTGGGACGTCACTTCCCGTTCGACCCGTCGCAGGCCATCATTCCGGAGGCGTCGCCGATCGATACCGGCGACGGCCCGCAGAACAACGGAGAGTACGAGGTCCGGCTGATCCACTCCCCGATGAATGGGGTTGGGACGACTTCTCTTTTCTACCAGCACAATCCGCTGGATGTGGAGGGGTGGCGCGGCGACAACTTCGCCTTCACCTTCAACATCGAGGACTACAACGTGGTGACCTCGAACAGCGTGCATCTGCCACCGACCGTGCATTTGTTCATGGAGGCCACCGGCGTCTACGTCATGAACTTCCTGCCCAAACCCGCCGAAAGCGTGCCGGGCACCGAACGCACACCGTGGTATCACCGCAACGTCGACTACGACGAGATCGCGTTCTTCCACGGCGGATCGCTCTACGGCATACCGATGCCACCCGGCCTGGTATCCCATGCACCGCAAGGGGTTCACCACGGGGCTCCTGAGAAGGCCCGCGAGCGTGCGCGTCGCAAGTTCGACGACTACGACAAGGTGGACTGGTCGGTGATCGCCATCGACACCCGTCGCCGCCTCATTCCGTCAGAAGAAGTACTGGCCAACGACCTGGGGCAGCACTGATGTGGGCCCACGCCCGGAGGGCAGGGGACGCTTGCGCGAAGAAACACGAGCACTGATGACCACCGCGGTGAAGTACGAATACGATCGAATCCCCTATCTGGTTGCCTACCAGAACAATTCGGGAGTTCGCGACGTCTACGGCGGTGTCGCCGAGCTCGTGATCCTGGAAAGCCATCTGCTGCGGCCCAAGGACAAGCCGTCCGACACGGTGCTGGTGTTCATGCATCCCATCGGCGGGGGTGCGTACCTGCCGATGATGAACGCCCTTGCCCGCGCGGGCCATCACGTCATCTACTGCAACAGCCGTTTCCGCGGCACGGACTCCGCGCTGCTGATGGAGAAGGTGGTCGAGGACCTCGGCGAGTGCATCAAGGACGCCAAGAACCGGCTGGGGTACCCGAAGGTGGTGCTCGCCGGCTGGAGCGGCGGCGGCTCGCTGTCGGTGTTCTACCAACAACAGGCGCAGCACCCGACCGTAACGGCCAGCCCGTCCGGCGACGGGCCCGACCTCACCAAGCTCGGCCTGATCCCCGCCGACGGGATCATGCTGCTCGCCGCGCATATCAGCCGTCACGGCACGATGACCGAATGGCTGGACGCCTCGATCCTCGACGAGTCCGACCCATCCAAGCGCGACCCCGAGTTGGACCTCTACAACCCGGACAATCCGAACCAGCCGCCGTACTCCACGGAGTTCCTGGAGCGCTACCGCGCGGCCCAGATCGCCCGCAACCGCCGAATCACCAAGTGGGTCAAGGAGAAACTCGCCGAGTTGAAAGCGCAGGGCCGGCCGGAGGACGAGTTCGCGTTCGTCGTGCACGGCACCATGGCGGATCCCCGCTGGCTCGATCCCACCGTCGATCCGAACGAACGCACCCCCGGCCAGTGCTATCTGGGAGATCCTCAGGTGGTGAACAACAGCCCCGTTGGGCTGGCCCGGTTCTGCACGCTGCGCAGCTGGCTGTCGCAATGGAGCTACGACGACGCCAACGGCGATGCGGTCAGTGCCGGCCCCGACATCGCCGTGCCCGCGCTGGTCATCGGCAACCTCGCCGACGACGCCTGCACCCCGAGCCACACCCGCAGGCTTTACGAAGCGATCGGGCATCCTGACAAGGAGATGCACGAGATCCCCGGCGCCAACCACTACTACTCCGGACCGGACCAGCGCGGGACGCTGCGCGAGGCCGTCGGCATCTGCACGGACTGGCTGCAGAGGCACGGGTTCGCCACATGAGCGTCACCGGCCCGCTCGACGGGATTCGGGTCATCGAGGTCGGCACGCTGATCTCGGGACCGTTCGCGGGCCGGTTGCTCGGTGACATGGGCGCCGAGGTGATCAAGGTCGAACCACCGGGAGCGCCCGACCCGCTGCGCACCTGGGGGCAGGCCGAACTCGACGGCCACCACTTCTTCTGGACCGTGCACGCGCGCAACAAGAAGGCCGTCACCCTGAACCTGCGTGAGGACGCCGGCCGCGAGCTGTTCCTCGACCTCGTCGAGCGCTCCGACATCATCGTGGAGAACTTCCGCCCCGGCACGTTGGAGAAGTGGAACCTCGGCTACGACGTGCTGCGCCAACGCAACAAGGGCATCATCCTGGTGCGGGTGTCCGGATACGGGCAGACGGGTCCGGAAGCGCACAAGGCCGGCTACGCGTCGGTCGCTGAGGCTGCCAGCGGTCTGCGGCACATGAACGGCTTTCCCGGCGGCCCGCCCCCGCGCCTTGCGCTGTCGCTCGGCGACAGCCTGGCCGGCATGTTCGCCGCCCAGGGCGCAATGGCAGCGCTGTATCGACGCTCCGTCACCGGTGAGGGTCAGGTCGTCGACGCCGCACTCACCGAAAGTTGCCTCGCCGTACAGGAATCCACTATTCCCGACTACGACGTCGGCGGGGTGATCCGCGGCCCGTCGGGCACCCGGCTGGAGGGTATCGCCCCGTCCAACATCTATCCCACCGCCGACGGCAGCTGGGTCGTCATCGCGGCGAATCAGGACACCGTGTTCCGCAGGCTCTGCGCCGCGATGGAACAGCCCGAGCTTGCCACCGACGACCGATTCGTCAATCACGTTGCCCGCGGACGCAATCAGGATGAGCTCGACAGGATCATCGGCGAATGGGCGGCCGCCCGTAAGCCCGCCGACATCATCGCCACCCTTTCCGAAGCCGGGGTGATCAGCGGACCGATCAACACCGTCGCCGAGGTGGTCGAGGATCCGCAGTTGCAGGCCCGCGGGATGATCGCCGACCACTGGGACGAACGCGTAGGGCGAAACGTCAAGGGCCCGGGGGTGGTACCGGTGTTGTCGGATACGCCGGGCACCATCCGCAGTGCCGGTTCGGCGCGGCCCGGCCAGCACAATGACGAGATCTACGGCGGCCTGCTCGGTCGCAGCGATGCCGAGCTGGCCAGGCTGCGAGAGGAGGGCGTGCTATGACCGCACTGCCGAAACATGTGGATATCCGCGACGTCTCGCTGCGTGACGGGCTGCAGATCGAGGACCCGATTCCGTTGGCGGCCAAGCTCGAACTGCTCGCCGCTGTCGCCGCCACGGGGGTGAAGGAGATGGAGGCGACGGCGTTCGTCTCACCGTCGAAGGTGCCCGCACTCGCCGACGCCGCAGAACTGGCCGCCGAGCTGCACAACTTTCCCGGCATCGAATTCTCGGCGCTGGTGGCCAGTCCCAACGGCGCCAAGCGCGCGATCGCCGCGGGTCTGGGTTCGATCGAGTACGTGGTGTCCGCCGCCGACGGCCACAGCCGCTCCAACGTCGGCCGGTCCACCGCGGAAGCCACCGCGCAGATCCCCGAGATCGTCGCGATCGCTCACGACAGCGGCGTCACCGTCGAGGTCATCATCGCCACCGCGTGGGACTGCCCGTTCGACGGCCCGACCCCGCCGCAGCGTGTGCTGGACATCGTGGCGGCCGCCTGCGTCAACGGCGTTGACCGCGTCGCGATCGCCGACACCATCGGCACCGCCACTCCGCGGCGCGTCAGCGATCTGGTCACGCTCGTGCGGCCGCAGATCGGCGACATCCCGTTGGGCGCACACTTCCACAACACCCGCGGGGCGGGTCTGGCCAGCGCGTACGCCGCGGTCGTCGCCGGTATCACCCGGCTGGACGCGTCGGTCGGCGGACTCGGCGGGTGCCCGTTCGCGCCTGGCGCCAGCGGCAACATCGCCTTGGAGGACCTGGTCTATCTCCTGCGGGACAGCGGGATTGGAACCGACGTCGACCTGCAGGCGGCCATCGCCGCAGCCGGCGTCGCGCAGACTGCCGTCGGGCACCCCCTGCCGAGCTCTCTGCTGCGCGTCGGCGACCGGATTCTCGGCACGTAGCCGTGCCAGCCGAGACGCTGAGCGCCAAGGGCCGCCAGACCAGGGAGGCCATCGAGCAGGCTGCCCGGAAACTCTTCGCCGAGCGCGGCTTCCACGGCACCACGCTGGGTGACATCACCTCGGCGGCCGGTAAATCGCCCGCCGCGTTCTACCGCTACTTCGCAGACAAGGAAGACCTGCTGGCCGTGCTCGCACAGTCCTTCCTGCACCAGGTGGTCGCACCGTCGGGTCTGAGTGTCGAACTGCCGGACTCGCCGGAGGACGATACGTTCTTCCGCGAAGTGGTGACCGGCTATTGGAACCTGTTCAAGCAGAACATCGGCATCATGATCGCTGTCGCCCAGCTCGCGGCGACGCAACCGCGTTTCGCGGCGGTGCAGAACGAGTTCCGCCGGTTCGGCATCGACATCGTCGCCGCATCCGTGCGCCGGGCGCAGGAACAGGGCTACGGTTCCGAACTGGATCCCGAACACACCGCGGCCGCGATCGCGCTGTTGTTCGAGAACTTCACCACCGTCTTCGTCGGGCCATCTGGTCTCGGGCTGGAGGTCAGTGATGAGGACGCGATCGCCACGCTGTCGAGGATTTGGAAGAAGACGCTGTACGGGTTCTAGAGCTATCAAAGGAGTCAATGTGGATTTTGCCCTCCCGGAACATCTTCCGGGCCTGCTCGCCGAGATGGACGCGTTCATCGAGGACGAGATCAAGCCTCTGGAACGCGAGAACATGCAGTACTTCGACCAGCGGCGGGAGTACGCCCGCACCGACTGGGAGAACGGTGGCATTCCGCGACGGGAATGGGAGGACCTGCTCGGCGAGATGCGCAGGCGCGCGGATGCGGCGGGCTGGCTGCGCTACGGGCTGCCGTCGCAATTCGGCGGGAGGGACGGCTCCAACATCGACATGGCCGTCATCCGGGAGCACCTGGCGCACAAGGGGCTCGGACTGCACAACGACCTGCAGGACGAGTCGTCGATCGTCGGGAACTTCCCGCAGGTCATCATGATGGACCGGTTCGGCACCGACGCTCAGAAGGCCGAATGGATCGAGGCGATGCTGACCGGCACGCGGTCCATGGCGTTCGGGTTGACCGAGCCCGATCACGGGTCGGACGCCACCTGGCTCGAGACCACCGCCGTCGCCGACGGTGACGAGTGGATCATCAACGGCGCCAAGCGGTTCAACACCGGAGTGCACCGCGCGACCCACGACCTCGTCTTCGCCCGCACCTCCGGGGAACCGGGCCAGGCCCGCGGCATCACCGCGTTCCTGGTCCCGACGGACGCGCCGGGCTTCACGGTGCCCTACTACTGGTGGACCTTCAACATGCCCACCGACCACGGCGAGGTCGAACTGAAGGACGTTCGAGTTCCTATCGACGCGGTGCTGGGGGAAGTCGACCGCGGGCTGGAGGTCGGCCAGACATTTCTGCACGAGAACAGGATTCGACAAGCCGCCAGCAGCCTGGGCGCCGCGCAGCACTGCATCGACCGCGCCGTCGACTACGCCAACAACCGCATCGTGTTCGGCAAGCCGCTGTCGGTGAACCAGGCGGTGCAGTGGCCGCTGGTCGAGCTGCAGACGGAAGCGCAGATGGTGCGGCTGCTGGTTCGGTATGCGGCGTCCGAACTGGACCGCAACCACCATATGGAGGTCTCCGACAAGGTGTCGATGGCCAACTATCGCGCCAACCGGCTCGTGTGCGAGGCGGCCGACCGGGCGATGCAGGTGCTCGGTGGCGTCGGCTACAGCCGCCACGAACCGATGGAGCACATCTATCGTCATCACCGCCGCTACCGGATCACCGAGGGAGCCGAAGAGATCCAGATCCGCCGCGTGGCGCAGCGGCTCTTCGGGTTCGGGCGCAAGTGAAGGAACAGCTCGAAGCGATACTGCGGCCGGAGCTCGGCGACGTCGTCGTCGAGAACCTGCGCGAGCTGACCGGCGGAGCCAGCAGAACCACGTGGGCCTTCGACGCCGTGTCAGATGGCCGGCGAGCATTGATCCTGCGCACCGGGCCGCCAGACGACATCCACGCCAGCATGGAGCTGGAAGCAGCGGTGCAACGGCGGGCCGCCGCGGCGGGCGCACCTGTCCCCCACATCGTGACCGCTGCCAATTCGATTGCAGCACTGGGAAATCCGTATCTGATCTGCGATGCGATCGCCGGCGAGACGATCGTGCGGCGGATCTATCGCACACTTGACGACGGGGGCCGGGCGCGATTGCTCGAGCAGTGCGCACAGGCGCTGGCCGCCATCCACCGCGCCGACCCCTCCGGTGTGGGCCTGACCGAATCCGACCAACTCGGCGAATGGCGGGACCGTCTCGACGAAATGGGCGACACCACAGCGACGTTCGAATGGGCGTTTCGCTGGTTGTCGGCGAATCGACCGTCGCCGTCGCCGCACGTCCTCGTGCACGGTGATTTCCGGATGGGCAATCTGATCGTCGACGAGAACGGATTGGCGGCCGTCCTGGACTGGGAGCTGGTCCACACCGGCGAGATGTACGAGGATCTGGCGTGGTTCTGCATCCGGGCCTGGCGCTTCGGAGCGTCCGAAGAACTCGGCGCCGGTGGCCTGGGCAGTGTCGAAAGCTTCTTGGCCGCATACGAAGCGGCTGCGGGAACGACACTGGACCGCGACGTGTTCCGCTGGTGGCTGACCGTGGCCACCCTGAGGTGGGGTGTCATCTGTCGATTCCAGGCCGAGCGACATCTGTCGGGTGTGAACCCGTCGGTCGAATTGGCGGCGATCGGTCGCCGCGTCGCCGAGACCGAATGGGATGTGCTGGATCTGTTGACGGGAGGTGGTCCGAGATGACCGGGCTGTACGGGCGGCCGACGGCAGCCGAACTGGTCGCGGCCGTCGCCGACTTTCTCGACAACGACGTGCGCGGCGCCACTGATGGACCTGTCAACTTTCACGCGCGCGTCGCCGCCAACGCGCTGCGCATCGTCGAACGCGAACTACTCGACGGACCGGCCGCCGACGTCGCGGACGCGCTCGATGCCCTGGGCTACCCGGACGAACGGGCGCTCGCGATCGCCATTCGCGCCGGCGAGCTCGACGATCGGCCCCACGCGGTGCTCGCAAGCCTGCGCACGATCGTGCGCCGACGGCTCGACGTGGCCCACCCCGGCTATGCGGACTCGTAGCGATTTCGGTGCGCGCACGATCGTTCAGCGACCGCCGACGCACCGAAATCGCTCACTGGCGGCGAACGCGGGCGAGGAAGGCGGGCTCGTCGACCACGGTTCCGACCGGCAGCCCGAGGGCCTCGACATGCGCCTCCTGGACGACACCGCGATAGATCGTCTCGTCGAGCGCCTCGAGCACCCAGCCGTCGCCGAACGCCTCGCGGATGACGCTCTCGCTGACCTCGGGGCCGAATCCGCGGCCCTTGTCCGACAACGCCAGCACATGGACCAGCGCTTCCGGCTTGCACACGGCGTGCAGGCTCGCGATATACCGAGGCCGGTCGGTGTCGTCGAAAATATGGAACAGCGCGCTGTCGAGGACGGTGTCGTAGGTCGCGTCGCCATCGAGGTTCATCGCGTCGGCGACCTCGAAGCGGGCGTCGACGCCCTTGTCGGCCGCGTTCGCGCGGGCCTGCTCGATCGCGGTCGGCGCGGCGTCGACACCGAGTACGTCGTAACCCAATCGGGTAAGCAAGATCGTGTGCTCACCGGTTCCACAACCGGCGTCCAGTACCTTGCCGCGCACCCAGCCGGCGCGTTCGATCTCGACGATCGCGGGTTGTGGCTCGCCGATCACCCACGGCGCGGTGCGGGTCTTGTAGGCGTTGTCGAATCGGGAGAAGGTGGGGGTGGAGTCCATGCGATCCAGGTTCCTACCTCAACCGGGCTTTAGGTCAAGGGAGAACAAGGCATGTCCATCACGTCATCGACGGTCGACGTCGCCGATCGGCTCTTCGAGGCGATCGCCAACAGCGACATCGCCACCGTGAAGCAGCTGTTCGGCGACGACGTGCTGGTTTGGCATTCGGGCGACACGAAAGACAGCGCGAAGGAGAGGGCGGCGCGGATCATCGACTGGTTCATCAACGCGACCACCGATCGGCGTTACGAGGTCCTCGATCGGCAGTTCTTTGACGGAGGATTCGTGCAGCAGCACGTCCTGCACGCCAACGGACGCAACGGCAATTCGATCCATATGCGCGTCTGCATCGTTATCAAGGTGGGGCCAGACGCACTGATCACCCGAATCGACGAGTATTTCGACCCCGCAGAGATGGCCCCGCTGCTGGAGTCGACGAACTGACAGGAGACGACATGGCAAGCCTCAGCGAATTTTTCAGTGATCCGGCATCGGCCGGGACCTGGACCGTGCTCACCGACCAATCCGCCCTCACGGCCACGAGTAAGTCGCTGTGGGGAGTGATGCCCGTCAAGGTCCGCTTCACCGAGTTCAGCGGCGAGGGCCAAGTCGCCGCCCCGCAAACGGTTTCCGGTCGCCTCGACATCAAGACGGCATCGCTGCGCACCGGTATCGGCAAGCGCGACGAGCATCTGCGTTCGGCCGATTTCTTTGAGGCCGAGAGGTTCCCGGACATCAGCGTCGTCGTCAGTGGGGCGGATGCCGTGGACGTCGACACCGTCGTTCTACGCGCCCAGGTGACCGTCAAGGGCACCACGAAGCCGATGGAGCTGAAGACGAAGGTGACGCCGGTGGGCGACGGCGGCATGCGGCTCGCGACGAAGGCGACGATCAACCGACAGAACTTCGGCGTCGACGGCAACATGATGGGCATGATCACCGACAACGTGACGATCTCGGGTGACCTCGTGTTCCGACGCACCGGCTAGCCGTACGATCGGGCGCATGGTCGAGCCATCGCCGCTGCGGGTCCTCGTCTACAGCGACAACCCCAGGACCCGAGAGCAGGTACAACTGGCGCTCGGGAAACGCGTGCACCCGGATTTGCCCGAGCTGACGTACGTCGAGATCGCGACGGGCCCGATGGTGATCCGGCAGATGGATGAGGGCGGATTCGATCTCGTGATCCTCGACGGGGAGGCCACACCGGTAGGGGGCATGGGAATCGCCAAACAGCTCAAGGACGAGATCGCCGACTGCCCACCGGTCCTCGTTCTCACCGGGCGCCCGGACGACCGTTGGCTTGCCAACTGGTCGCGCGCCGAGGCCGCGGTGCCCCACCCGATCGACCCGATCCGGTTGGGCGACGCCGTGGTGACGCTGCTCCGCGCGCCAGTGCAATAGCTGAAATCACCAAACTCGCTGGCGCACTTGCCCGTTCGCGGCATGCCGACAACGCGAAAATGTGATCTTAGCCATACTAACCCCAACGTGTGGCGCTGATCGCTAGGCCCGCTAGGGTGTGGGTAAGCTCACATCGACAGCCCAGCGAGGGAGCGTTTGCTCGGCATGGATTTGTACACCCCGATATTGATACTCGGCGCGATCGCAGCGGTATTTGCCGTCGGCTCGATCGGCATTGCTCTGCTGGTCGGCCCCAGGCGCTACAACCACTCCAAACTCGAGGCCTACGAGTGCGGCATCGAGCCAGTCCCCGAGCTGGCAAGTGCGCACTCGGCGGGCCAGCGCTTCCCGATCAAGTACTACCTGACCGCGATGCTGTTCATCATCTTCGACATCGAGATCGTGTTCCTCTATCCGTGGGCGGTCGCCTTCGACAATCTCGGCCTGTTTGCGCTGGTAGAGATGCTGCTCTTCATGGTGGTGGTGTTCGTGGCCTACGCATACGTGTGGCGGCGGGGAGGTCTGGCATGGGACTAGAAGAGAAGCTGCCCGGCGGAATCATGCTGTCGACGGTCGAGAAGGTCGCCGGCTACATCCGCAAGGGCTCGCTGTGGCCCGCGACGTTCGGCCTGGCCTGCTGTGCGATCGAGATGATGGCGACGGCCGGTCCGCGCTTCGACATCTCGCGCTTCGGCATGGAGAGGTTCTCGGCAACGCCGCGACAGGCCGACCTGATGATCGTCGCAGGCCGGGTCAGCCAGAAGATGGCGCCGGTGCTGCGCCAGATCTACGACCAGATGGCCGAGCCCAAGTGGGTGCTCGCGATGGGTGTCTGCGCCTCCTCGGGCGGCATGTTCAATAACTACGCGATCGTGCAGGGGGTTGACCACGTCGTCCCGGTCGACATCTATCTACCCGGATGCCCGCCGCGGCCCGAGATGTTGCTGCACGCAATCCTCAAGCTGCACGACAAGATTCAAGAGATGCCGCTCGGCGTTCACCGCGAGGAGGCGATCCGCGAAGCTGAGAAGGCCGCCCTTTCGGTCACACCGACCATCGAGCTCAAGGGTTTGCTGAGATGAGCGAGAGCGGCACCGGCCCGCAGTCCGGTTCGCAGGCTGACATCGATCCGCCCGAGGTCATCGGGGTTCGCCGCGGCATGTTCGGGGCCAAGGGCTCCGGTGACACCTCGGGCTACGGACGCCTCGTCCGCTCGGTGGAGCTGCCTGGTAGCTCACCTCGCCCCTACGGCGGCTTCTTCGACGAGGTCGTCGACACGCTGGCCGCGGCCCTCGGCGACGACGGCTACGCAGAGTCGATCGAGCGGGTGGTGGTCTACCGCGACGAACTCACACTCGAGGTGCGGCGCGAGCGGCTGCCCGCGGTGGCGCAGGCGCTGCGCGACGATCCCGGGCTGCGGTTCGAGCTGTGCCTCGGGGTCAGCGGCGTGCACTACCCCGACGACAAGGGACGCGAACTGCATGCGGTCTACCCGCTGATGTCGATCACGCACAACCGCCGCATCCGCGTCGAGGTCGCCACACCCGACGAGGACCCCCACATCCCGTCGCTGTACGCGGTGTATCCGACGGTCGACTGGCACGAGCGCGAAACCTATGACTTCTTCGGCATCATCTTCGACGGCCATCCCGCCCTGACACGCATCGAGATGCCCGACGACTGGGTGGGACACCCGCAGCGCAAGGACTACCCACTGGGCGGTATCCCGGTCGAGTACCACGGCGCCGAAATCCCGCCGCCCGATCAGCGGAGGTCCTACAACTGATGAGCACACCCGAATCAGGCGGCGCCGAAACCGTGGTCGTCGTCGGCGGACAAGACTGGGACCAGGTCGTCGAGGCCGCCAAACAGAAGGCGGCAGAGGCGCATACCGGCGAGCGCATCGTCGTCAACATGGGCCCCCAGCATCCCTCCACACACGGAGTGTTGCGGCTCATCCTCGAGATCGAGGGCGAGACGATCGTCGAGATCCGTTGCGGCATCGGATATCTGCACACGGGCATCGAGAAGAACCTTGAGTTCCGCACCTGGACTCAGGGTGTGACGTTCGTGACCCGGATGGATTACCTGTCACCGCTTTTCAACGAGACGGTGTACTGCCTGGCCGTCGAGAAGCTTCTCGGTGTGACCGACGACATCCCCGAACGCGCCAGCGTCATCCGCGTGATGATGATGGAGCTCAACAGGATCTCCAGCCACCTGGTCGCCTTGGCCACCGGTGGCATGGAACTGGGATCCATGGGCGCGATGTTCTACGGGTTCCGCGAACGCGAGCAGATCCTGTCGATCTTCGAGACCATCACCGGCCTCCGGATGAACAACGCCTACATCCGCCCGGGTGGAGTCGCGATGGACCTGCCCGAAGAGGGCATACCGCAGATTCGCGACATGCTCAAGCTGATGCCCAAGAGGCTCAAGGACCTCGAGGATCTGCTGAGTGAGAACTACATCTGGAAGGCACGCACCCAAGGCATCGGCTACCTGGGACTGGAGGGATGCATGGCGCTGGGCATCACCGGCCCGTGCCTGCGGTCCACCGGCCTGCCGCACGACCTGCGCAAGTCGCAGCCGTACTGCGGGTACGAGACCTACGACTTCGACGTGATCACCGACGACGCCTGCGACTCCTACGGCCGCTACCTCATCAGGGTCAAGGAGATGCACGAGTCGCTGAAGATCATCGCCCAGTGCGTGGACCGGCTCGACGTTCCCAATCCCGGACCGGTGATGATCGAGGACAAGAAGCTGGCGTGGCCCGCCGACCTGAAGGTCGGGCCCGACGGACTCGGCAACTCCGAAGAGCACATCGCCAAGATCATGGGCCATTCGATGGAGGGGCTGATCCACCACTTCAAGCTCGTCACCGAGGGAATCCGGGTGCCCGCAGGTCAGGTGTACGTCGCGATCGAGTCGCCGCGCGGCGAGCTCGGTGTCCACATGGTCTCCGACGGCGGCACCCGCCCCTACCGCGTGCACTACCGCGACCCGTCGTTCAACAACCTGCAGGCTGTCGCGGCGATGTGCGAGGGCGGCATGGTCGCCGATGCGATCACGGCCGTGGCGTCGATCGACCCGGTGATGGGAGGCGTGGACAGGTGACTGTGTTCCTCGAGCTCGGTCAACGACCCGACGAGCCCGGCCCACCGATCCACGGCGCCAAGACTTATCCGGCAGAGGTGGCTACGCGCCTGGCGGCCGACGCCGAAAAAGTCATCGCCAAGTACCCGCAGAGCCGTTCGGCGCTGCTGCCGCTGCTGCACCTGGTGCAGTCCGAGGACGGCTGCCTGACACCCGCGGGAATCGCGTTCTGCGCCAAGCAGTTGAGGCTGACCGACGCCGAAGTCACCGCGGTGGCCACGTTCTACTCGATGTACCGTCGCACGCCGACCGGCGAGTACCTGGTCGGCGTCTGCACCAACACGCTGTGCGCGATCATGGGCGGCGACGCGATTCTCGATGCGCTGCAGGACCATCTGGGCGTCCACGCCGGTGAAACCACCGCCGACGGTCGGGTCACTCTCGAGCATGTCGAGTGCAACGCCGCATGCGATTACGCCCCGGTGGTCATGGTCAACTGGGAGTTCTTCGACAACCAGACGCCGTCGTCGGCCCGCGACCTCGTCGACGGACTGCGCGAGGGCAAACCGCCCATACCGACCCGCGGCGCGCCGTTGTGCACGTTCAAGGAGACCGCGAGAGTACTTGCGGGACTGCCTGATCCGGAAGCCGCCGCCGCACAGACGCCGACCGGCGAGGCCACCCTCGCGGGATTGCGGATCGCCAAGGAACGCGGCATGGAGGCCCCCGCCGTCACCGAGGTATCGGATTCGCACAGCGGCCCCGACGACGAGAAGGTCGCGAAAGAGGCGACCAAGGACCAGGCCGCACCCGGACCGTCGGCTGACGTACCTGCCAAGCCGAACGAGCCCGAAACCGACCCGGACGCAACGGAATCGAAGACATGACGCCACTGACTCCTGTGTTGAGCCGGTTCTGGGATGAGCCGGAACCCTGGTCGATGGAGACCTACCGTCGCCACGACGGCTACCAGGCGCTGGATAAAGCGCTCAAGATGGACCCCGACGACCTCATCGCCACCGTGAAGGATTCGGGACTGCGTGGACGTGGTGGCGCAGGCTTCCCGACCGGCACCAAGTGGTCGTTCATCCCGCAGGACGACACGGGTGCGGGCGCCAAGCCGCACTACCTCGTCGTCAACGCCGACGAGTCCGAACCCGGTACGTGCAAGGACATTCCGTTGATGCTCACCACCCCGCACTTCCTGGTGGAGGGTGTCATCATCGCGGCCTACGCGATCCGGGCACACCATGCGTTCATCTACGTCCGCGGCGAGGTCGTCCCCGTCCTGCGGCGGTTGCAGGCCGCGGTCGCCGAGGCCTACGACGCGGGCTACCTGGGCACCGACATTCTCGGGTCGGGTTTCGATCTGGAGCTGATCGTGCATGCCGGTGCGGGCGCCTACATCTGCGGTGAGGAGACCGCGCTGCTGGACTCCCTGGAGGGCCGTCGCGGACAGCCGCGGCTTCGTCCGCCGTTTCCCGCTGTCGCGGGCCTGTACGCCTCTCCGACTGTGGTCAACAATGTCGAGTCCATCGCCAGTGTGCCGCCCGTGCTGCTCAACGGGGTCGACTGGTTCCGGTCGATGGGATCGGAGAAGTCGCCGGGCTTCACCCTGTACTCACTGTCCGGCCACGTCACGACTCCGGGGCAGTACGAAGCGCCGCTGGGTATCACGATGCGCGAGCTGCTGGACTACGCCGGCGGCATCAGGGCCGGGCACTCCCTGAAGTTCTGGACACCCGGCGGCTCGTCCACGCCGCTGCTGACCGACGAGCACCTCGACGTACCACTGGACTACGAGGGCATGGCCGGAGCCGGAACAATGCTCGGCACCAAGGCATTGCAGGTCTTCGACGAGACCACCTGCGTCGTGCGGGCGGTGCGTCGCTGGACACAGTTCTACGCACATGAATCGTGCGGCAAGTGCACACCGTGCCGCGAGGGCACCTACTGGTTGGCGCAGATCTACGCACGCCTGGAGACCGGTACCGGCACCGAGGCCGACATCGAGAAACTGCTCGACATCGCCGACAACATCAACGGAAAGTCGTTCTGCGCGTTGGGTGACGGTGCGGCCGCACCGATTTTGTCGTCGATCAAGTTCTTCCGCGACGAGTACTACGAGCACCTGGCCGGCGGCTGTCCCTTCGACCCGCATGCGTCGACGCTGATGGCAACCGAAGGGGTGGGGGTCTAGATGACGGTGACCGAACCGGCCCACGAAGCTCCGCCCGTCGAGATGGTGAACCTCACCATCGACGGCGTGGAAGTGAGTGTGCCCAAGGGCACCCTGGTGATTCGCGCCGCCGAGCTCGTCGGCATCCAGATCCCGAGGTTCTGCGATCACCCGCTGCTCGATCCGGTCGGCGCCTGCCGGCAATGTCTCGTCGAGGTCGAAGGACAGCGCAAGCCCATGGCCTCGTGCACCATCACGTGCACACCCGACATGGTGGTCAAAACCCAGCTCACCTCCGAATCGGCGGACAAGGCGCAGCAGGGCGTCATGGAACTCCTGCTCATCAACCACCCGCTCGACTGCCCGGTGTGCGACAAGGGTGGTGAGTGCCCGCTGCAGAACCAGGCGATGTCCAACGGTCGCCCCGAAACCCGCTTCGAGGACGTCAAACGGACCTTCCCCAAGCCGATCAACATCTCGTCCGAGGTGCTGCTGGACCGGGAACGCTGCGTGCTGTGCGCACGCTGCACCCGGTTCTCCGAGCAAATCGCGGGCGACCCGTTCATCGAACTGCTCGAACGCGGTGCGCTGCAACAGGTCGGCATCGCGCCCGGCGAGCCATTCCAGTCGTACTACTCCGGCAATACCGTGCAGATCTGCCCTGTCGGCGCGCTCACCGGCGCGGCCTACCGGTTCCGTGCCCGGCCGTTCGACTTGGTGTCCAGCCCGAGCGTGTGCGAACACTGCGCGAGCGGGTGCGCCCAGCGCACGGATCACCGCCGCGGAAAAGTGCTGCGCCGGTTGGCCGGCGACGACCCAGAGGTCAACGAGGAGTGGAACTGCGACAAGGGTCGGTGGGCGTTCACGTACGCGACCCAGGGCGATCGCATCACGACTCCTCTGATCCGCGAGGACGGCGAACTCCGGCCGGCATCGTGGTCGGAGGCCATCAGCGTGGCGTGCGCGGGACTCGCCGCCGCACGCGGTAACGCCGGAGTGCTGATCGGTGGACGGCTGACGGTGGAGGACGCCTACGCCTACTCGAAGTTCGCTCGAATGGTGCTGCACACCAACGACATCGACTTCCGCGCCCGCGCACACAGCGCCGAGGAGGCGGAGTTCCTCGCCGCACATGTGGCGGGACAGCCTATGACGGTGACCTACTCCGACCTGGAGAAGGCGCCCGCGGTGCTCCTGGCCGGGCTGGAGCCCGAAGAGGAGTCGCCCATCGTGTTCCTGCGGCTGCGCAAGGCCGTCCGCAAGCACGGTGTGCAGGTGAAATCGGTATCCGCGTTCGGGAGCCGTTCGTTGGGCAAGCTGCGCGGCGAGCTGATCGCGACGGTGCCCGGCGGTGAGGCGGAGGCACTCGACGCTCTTGCCGACGACCCCCAGCTCACGCTTCCCGGCGCGATCATCCTGGTCGGCGAACGACTGGCCACCTCACCCGGAGCACTCTCGGCCGCAGGCAGATTGGCCGCCGCCACCGGCGCCCGACTCGCGTGGATACCGCGGCGTGCCGGTGAACGCGGCGCGCTCGAGGCAGGCGCACTGCCCGGCCTGCTGCCCGGTGGCCGGCCGGTCAGCGACGACACCGCCCGCGCACAGACCGCTGACGGATGGCATGTCGGCGAGCTGCCGGGCACGCCGGGCCGTGACACCGCGGGCATCCTCGACGCCGCGCGCAGGGGCGAACTGGGGGCGCTGCTGGTGGGCGGTGTGGAACTCGCCGACCTGCCCGACCCGGACGCGGCCCTAGCGGCGATCGATGCCGCGCCGTTCGTGCTGAGCCTGGAGTTGCGCGAGAGTGAGGTCACCCAGCGCGCGGACGTCGTCTTCCCCGTCGCACCCGTCGTCGAGAAGGGTGGTGCGTTCGTCAACTGGGAGGGCAGGATTCGGCCCTTCGAGCCGGCCCTGCAGACCAATGCCACACCCGACCGCCGGGTGCTGCAGTTCCTCGCCGACGAGCTCGGTGTCGACCTGAACCTGCCGACGCCCTTGGCCGCGGGTGAGGAGATGGCGCAGCTGGGACTGTGGGCGGGTCAGCGGCCGAGCGCGCCGGCGGTGCCGCCATCACCATCGGAAAAGCCGAGTAGCGGGCAGGCGGTGCTGGCCGGCTGGCGGATGCTGCTCGACGAGGGACGCCTTCAGGACGGCGAACTACACCTCGCAGGCACCGCCAAACAACTGGTCACCCGGATGTCGGCGGTCACTGCCGGCCAAATCGGTGCTGCCGACGACGATCTGGTCACTGTGCGCACGGAACGCGGTGAGGTCACGCTGCCGCTGCTGATCACCGACATGCCCGACGGGACCGTGTGGCTTCCATTGAACTCGCCCCAGTCGTCCGTCTATCGACAGCTGGGCGTGACAACGGGAGCCGTCGTCTCGATCGGACGGGCGCAACCATGACACCGACGCCGACCTATCCCGATCCCACGCTCTTCGGCCACGACCCGCTGTGGCTGATCGCACTCAAGGCCGTCGGCATCTTCGCGTTCCTGATGCTGTCACTGTTGGTGGCGATCCTGCTGGAACGCAAGATTCTCGGCTACATGCAGATGCGCCCGGGCCCCAATCGCGTCGGACCGTGGGGTCTGCTGCAGTCACTGGTCGACGGGGTCAAGCTGGCTCTCAAAGAAGGCCTCATCCCCGCCGGGGTCGACAAGTTCATCTACCTTGCGGCGCCGGTCATCTCGGTCGTTCCCGCGTTCATCGCGTTCTCGGTGATCCCGATGGGCGGCGAGGTGTCGATATTCGGACATCGCACCGCACTGCAATTGACCGATATGCCGGTCGCGGTGCTGTTCGTGCTCGCGGCGACATCGATCGGGGTGTACGGAATCGTATTGGCAGGCTGGGCGTCCGGGTCCACCTATCCGCTGCTGGGCGGCCTGCGGTCGAGCGCCCAGGTGATCTCCTACGAGATCGCGATGGCGCTGTCGTTCGCCGCGGTCTTCATCTACGCGGGCACGATGTCGACCTCGGGCATCGTCGCCTCGCAGGAGGGCCTCTGGTACATCTTCCCGCTGCTCCCGTCGTTCATCATCTATCTCACGTCGATGGTCGGCGAAACCAACCGGGCCCCTTTCGATCTGCCCGAGGCCGAGGGTGAACTCGTCGGCGGGTTCCACACCGAGTACTCGTCGATCAAGTTCGCGATGTTCATGCTCGCCGAATACGTCAACATGTTCACGGTGTCGGCGCTGGCGACGACCCTGTTCTTCGGCGGCTGGCACGCACCCTGGCCGATCAACATGTGGGACGGGGCCAATCACGGCTGGTGGCCCCTGCTGTGGTTCGTCGCGAAGGTCTGGACCTTCATGTTCGTGTTCTTCTGGCTGCGCGGCACGCTGCCCCGTATGCGTTACGACCAGTTCATGGGTCTGGGCTGGAAGATCCTGATCCCGATCTCGCTGGTCTGGATCGTGATCGTGTCGTGCGCCCGCAGTCTGCGCAATCACGGCTACAACCAGCTCACCACGAGTCTGATGACGGTGGCCGTCGTGGTCGCCTTGATCATCTTGTTCGCGCTGTGGAGAACGTTGCGCAGTAGAAAGATTCGCAACATTCCCGAGCAGGTGTCGGAGCCGGGCAATTACCCGGTGCCTCCCCTGCCGAAGAAGGGTTCAGGGGAGATGACTTCACGGGAGATGACTTCGAAGGGGACGGCTTCAAAGGAGAAGACGCATGCCTAAGTTCTTCGACGCGATCGCGGGTTTCGGGGTCACGTTCACCACCATGTTCAAGAAGCGGATCACCGAGGAGTATCCGGAGAAGCCGGGTCCGGTCGCCAAGCGTTATCACGGGCGGCACCAACTCAACCGCTACGCCGACGGGCTGGAGAAGTGCATCGGTTGCGAGTTGTGCGCATGGGCCTGCCCGGCCGATGCCATCTTCGTCGAGGGCGCGGACAACAAGGAGGACGAACGGTTCTCCCCCGGTGAGCGTTACGGCCGCGTCTACCAGATCAACTACCTGCGGTGCATCGGGTGCGGGCTGTGCATCGAGGCCTGCCCCACCCGCGCTCTGACGATGACCAACGAATACGAGATGGCCGACGACAACCGTGCCGACTTGATCTGGGGCAAGGACAAACTGCTGGCTCCGCTGAAGTCCGGCATGCTCCCGCCGCCGCATGCGATGGCGCCGGGTAGCACCGATGAGGACTACTACCGCGGCAACATCAAACCCGTCACCGAGGACGTCAGGTGACGCTGGAGTTCCTCGCATCGGCGGCCGCCGACGTAGCCGGCCAGACCTCCACGGCGGAAGCGGTGTTGTTCTGGGTGCTGGGCACCGTCGCGGTCGCAGGGGCGCTCGGCGTGGTCGCCGCCCCGAAAGCGGTGTACTCGGCGATGTTTCTGGCCACCACGATGATCGTGCTGGCGGTCTTCTACATCGCGCAGGACGCCTTGTTCCTCGGCGTCGTGCAGATCGTGGTCTACACCGGCGCGGTGATGATGCTCTTTCTGTTCGTGCTCATGCTCATCGGTGTGGACACCTCAGAGTCGTTGGTCGAAACGATTCGGGGACAACGCGTTGCGGCGATCGTGGTCGGTCTGGGCTTCGGCATCCTGCTCGTCGCGGGCATCGGCAGCGTGTCGGTCGGTGGATTCGCCGGCCTCGCGCAGGCCAATGCCAACGGCAACGTCCAAGGCCTGGCCGCCCTGATCTTCACCGAGTATCTGTGGGCGTTCGAGCTGACCGGTGCGCTACTGATCACCGCCGCGCTCGGCGCGATGGTGCTGGCTCACCGCGAACGCTTCGAACGACGCAAGACGCAGCGCGAACTGGCCGACGAACGGTTCCGCCCGGGCGGACACCCGACGACGCTGCCGAATCCGGGTGTGTACGCACGCAACAACGCCGTCGACATGGCGGCCCGCCTTCCCGACGGATCGGCCTCGGAGCTGTCGGTCAGCGCACTCCTGCAACGCCGGACCGTCACCCAGACCAAGGGCGGTGAGATCGAAGACAAATGAATCCCGACAACTATCTCTATCTGTCCGCGTTGCTGTTCACGATCGGTGCCGCCGGAGTGCTGCTGCGGCGCAACGCCATCGTCATGTTCATGTGCGTCGAGTTGATGCTCAACGCCTGCAACCTGGCGTTCGTGGCCTTCTCACGTATGCACGGTCACCTCGACGGGCAGATGGTGGCCTTCTTCACCATGGTGGTCGCCGCATGCGAGGTGGTGGTGGGGCTCGCGATCATCATGACGATCTTCCGTACTCGCCGGTCGGCTTCGGTCGACGATGCCAGTCTGCTGAAACACTAAGGGGCGATGACGATTCCAGTGTGGCTCACTATCGCCCTGCCGCTGGCGGGCGCGACGATACTTCTGTTGGGCGGCCGACGCACGAACGGGTGGGGCCACCTGCTGGGCACTGCGGCCTCGCTGTGCTCGTTCGCCGTCGGCGCGGTGCTGTTCACCGACATGCTCGGGCGTGAAGCAGAACACCGCACCGTTCACGAGACGCTGTTCAGCTGGGTCCCGGTGGCCAGCCTTCAGGTCGACTTCGGGTTGCAGCTCGACCAGCTGTCGATGTGCTTCGTGCTGCTGATCACCGGCGTCGGCTCGCTGATCCACATCTACTCGATCGGCTACATGGCCGACGACCCAGAACGGCGGCGGTTCTTCGCGTATCTCAACCTGTTCCTGTCGGCGATGCTGCTGCTGGTACTCGCCGACAACTACCTCGGCCTCTACGTCGGATGGGAGGGCGTCGGCCTGGCGTCCTACCTGCTGATCGGGTTCTGGCAGCACAAGCCATCGGCTGCGACCGCCGCCAAGAAGGCCTTCGTCGTCAACCGTGTCGGTGACATCGGGCTCGCCGTCGCGCTCATGGTGATGTTCGCCTTCATCGGGTCGATCTCCTTCGAAGGCGTCTTCGCCGCGGCACCGGAAGTCGGCGAGGGTGTGCTGACCGCGATCGGCCTGCTGCTCCTGCTCGCCGCGTGCGGAAAGTCCGCGCAGGTGCCGCTGCAGTCCTGGCTCGGCGACGCCATGGAAGGCCCCACCCCGGTGTCGGCGCTCATCCATGCCGCGACGATGGTGACCGCGGGCGTATACCTGATCGTGCGGTCCGGCCCGGTGTTCGACCTCGCGCCGCATGCGCAATTGGGCGTCGTGATCGTCGGCGCGGTGACCCTGCTGTTCGGCGCCGTCATCGGCTGCGCCAAGGACGACATCAAGAAAGCTCTTGCCGCATCGACGATGTCGCAGATCGGCTACATGGTGCTAGCCGCGGGCCTCGGTCCGGCCGGCTATGCCTTCGCGATCATGCATCTGCTCACCCACGGCTTCTTCAAGGCCGGCCTGTTCCTGGGCGCAGGGTCAGTGATGCACGGGATGAACGACGAGGTCGACATGCGGCGCTACGGCGGTCTGCGCAAGGCCCTTCCGATCACGTTCGCCACGTTCGGACTCGGCTACCTCGCGATCATCGGCGTACCACCGCTGGCCGGCTTCTTCTCCAAGGACGGCATCATCGAAGCCGCACTCGGCGCGGGAGGCGTCAAGGGCTACATCCTCGGCGCCGCAACGATTCTTGGTGCCGGCATCACCGCGTTCTACATGACCCGCGTGATGCTGATGACGTTCTTCGGCGAAAAGCGCTGGGCGCCAGACATACATCCGCACGAGTCCCCGAAGGTCATGACATGGCCGATGATCCTGCTGGCGATCGGATCCGTGGGGTCAGGCGCCGCGTTCGCGATAGGCGGCACGTTGGAGCACTGGCTCGAACCGGTCGTCGGTGCCCACGAGATCCACCACGTCGCACCGGTCTGGGTCGTCACCACCGTGATCCTGGCTGTGGTGGCCGTCGGCATCGCCATCGCCTACCGCATGTACGGCAGGCGGGTGATACCAGTCGAGGTGCCCGCCGGTAGGGCGCTCACCATCGCTGCCCGTAGGGACCTCTACGGTGACGCGCTCAACGAAGAGTTGTTCATGCGGCCGGGTCAGCTGGTCGCCAAGGGGTTGGTCGAAATCGACGATGAGGCAGTGGACGGCGCCGGAACCGGGTTGGCGGCCTTGGTGTCCCGCTCATCGTCCGGCTTGCGCCACCTGCAGACCGGGTACGCCCGCTCGTACGCGTTGTCGATGTTGGCCGGCGCCTTACTCGTCGTCGGCGCGATCTTGGCGGTGCAGCTGTGGTGACCTCATTCCCGTGGTTGACGGTTCTGTGGGCGGTGCCGATGGTCGGCGCCGCGATCGTGATCCTGCTGCCCGCCTCGCTGCGGGCGGCCTCCAAGTGGCTGGCGCTGGTGATTTCGATCGCCGTGCTGGCGATCACGGTGGTTCTCGCGGTCAACTTCGACCCCAACGGTGATCAGTATCAGTTCGTCGAATCCCATAAGTGGATACCGTCATTCGGCACCGGCTACATCCTCGGTTTGGACGGCATTGCCCTGGCGATCGTCGCGCTCACCGCGGTGCTGGTGCCGCTGCTGCTGATCGCGGGCTGGAACGACGTCAGCGACGAGGCCGCATGGGGCGGTCGCTCGACGCACGCCTATTTCGCGCTCACCCTGGCTGTCGAGGGCATGGTCATCATGTCGCTCGCCTCGCTGGACGTGCTGCTGTTCTACGTGTTCTTCGAAGCGATGCTGATCCCGATGTACTTCCTCATCGGCGGTTTCGGCGGTGCGGGACGTTCCAAGGCAGCCGTGAAGTTCCTGCTGTACAACCTCTTCGGCGGCCTGGTCATGCTCGCCGCGGTGATCGGGCTGTATGTGGTGACTGCGGGCAGCGACGCGTTCGAGGCGGGCACCTTCGACTTCCGCGAGATCGTCGCCGCAGTGTCGAGCGGCGAATTCGTCGTCAACCCGGCCATCATGAACTTGCTGTTCCTCGGGTTCATGTTCGCGTTCGCGGTCAAGGCGCCGCTGTGGCCATTCCACCGCTGGCTGCCCGACGCCGCCGTCGAGGCAACGCCCGCCAGTGCCGTGCTCATGATGGCGATCATGGACAAGGTCGGCACGTTCGGCATGCTGCGGTACTGCCTGCAGTTGTTCCCCGATTCGTCAGCGTATTTCCGGCCGATGATCATCACGCTGGCGGTGATCGGCATCGTGTACGGCGCGATTGTGGCGATCGGCCAGACCGACGTGATGCGACTGATCGCCTACACGTCGATCTCCCACTTCGGCTTCATCATCCTCGGCATCTTCGTGATGACCAGTCAGGGCCAGTCCGGTTCGACGCTGTACATGGTCAACCACGGTCTGTCGACGGCGGCGCTGTTCCTGATCGCCGGATTCCTGGTGTCGCGCAGGGGCAGTCGACTCATCGAGTCGTACGGCGGGGTGCAGAAGGTCGCACCCGTCCTTGCGGGCACCTTCCTCGTCTCGGGCCTCGCCACCCTGTCGCTGCCCGGGCTCGCGCCGTTCATCAGCGAATTCCTGGTGCTGATCGGCACATTCACCCGCTACCCGGTGTTCGCGGTGTTCGCGTCGACCGCCCTGGTGCTGTCCGCGATCTACATCCTGTGGATGTACCAGCGGATGATGACCGGACCCGTCAAGGACGGCAACGACAAGCTGCGCGACCTGGTACCGCGCGAGATCCTCGTCATCGCACCGCTGATCGCGTTGCTGATCGTGTTGGGCGTGTATCCCAAACCCGCACTCGACGTGATCAACCCGGCGGTCACGCACACGTTGACCACCATCGACCAGCCTGACCCGGTTCCTCAGATCGCAGAAGGGCCGACGCGATGAATCTGCCCACACCCGTCGTCGAGTACGACCTACTGTCGCCGATGCTGATCGTGTTCGGGGTGGCCATCGCCGGTGTCCTCGTCGAGGCGTTTCTGCCTCGGCAGCGCCGCTACGCCGCTCAACTCGTGCTCGGTCTCGGCGGACTCGCCGCCGCGCTGGCCGCCGTGGTCATGCTCGCCGGCGACCTGCACGGCGAGGTCGGACGCTCCGCGGTGATGGGCGCCGTCGTCATCGACAAGCCGGCGCTGTTCCTTCAGGCCACCATCCTGTTGGTCGGCGTGCTGGGCATCCTGTTGATCGCCGAGCGGCAGATCGGGACCGAACCGGAGCCCGAACACGGTGCCCGCGGGCTGGACGGGTTCACGCCGCAGGCGTCGGCCATTCCCGGCTCGGTGACCGAACAGCTGGCCACCAAGGCCGGTGTCATCCAGACCGAGGTGTTCCCGCTGACGATGTTCGCCGTCGGCGGCATGCTGCTGTTCCCCGCTGCCGACGACCTGCTGACGATGTTCATCGCACTCGAGGTGCTGTCGCTGCCGCTGTATCTGCTGTGCGGGCTGGCACGCCGCCGTCGTCTGCTCTCCCAGGAAGCGGCGCTGAAATACTTTCTCCTCGGCGCCTTTTCATCGGCATTCTTCCTGTTCGGCGCCGCAATGCTGTACGGGTACGCAGGAACGCTGGACCTGCGCGGAGTCGCCGAAGTGGTGCAGGCCGGGTCCGGTAAAACCTCGCTGGCCCTGATCGGCACGGGCCTGCTGATGGTGGGCGTGCTGTTCAAGGTCGGGGCGGTGCCCTTCCATTCGTGGATCCCCGACGTCTATCAGGGTGCACCCACGCCGATCACCGCGTTCATGGCGGCGGCCACCAAGATCGCCGCGTTCGGCGCGATGCTGCGGTTGTTCTACGTCGCCCTACCGGAACTGCGCGACGATTGGCGACCGGTGCTGTGGGCGATCGCGATCCTGACGATGGTCGTCGGGACCGTCACCGCGATCACGCAGACCGACGTGAAACGCATGCTCGCGTACTCGGCGGTCGCGCACACCGGGTTCATCCTCACCGGTGTGATCGCGGAGAACGAGGCCGGTCTGTCGTCGACACTGTTCTATCTGTTCGCCTACGGATTCAGCACAGTGGGCGCCTTCGCGGTGGTGAGCCTGATCCGCAGCGCGGATGGAGATGAGGACACCGCGATGGCCCGCTGGGCGGGGCTCGGCAGGCGGTATCCCGTAGTGGCGGTGGTGTTCTCGCTCTTCCTGCTGGCGTTCGCAGGCATCCCCTTGACGAGCGGGTTCGTCAGCAAGTTCGCGGTGTTCAAAGCGGCGGGCGAAGGTGGCGCGATCCCGCTGGTTGTCGTCGGCGTGCTCGCGAGCGCCATCGCGGCGTACTTCTACGTGCGGGTCATCGTGTTGATGTTCTTCACCGAGCCGCCCGACGATGCCCCACAGGTCGTGGTGCCGAGCGTGCTGAGCACCGCGGTCGTCACGGTGACTGCGGCCGTCACGTTCGCACTCGGTGCGCTGCCGCAGCCGCTGCTGGACCTGGTGAACACGGCCAACCAATTTCTCCGTTAGCCCGATAGGATCGCGCAGTGTTCAGGATCAACGGCATCGACGGCGAGAGCATCGTGGTCGACGGCAACTGGGTCGAGAAGCTGCGCAGCGGCACGTCACGTGGCCGAAACCCCGCCGATCAGTACTCCGGGATCCAGATCAAGGAGTTCAGCCGCCGCAAGAAGCTGTTCGGCAGCGAGAAGGAACACCTGCTGCAGGTGATCGTCAACGTCGGCACGTTCTATTCGCTGAACGTGCCCGTCGAGCAGCGCGCCGAGGTGGACGCACTCGTCGCCGAGCTCGAAAAGGCCCGCGACAGCGCGTCGTCCTAGATCAATGCCGACCCCAGCGCTCGTCCTCGTCGACGACCACGGCCCGGTCCGGGTGCTCACGCTCAACCGCCCCGAGGCCCGGAATGCGTTGAGCCGCGGGCTGATCAAGGCGACCTACGACGCGCTGACCGAGGCCGACACCGACGAGTCGGTGCGCGCGGTGGTGCTGACCGGATCCGACCCCGCGTTCTGTGCAGGGGTCGACCTCAAGGAGGCGCAGCACCTCGGCACCGAATACTTCGCCGAGTTCAAGTCCAAAGACTGCATTGCGGCCACGGGCAGGATGCGCACCCCGATCGTCGCCGCGATCAACGGGGCGGTGTTCACCGGCGGCCTCGAAATGGCGCTCGGCTGCGACTTTCTCATCGCCTCAGAGCGGGCGGTGTTCGCCGACACCCACGCCCGCGTCGGCATCCTGCCCGGTGGCGGCATGACCGCACGCCTGCCTCAGCTCGTCGGGCTCGGGATGGCCAGGCGGATGTCGATGACCGGGGAGGTCGTCGATGCCGAACGAGCTGAACGTATCGGGCTGGTGACCGAGGTGGTCCCCCACGATCGACTGTTCGACCGGGCGCTCGAGCTGGCGTCGCAGATCGCCGAGGTTCCCGGACCGACGATGTTGGGACTCAAGGAGATCTACACGACGGGCGCCGCGGCCGTCATCGACCCGGCGTTGGACGCCGAAGCGAAGATCGCGTTCGCGCAGGACCGAGACTTCGACGGCCTCGGCGATCGGTTCCGCGCAGTCAGCGACCGCAACAAGGGTCAGATCGACCGCTAGCGCCAGCGTGCGCCGACTCAGCTCTCTCAGCGGCGTGTCGGCCGCAAACACGCACGGTCGCGCAACAGGTGTGAGAGGGCCGTCCGCATCTCATCGCTGCTGATAATTCTGTGATGACCGCCGGTGGACTCGTGGACCTGTGCTCCGACTTCGACGGCGATCAAGTGGGCGTCCTCGATCGGCACGACGTCGTCGGTCGGATCGTGCAGAATGCGTACCCGGACCGAGGCCGGCACACCGAGGGTCCGAACGTCCCAATGCGGTACCTGGACCCCGTCGCGGCGCCGCAGTTCCCGGTGGATCCGGTTGACCACCGCCGAGGACAACCCGCGCTGCGCAGCCCAACGGTCGATCACTCCTGCGAGCGAACATGTTGGAGCGAGTAGAAGCAGACTGCACACATTCGCACCATCGGACCTCGCGAGCGCTGAGGCCGCGGCGATCGATGACATCGAATGGGCAACGACGGTCCGAATGCTCGGAAAACGTTGCAGCATTTCGAGAGTCGCGTGCGCGTATTCCCGCATCGTCGCACGCGAACCCGGCGAGACGCCGTGCCCGGGAGCGTCGAAGCATAACGCCGACTCGCCGTTGGCCACCGCTGCGTCGACGACGGCAGTCATGGTGGTGCTGTCGGTGCCCCATCCGTGCAGCACGAGCACCGATGGTTCGCCGCTCCCCCACACGTACGCCGAGGCGACCCGCGGGATGCCTGCCAGGTCGATCCGGCGGGCGCCCAAGGGACACAAGTCATCTGGATAGCTGCCGAGGCCGCGGGTATTGATGAAGGTCCGAGTCTGGAGGTACCCGGCGACCCACGCACCGACGTTCACACCGATTCCATCTCGATCGACGCGACGCGACGCATCGGCTGCGTGGAGTACAGCCCCGAAACAGGATCGTAGAACCGGCAGTGCCGCAGGATGTTCCAGAACTTCGAGATAGTCACCCTCTCCACCCGCATCATGTCGGGATACGCCTGCATCAACGCAGCCTGCGCCTTCGGAAGGTGATAGAACGGCACTGCCGGCGAGACGTGGTGTGCGGTGTGCACCGAGATGTTGTGCGTGAGGAACAACAGCCACTTGGGGTACATGAAGTCGATTGTCACCAGCAGCCTGCTCGCATTCTTGGTCCAGTGGTCGGCGCTCAGATAGGGGATGTCCTCAGCGCTGTGGTGCATCAACGTCGTGATGCTGAACCACACATGCGTGGCGAACCAGGGACCCACGAAGTAGAGCAGCAAGCCTTGCCAGCCGGTGACGTACGTGAGCACCGGGAGGTACACGGCCGCGAACGCGGCAACGACCGCGATCGACCGGCGCGCGTCGCGGCGCATCTCCTTCTTCGGGAAGTACGACGGCCGCAGCCCGGAATCCAGCCAGTGGTGGATCGAGCCACCCCACACCGCCCACGTACGCACGCTCATGTAGATCAGCCGGTCCTTCAGAGGCATCCGCCGGTACATCTCCTCCGGAATCGGTGCCCAGTCGGTGTCCAACTCGAGGCTGTTGGTGTGGGCGTGGTGCAAGTTGTGAACGTGACGCCATGTATGGAACGGATAGAGCAGGTGCAGGAGTGCGATTTGCCCCACCACGAAGTTCAACCGGCGATTCCGCGAGAACGAGCCATGGCCGCATTCGTGCGCGATGCAGTGCAGGCCCCAGCCACCCAAGCCGGCGACGACAAGCAGTGGCGGTACCAGATACCACCGATCGACGACGGCGATCGCGACGATGGCGCCGATGTACACCGCCAGGCTGATCGCCAGACCGGCGAATCCGCGCGCCACCGACGGCTGCAGGTACTCCCTCGGGATGGCTGCGGTGATCTTCGCACCCTCGAGGGCGTCACTGCGCTCGATGAATTCCTTGAACCGGATATCGGGATCGGTAGGAACAATGGTCTTGGCCATGACAAGTCTCCCTCCTGGACTCTGTTGGCTCAGCTGTGCTGGAGCCGCAGCTCACCAGCGAGAAAATCCGCGAGATCGTCGATCGTCTCGTGGTCGAACAGAATCGCCGGCGAGAGTCGACGCTCGACGACCTTCTCCAACTTCCCCGAGACCTGAACGGCAGTACGAGAATCCAGACCGTACGCGTCGAAAGGTTTGGCGGTGTCCACCTCTGCCTCGGAGATCTTCACCATGCTCGCCAGCTCGGCGACCAGCCATCCACGCACCTTCTCGTGCGTCAGCGGTCCCTCGACAACGGCGGTCTTCTTGCGTCCGAACATTGTTGTTTCTTCCTTTTCTATGTGGTCTCGATGACGGTCATCGAGTACGGTTTCGCCGCAACCGGGAATTGATCCTGTTGCGATCAGGCATTTTCAGATCCCAGACGATTCCGGCCTTGGCCAGCAGGGCGATCACCCAGCCGCTGAGATCCGGCTCCCACCAACGCATCGCGTGTCGATACGCACCGGGGAACGCGTGATGGTTGTTCTGGAGTCCCTCGCCGAACGTGAGGATCGCGACCGGCCAGTTGTTGGCACTGTCATCCTTTGTCGCGAACGGCCGCGAGCCGATCATGTGGCTGACCGATCCGACGCACCACGCCGCCTGATTGGCGACGAATACCCTTGCGAGCCCGCCGAAGATGAACCCGGAGAATGCTGCGGTGAGCGTGCCGCCGATCGCGAAGCCGAGCAACGCGGGAAGGAGCAGGCTCGCCAGAGCCCATAGCGGATACGTCCGGTTGTAGTAGTAGAGACGGCGATCGCGGACCACGTCGGGTGCGAACACGGCAACCCGAGTCTCCTGATCGCTGAACATCCACGGAACATGCGCATACCAGAGGCCTTTCAGCTTGCCCATCAGACCGGCACCGCTGAGGTTGGGCGAATGCGGGTCGCCCTCTTCGTCGGAGTAGCGGTGATGCCGGCGGTGCGTGCTCACCCAGAACAGGATCGGACCCTCGAGAGCCATCGATCCCGCGATCATCAGCACGCCCTCGAAGAACGGCGAGGTCTTGAACGCCTTGTGCGCGAGGTAGCGGTGGAAACCGATACTGACGCCGAACATTTGAATCGCGTAGAACACCGCGAAGAGCGTGTAGTCGAGCATGGTCACCGTGCCGGCGACCATCATGTACGCCCCGACGGCGAACCCGATCGCAGGAATTCCCACGGTGACCAGAGCGACGACGCGCTTGGCGCGTGCGCTCTTCGGGTTGAGCTGCACGATCGCCCGGGCGAGTGATTCATCCCGGCCCGTGGGAGCAGTCGGTCGCGTCTTGGTGTCGAGCATCATGCGTCGCTTCCTGTGTCCGAGTTGATGTACCGGACATTGCTGACGAGTCCGGCGTGGTCGAGCAGCCTGATGAACTCCCCGACCAGGTCCAGCTGCCACCAATGCCGGCGGGTCATCGCAAGACTGGGCCGAGCGTGATGGTTGTTGTGCCATGACCCACCCATGGTCGGTGGTGCGAGGATTCCGATGTTGCGGCTCTCGTCGCGGCTGGGAAACTCGCGGTGACCGATGGTGTGACCCAGCGAGTTCACCACCCACGTGGCGTGGTCGAGGGCGAAGACGCGGGCGAAACCGCCCCAAAGGATTCCGCCGACGAACCCGTGGACCGACTGGGTCACCAGCCCTCCGATGAATCCCGGGATCACGAGGCCGAGCAGCACGAGAGTGAAGTACTGGCCGTTGATCTTCATCACCCGCCGGTCCTGCAGCCAGTCACGGGTGTGTCGGCTCCAGTCGATCTTCTTCACTTGGAACAACCAGCCAACGTGGCCGTGCCACAGGCCTTTCAACCGGCCGCGTATGCCCGGGCCCTGCGGTTGGGGCGAGTGCGGGTCGCGCTCGGTGTCGGCGAACGCGTGATGAAGGCGGTGGTTCGCGACCCAGAACACGACGGGTCCTTGCGCGGCCATCGAGGCGGCGACAGCGAGGAATGCCTTGACCGGTTCCGACGCCTCGAACGAGCGGTGAGTGAAGTACCGGTGCAGTCCGCCCTCGACGCCGAGACCCGTGATCACGTACATGACGGCGAACAACACCACATCGGATACCCAGAGGCCGTTGTAGATCGCGTAGACGATCGCACCGATCGTACCCAGCGTCGGCAGCCCCACGGTGAGGTACGCCAGACGCGCGGCGAGGATGTCCCGCTGCGGTTGTTGCTGCGCCTGACGTGTCGGCGCTTCCTGCGAAATCGTGGCCGTGATCATGCTGTGCACTCCTGAACCGCGGGGACGGATGGCAACTCGTTGGCCAGGAACATGCGCCTGGTTTCCTGCCGGCGCACTTTTCCGCTGGTGGTCGTCGGGATGGCGCGCTTCGGAGCGATATGGACGTGGGGCCTGATGCCGAACTCCGAAATGACGCTGGAGCGAATCGCCTCCGACATCGTCGAGTGCAGCTGCGCTGACACTTCCCGATGTCCGGTCTCGGCGACGACGCACAGCTGTTCGGTGCTGTCGTTCGGGACCGAAAACGCCACGGCGAGACGGAGATCGGGATGTGCGCGGACTACGCCCTCGACATCCTGTGGGTAGATGTTTCGGCCGTTGACGATGACCAGATCCTTGATTCGGCCAGTCACAAACAGTTCACCTGCGCGGAGGAAGCCGAGATCGCCGGTGCGCAGGTACGCTCCCTCGTCGTCGGCGAGTTTCGCTGTGAACACCTGACGGTTCTGCTCCGGCCGCTCGTGATAGCCGGCGGCAACGCTCGGCCCCGAAACCCAGATCTCGCCGACGTGACCGTCGTTCAATCGCTCGAGGCTCGTGGGATCGACGATTCGCACGACGTGCTCGCTGTCGACCTCGCCGCAGCTGACGATGGGGCGGTGGGCTTCTGACGGTTCTGGCGACGAGCCGACGCGGTAGCTCGTTCCGCCCTGCTTACCCGAGACATACAGCGTCGCTTCGGCCATCCCGTAGCACGGTGTCAACGCGGCCGGGTCGAACCCCAGCGGTTCGGCGGCACGGAGGAACCGCTCGAGAGTATTGGCGCTGATCGGTTCGGCGCCGCAATAGAGTCGCTCGACGGTCGATAGATCGATTCCCTCAACCGCGTTGTCGCTCAGCGCATCTGACAGCATGTCCAGAGAGAAATTCGGCCCTACGGTGATCGACACCCGATAGTCGCTGATGGCTTTCAGCCACCGGAAGGGCTCCTGCACGAAGTGCATGGGCGACATCAGGACGAGGGGCACACCCTGGAACATCGATATGAAGATCGTGCCCATCAGCCCCATGTCGTGGTACGGCGGCAACCATGAGAAGCCGACGCGCGCGGGATCGTCACCCATGTTGCGGCCCAGCGCTTCGCAGTTGCTCACCAGGTTTTCGTGCGTGAGACAAACTCCTTTCGGAGCTCCCGTCGAGCCGGACGTGTACTGGATGAGCGCGACCTCGTTGAGTGCGGTCGACACCGATTCCGATGCGTCGGCGGTCTCTGGCACCTGCTCGGCATATACGATGGCCGGCTCGAGGTTCGAGGACTGGAGTCGAACCTGCAGCGCCTCGATCGGTTCGCGGTACATCTGGTCGATCACGATTGCCTTGGGCGCGCAATCGACCGTGATCGCGTGGAATCGGTCCAGCTCTTTGGACCGCAGAGGCGGGAAACATGGCACCGGGACGGCACCGAGCTTCATGATCCCGTACAGCGCGGCGATGTAGTCGAGGCTGGGATTCACGGCGAGTACGACGCGGTCGCCGGCGCCGATCCCTCGATCCCGTAGGTGGGCGGCGAATGCGCGCGCCTTGTTCGCCGTATCAGAGAACGTCCACCGGACTTCGCTCTCCGAGGTGCCGTCGGCAAGAAACACGTACGCCAGGCCATCGGACGCCGATCGGTCGAACACGACGTCGACGATGCTCTTGGGGCGAGAAATCACGGTGAGTCCTTCTCTGAAGTCGGTCTCTGCGGCTGCACCTCTCAGTGCGATGCCGCTATGGCACCGTGCGGAACTTGGCGGTTTCTTGGAGTCGCGGCCGGGAGAGCGCGCGAAACTCTAATCCTGCTGTGTACCAACGACTTCAAGGTGAACCGCTGACCGACAGCCATAGTGCGATTTCTGCCGGCGACGTCTTCCAAGATTTCACCAAGGTCGCCGCCGCACCGTGATCGCGACCCAACCAATGGAGGCCAAGGTGACGCTTCACAGCGACACACCATCCGCAGGACAGCTCCGGACCGCGACAGGTTGTCCGTTCGGTGCATCACCTGCCGTGGCAGCTCCTCAGCGAGATGCCACCGACCGTGGCCAACTCCTGCTTCGACTCGCGCGCAGCGGCCGCGATGCCGTCTCCTACCGGATCGGCGCCGAGCGCAACGTGCTACTGAACCACCCCGACCATGCTCAGCATGTACTTGGCTCCAACCGTGACAACTACAGCAAAGACACCGGTGCCAACCGATATTTTCGGACCGAGGTCGCCGACGGAATCCTGACGGCCGACGGTGCGCGCTGGCGCTGGCACCGGACTCTGCTGACACCGGCGTTCCGGGACCGGCAGCGGCTGGCCGCGACGGCCCGGGAAGCCATTGCCGCACTTATCGCACGCTTCGATTCCGCCGCCGATACGGGCAGCGAAGTGAATCTGTCCGCTGCGATCGCCGAGGTGACTCTCTCGATCACGACCCGCGCGCTGTTCGGAATGAACCATCAGCCCTTCATCGAGCACTGCGCGGCGTTGGGCAGCGTCCTCGACGACGCGGGTTCACTGCTCCCCGGCGCCGCCGCAGGCGTCGGTCCACGCGACGCGCTGTACCGGCAGATCCGTGACGCGGTGTCCGCGTCGGCCACCGAAGACCATGGGCCGGCACTGTCGGCGCTGACCGGCGACCCGACCCACGCCGGTGAGGCGCTGCACCAGCAGATGGTGACACTGCTTCTGGCCGGGTACGAGACCACCGCCAACTCGCTGACATGGGCCTGGATCCTGCTCATGCAGCATCCCGACATCTACGGGGAGTGGCAGCACCTTCTCGACACCGACCACGACCGTGCCGCCGACCTGACCAAAGCCCTGTTCGACGAAACCCTGCGCCTGTATCCATCGGCGTGGCTGCTCGGCCGTCGCGCGCTCGCCGACGACCACGTAGGGGGTATCGACATCCCTGCCGGAGCGGCCGTGACGATCAGCCCCTTTCTGCTGCATCGACACCCGCAGTTCTGGGATGACGCGGAGTCCTTCCGGCCCCAGCGATTCCTCACCGGCGGCACGCGGCCCACCCACCGCTATGCGTACATCCCGTTCGGTGCAGGCCACCGCTACTGCATCGGGTCGTCCTACGCCCACGACGAGGCCGCGATGATCCTGACCGCACTCGGGGCCCGATACACCTTCCAATCGGCGCATGCCGCGGACGCCCGGCCTGACCACAAATTCGTCCTTCGCGCCCCGGACCCGTTCGGTGTGATCGTGCGCCGCCGCTCCTAGACACCAACCTCCGCGACAACCAATGCCCAACCAACCACCGATGAAAGAAGCCATGACCACTTCCTCGCCGCTATCGCCGCACACCACCGACACCAGTGCCCTGGTCCGCGCCATGATCGCGAATCACACCAGGCTTCCGCTGGACCAGATAACGCCGGATCGTGCCCTCGACAACCTCGGACTCGACTCCCTCGGCGCACTGGAACTCCTGCTGATGTGCGAAGCGGAGTTCGGAATCGTCGCCCTCGACGACACCGAGATCGAAGTACACACCGTCGCCGACGCGATCTCCTTCATCGAGGCCAAGATCCGATGAGCACCTTCACCGATCAGATGTACGCCAACGCCGCATCCAGTGCTCGCGGACTTGTCACCGGCCCATGGGAAGCCCCGGTCCGGCGCAGTTGGAGCGAGATCCACGAGCAGGCGCGGCGGATGGCAGGCGCGCTTGCGGGTGCCGGTATCGGACCGGGCTCAGTAGTCGCGGTACTCGGCGGTAATCCGGCCGACGTCGCGCCACTCGCCCAGGCGGTGTGGATGCGCGGCACCGCGCTGACCATGCTTCAACAGCCCACGCCCCGAACCGATCTCGCCGTCTGGCTGGCAGACAGCATCCGCGCCGCGAACACCATCGGGGCGGTCCTGACCGTCGTCGGCGCACCATTCGGCGCGGCGGAAGAGCCGCTGGCCGCCGCAGGACAACGAGTGGTCACCATCGACGCCCTCCGATCGGGACCGGACATCGACCCACTGCATGTGGATGATTCGGCGGTCGCCATGTACCAGCTGACCTCCGGGTCGACCGGCACGCCGAAGGCCGTACAGCTGACCCACGCGAACCTTTACGCCAACTCGGTCGCCCTGTTCACCGCCACCGACGGCGATGCGACCACGGATGTGATGGTGTCCTGGCTGCCGTTGTCCCACGACATGGGAATGCTCGCATTCCTCACTCATCCGATGCAATGGGGCGTCGAGCTCATCGCCGCTACGCCAGAGGAATTCCTGCGTCGTCCGGCGCTGTGGCCGGACCTCATCACCCGCTACCGCGGGGCGATCACGTCCGGACCCAACTTCGCGTACGCGGTGCTCGCCCTGACGCTGGAACGAGCCGAGCCGGGCAGATACGACCTGTCCAGTTTGCGTGTCGCGATCAACGGCGCCGAACCCATCGACGCGCGCGATGTACACCGTTTGGCGGAGGCCGGTGCGCGCTTCGGATTGCGGCCGGGCGCGATCACCTCCGCGTACGGCATGGCCGAAGCCACTCTCGCGGTCACATTCGATAGATCCCAACAGGTCGGCGTGGACCGGATCAGCCGCCGCGATCTGCACGAACGCGGCCTCGCGACTCCAGACGACGCGGCCGACGCCCGCAGCGTCGTATCGGTCGGCGTGCCGGTCGCGGGCATGGAGGTCCGCGTCGTCGACGACCACGGCCGGCCACATCCACCACGACAGGTCGGCTCGATCGAGGTTCGCGGTGCCGCGGTGTCGCGGGGCTACCTCACCGAAAATGGTTGGCTGGACGGCGATTTCCGGAACGGCTGGCTATCCACCGGTGACCTCGGCTACCTCGACGCGGACGGCAAGCTGTATGTGTGCGGCCGCGCCAAGGACGTGATCGTCATCGCCGGAAACAACGTCTACCCGACCGACATCGAACGGGCGGCCTGCGCGGTCCCCGGCGTCAGGGCCGGCAACGCGGTCGCCGTCCGCATCGAGGCCGGAGCCGGAGGGCCGGCGACATCCAGCACCGGCGACAGCCGGGAGAGCTTCGCCGTGCTCGCCGAGTCGAAGCAGGCTGACGATCCCGCCGAAGCCGAACGCATCCGGGCCGAGATCGCCCTCCGGGTCAGCCAGGCCGTCGGCTACAACGCGCGCGCGGTGCTCGTGCTGCCTCCCGGCAGTGTGCCGAAGACGGGCTCGGGCAAGTTGCAGCGTGGCAAGGCAGCCGAAGTCTTCGCCCGGATCGAGGGCAAGGCCGCCGACTACACCTCGCGAAAGGAAGCCCGGGCATGAGCGCCGCATCCGCCTCGCCTGCCATCGAACTCGACGATCTGCGGATCGATCGTGGCGGCCACACCGTCATCGACAGCATCAGCCTCTCGATCCCGACCGGCATCATCACCGGGCTGCTCGGGCCCTCGGGCTGCGGAAAGACGACGCTGATGCGCGCTCTGGTCGGAGCCCAGAAGATCACCGCCGGTTCGGCCGCGGTGTTCGGCGAGCCCGCCGGCGCGCGAAGCCTGCGGCGGCGGATCGGCTACGTCACCCAGTCACCGAGCATCTACCCGGACCTGACCACGGTCGAGAATGTGCGCTACTTCGCCAGGCTGTACGGGGTGAGCAGAGACCGGGTGCGCGAGGTCGTGGAGGCTGTCGGGCTGGCCGGCAAGAAGACGGAGCTGGCCGGAAATCTGTCCGGCGGACAGCAGGGACGCGTCTCGCTCGCGTGCGCTCTCGTCTGCGACCCCGACCTGCTCATCCTCGACGAGCCGACAGTCGGACTCGACCCGGTCCTGCGCGTCGAGCTGTGGGAACAGTTCGCCGCACTGGCAAGTCGCGGCAAGACGCTGATGATCTCCAGCCACGCCATGGACGAGGCGCGCAACTGCGCCGAACTGATCCTGATGCGTGAAGGAGCAATCCTCGCCCACGCCGCCCCGGCCGACATCATGCGTCAGACCGATTGCCTGGATCTCGAATCCGCCTTCCTGTCGTTGATTCGTCACGACGGCGCCGACCGGACTCCCAGCGATCCGAACCCGACTCACGACCTCATCCCGGAGCCCATGCCATGAACCCGAACATCCTTGTCGGCACCACCGCGCGCATCCTGACCCAGCTGCGTCGTGACCGGCGCACCGTGCACATGATCCTCGTGGTCCCCGCGCTGTTGACGGTGCTGTTCTACTTCACACTCTCGCTTCAGGCAGTCGGTCCTGACGGCCGCACACCGTTCGACCACCTGGGCATCCTCCAACTCGGCGTGCTGCCGTGCGCGGTGATGTTCCCCATCACCGCGATCACGATGCGCCGCGAACGTTCCAGCGGCACACTCGATCGGCTGTTCGCGACGCCTATGACCAAGCTGGAGCTGCTGGCCGGCTACGGCGGCGCGTTCTCCCTCGCTGCGGTGGCCCAGGCCGTGATCGTCACGCTCGTCGCGTACCACGTGACGGACCTGCAGACCGCTGGCAGCGCGCTGCTGGTGGCGTTGGTCTGTGTTCTCAACGCGATTCTCGGTGTCTCGCTTGGGCTTTTCTTCAGCGCCTTTGCTCAGACCGAATTCCAGGCGGTTCAGTTCGCACCGATCGTGCTGGTGCCCCAGCTGTTCATGGCCGGGGTGTTCACCCCCCGCGAGGACATGCCCGGATGGCTGCAGTCGGTCAGCGACGTGCTGCCGCTGACGTATTCCGTCGAGGCGCTCAAGCAGATCAGCACCCACGCCGAAGCGACGCCCCGGATGTGGCGCGACATGGCCATCATCGCCGCCTTCATCGTCGCCGCGCTGCTGGGCGGCGCCGCCACGCTGCGCCGACGCACCCCCTGAAACCGACTGCCGCACAACGAGGAGACCCGCGACATGTACAGCTTTCCCCACGACGGCATCACCGTCACCGTCCAGCCGGCGCAGCCGGGCGGCCACACGGTGGTGCTCGTCAACGGACTGTTCGGCGGCGGATGGACGTGGGAACCGGTCGTCACCGCACTGACCGCACGCGGACACGGTGTCGTCGTCACCACGGAACCGCTCGCCGCGCACGCGACCTCCGAAGAGATTCCCGCACTGCTGCAGAGCATCTCGTTGCTCATCGACACCCTGCCGGATCCCGCGCCGGTCCTGTGCGGCAACTCTCTCGGCGGCCTGGTCGCGATGGAATTGGCGGCCGCCGATCCATCCCGCTGGTCCGGCGTCGTCCTCACCGGAGCACCCGGTCTCGGCGACGAACAGGACGCGGCAAGCTTCGGTTCCGCATTGCGCACACCGTCGCTGCGGCTCGGATACGTTCTCGCCGAACGGCTCATCCACAAAAAGGAACTCGTCACCGCTGAACTGGTCGACCGCTGCACCCAGGCGCTGACGCCTCGCATCATGCTCCGCGCCGGCCGTGCACTGCGCGCGACGAAGGGTTACGACGCCCGGCCGTTGTTCGATCGCATCGATTGCCCGGTGCTCTTGCTGTGCGGGGCGCGCGACGAGATCAGTCCCCTGGAGAAATGGCGCGATGCCGCGACGTCGTTTCCCGACGCGGAGTTCGTCGAGATCCCCGACTCCGGCCACTCGCCGATGCTGGAAGAGCCGGAGGTATTCGTCAGTGCGTTACTCGACTGGCTCGACGCCCTTCCTGCGCCCGAAACCCAATAACCCCAACCACACTGAAGGAACCACCATGGAAACCAAAGCTCTCATCCAGCTCGATCTGGTCGACTGGCTGATCGACCGCGTCGCGGCGTACCTGAACGCCGATCCCGACACCATCGAGACCGACAAGCCGTTCGGCGACTACGGCCTGGACTCGGTGTTCGCGCTCAGCCTGTGCACCGACCTGGAATACGAATTCAGAATCCTCGCCGAACCCACCCTCGCGTGGGACTACCCGACCATCGACGACATGGCCGGGCATCTGACCGAGGATCTGGGGGTCTGACGATGAGCGAAATCGCCGTCGTCGGCATCGATTGCCGGTTGCCCGGGGCCCCCGACACCCATGCGCTCTGGCAGTTGCTGATGAACGGCGACGTCGCCAACAGGGTCGTCCCCGCCGAACGATGGGACGTCGATCGCGTCCACAGCGATCAGCTCCGACCGGGCACCATGAACACCCGGTTCGCCCACTTCATCGACGACGTCGACCTTTTCGACCACGAGTTCTTCGGCATCTCACCCGTCGAGGCCGCCGCTCTCGACCCACAGCAACGCCTCGTCCTGCAATCGGCATGGCGCGCCATCGAAGACGCGGGGCTCGATCCACGCGCTCTGGCGGGCACAGACGCAGGCGTGTTCGTCGGGATGATGGCGAGCGAGTGGGGCGCCATGAACATGATCGACTACCCGAACCTCACCCCGCAGCGCGGCATGGGCTCCGGCCACGCCATGGTGGCCAACCGGGTGTCGTACCACCTCAACCTGACCGGTCCCAGCGTCAGCGTCGACACCGCGTGCTCGTCGTCGCTGACTGCGGTCCACCTCGGTTGCCAAGCCCTCACCTGCGGTGACACCGACCTTGTCGTCGCCGCGGGAGTCAACCTCATGCTGAGCCCGGGCCTCTCGGTGTTCTACACCCAGGCCGGGCTGTCCGCGCCCGACGGACGGTGCAAACCGTTCAGCGCCGACGCCGACGGGATCGGACGCGGCGAGGGTGTCGGCACCGTCATACTCCGCCGACTCAGCGATGCGATCGCCGACCGCCAGCCCATTTATTCGGTCATCACCGGGAGCGCCACCAACCAGGACGGCAAGAGCAGCGGCATCACCGCGCCCAACCGGTGGGCACAGTCCAAGGTCATGCAGCGTGCACTCGATCGGGCCGGCGTCGCCGCCGCCGACGTCACGTTCGTCGAAGCACACGGCACCGGAACCGTACTGGGCGACATGATCGAGGCGAACGCGCTCGGCGACCTGCACCGCACGGGACGCAACCGGCCGTGCCTGATCGGCTCGATCAAAGGCAACATCGGGCACACCGAAGGCACAGCGGGTATCGCGGCGCTCATCAAGACCAGCCTGGCGCTTTCCCACCGTGTGCTGCCGCCGACAGTGGCGCCGGCAGGGTCCAATCCGGCGCTGCGCCTGGAACAGCAGGGTCTTGCGCTGGCCACCAACGCAATCGAGCTCGGCGACGAACCGGTTACCGCGGGCGTCAGCTCGTACGGGCTCGGCGGCAGCAACGTCCATGTCATCATGACCAGCCCACCCGCCGCCGCCGTGCGACCCGCAGACGGCCACAACCGAGTCGGCGTGATCACCATTTCCGCTCACTCCCCGAATGCGCTGCGCCGCAACGCTGCGGCCTTCGCGGACGCCCTCGACGCGACCGACGACGTCGATGTCGCGGCGTTCTGCTACAGCACCAACCGGGTCAAGAGCTCACTCAAACACCGCTTCGCTGCGGCCGGTACGCGCACCGAACTCATCCGCGCACTGCACGCCTACGCCGACGCAGCGCCTGCCGAGGAGCCGTCGCGTGGCCGCCCGGGCCGTCTGCGCGTCGGGTTACTGTGCACCGGTCAGGGTGCGCAATACCCAGGCATGACCCGGGAGCTCTACGAGACCTGCCCCCCATACCGGGCACACCTGGCGCGCGCGGCCGCCGCGGTCGATGCCACCCTCGACACCCCGAGCGGTCTGCTGAACCTGATGTTCTCCGACGACTCGGCCATTCACCAGACCCAGTACGCCCAGCCGGCGCTGTTCGCCGTGTCCTATGCCCTCGGCGCCGCGCTGCTCGAACTCGGGGTGAAGCCGGCTTTCCTTGTGGGACACAGTGTCGGCGAGTTCGCCGCCGCGGCGCTCGCCGAGGTCCTGACCCTCGACGAAGCGGCACGACTCGTTGTCGCGCGCGGCCATGTGATGCAACAGCTATCTGGCGGCGGTGCGATGACCGCTGTCGACGTCCCCGCCGACGAGGTCGCCGCCCTGGTGGCAGCCAATCCGTCGTGCGGCCTCGCCGCGGTGAACGGGCCGCGGTCGACCGTCGTGTCCGGTCCCGCAGAGGCCGTCGATCGCATCACCGGCCAGCTGGTCGCGCGCGGGGCGAAAGCCAGCTCGCTCACCGTTTCCCACGCGTTCCATTCCCCGCTCATGGCGCCCGCCGAGCAGGCCTTCCGCGACGCGGTGGGTGAAGTTTTCCCGCGCAAGGCAACGATCCCGCTCGTCTCCACTCTGCACGGCCGGGTCATCGACGGCACGGAGATGGACGCGGACTACTGGGCCGCGCAGATCACCTCGCCCGTCCTGTTCGCCGACGCGATCACCGCCGCACCAGAACCCACTCACCTCATCGAATTAGGACCGCGGTCAACACTTTTGGCCCTTGCGCGTCGGTGCGGCATCGGTTCGCAGATTCGTACCCTGGCGACGTGCGCCGGACCGGACGATGACGGAGCGGGCATCGCACGGGTCGCCGCGCGGCTGTATGCCGACGGGCTGCCCACCTCGACATTCGGCAGCCTCTACGACGACGATTCGTTGACGCTGAAACGGTTGCCGCCCTATGTTTTTGGAGATGGCACCCGGTTCTGGCGCGACGCCGACATGGCCGTCTCTGCCGTGTCCGCGCCGGTCGCGTCGGCACGTCCCGATATCGACGGTGCCGCAACCACCCGCACGGATACCGTCGCCGCAAGAGTCCGTCGTGTGATTGCCGAGATCGGCGGCTACTCACCCGACGAGATCGAGCCGAACACACTTCTCAGCGAGGACCTCGGCTACGACTCACTACTGCAGTTGCGTCTCGTCGAGCAGCTGCGCACCGAGTACCCGGAATTGGAAGACGCATCCATCCGCGACCTGGCGCTGACGATCAAGGACGTCGGCGATGTGGTGCGCTATGTCGAGGACCGCTTGGTCAACGCGACCGCTTGAGGATGAACTCGACGGTGCGCCGGCCCTCGAAGGCTGGATGAGGCTTGGTACCCCGCTCGATCTGCACGCGAGCCTGCACCGCGACGGGCGTGTCCGGATCGAGAACGGAGAGATAGACCTGGTGCGCGGTGAGCGCCTCGATCGCCTGCTCGACGAACCCGTCGTCGACCGTTTCACCGTGCGTCCCGTCGGGACCACATTCGAAGAACCACATTGGTGCGCGCCCAAGCGAATCCACGGCTCCCGCGACAGCATTCGAAAACTCGATGTGGTCTCGCTGGTTGGGCGCACCCGGCGCCCATTCCGGTCCGCTGTACAACGTGATCACAACGTCGGGCGCCAAGTCGGTGATGACCTGGGCGATCTTCGCGCGCAGCTCGGGGGTGTTGAAGATCTTGCTGTCGGGGAAGTCCCAGAACTCCACGTGGTCCACGCCCACTATGGCGGCCGATCTGCGCTGCTCACGTTCGCGCAGAGGGCCCGCTTCTTCTGGCGCCATGCCTTCGATGCCGACTTCGCCTCGGCACGCCAACGCGTAACGCACGGTCTTGCCTGCCGCAGTCCACTTGGCGACCGCAGCGGCTACCCCGTACTCGGGATCGTCGGGGTGGGGCACCAGAACCAGTGCGCTGTCCCAGTCGGACGGAAAAACCTGAAGCTCGGCCACGGGTCCTATGCGATCACACCATGGACGACGATGGCGGTGGTCTGGTCGACCCAGGCGGCCCCGAGCGGGTCGTCAGGCCACAACAACATCCGCAGCAGGGTCGCGCCGCCGATGACTTCGACGAGTCTGTTCGGGTCGATGTCGGCATGCACCTCGCCGCGGGCGACCGCGTCGGCCAGTCGGGTACGCACCGCGACGAACACGTCGGCGAAGCGCTCCCTCACACGGGCATTCAGCTCCGCGTCGGCAGTCATGTCCGAGATCAAACCGGGCAGCGCCGCGCGCACCAGCGGGCTGGTGAACACCTCGCGGGCGGCGTCGATCATCGCGCGAATGTCGGCCTTGATGTCGCCCGGCGGCGTCTCGATTGCCGTGGGCGCGGCGGGAAATGCGGCCTCGTGCACCAGTTCGGCCTTGCTGGACCACCGGCGGTACAACGCCGTCTTGGTAGTGCCCGCCCGGTCGGCGACCGCGGCCATCGTGAGGTTGCTATAGCCGATTTCCACCAACAACTCGGCGGTCGCGCGGAGAATGGCAGCGTCAATGCGTGGATCCCGAGGGCGCCCGGCGCCTGGGGTCTTGTCAACGACCGACGGGTCTGCTTTCATAACGCTACCGATCGTATCGTAATTACCGGCCGAAGGAACAGTTCTGATGCCAAGCGAACCGGCTGTCGAAGACATCAGCCGCCTCGAGCACTCAAGCCGAGACCTCACCCAGCTGCCCGCGGTGATGTCGCAATGGCTGTCGACCGTGCTGCCCGGCGGCGCCGTCCCGGACATCACCGTGGAAAGCGGTGTGGACTCCAACGGCATGTCTTCGGAGACGATCATCCTGACCGGCCGCTGGGATGAGGACGGCGAGGCACGCGAGCAGAAGTTCGTCGCCCGGGTAGCCCCCACCCAACAGGACGTGCCGGTGTTCTCGTCATACCGCATGGACCATCAGTTCGACGTGATCCGGATCGTCGGCGAGCTGACCGACGTGCCGGTCCCGCCGGTGCGCTGGCTGGAAACCACCGGCTCGGTGCTGGGCACCCAGTTCTTCCTGATGAACTATGTCGACGGGCGCGTCCCGCCCGACGTGATGCCATATACCTTCGGCGGCAACTGGTTTGCCGATGCCCCCGCCGAGAGCCAGCGCGCGCTGCAGGACAGCACCGTCGAGGTGATCGCCAAACTGCATGCGATCCCCGAGCCGGAGAAAACGTTCGCGTTCCTGAACGACGGCTCGGATTCGAATGCCCTGCGGCGCAATTTCAACTGGCTCAAGTCCTGGTACCAGTTCGCGGTGCCGGATATCGGCCGCTCCGAGTTGGTCGAGCGCTCGCTGGAGTGGCTGGAGGCCAACTGGCCCGAGTCCGTCGCCGCCACCGACCCCGTTCTGGTCTGGGGCGACTCGCGTATCGGCAACGTGCTTTACGACGGGTTCAAGCCAGCAGCGGTGCTTGACTGGGAGATGGCCACGCTCGGTCCGCGCGAGATGGACGTGGCGTGGATCATCTTCGCCCATATGGTCTTTCAGGAACTCGCCGGCCTGGCAGGCCTGCCGGGACTGCCCCACGTCATGCGCGAAGAGGACGTGCGGGCGGTGTACACCGAGCACAGCGGCGCCGAACTCGGTGATCTGCAGTGGTTCTACGTGTACTCCGGCGTGATCTGGTGTTGCGTCTTCATGCGAACCACGGCCCGTCGAGTCCGCTTCGGCGAGATGGAGACACCAGAAGACATCGAATCGCTGTTCTACCACGCCTCCGTACTCAAACGACTCATTGGAGATGACGCCTGATGCTCGGCCCCACCGACGAATTCCCCATTCACCAGATACCGCAACCCATTTCGTGGCCGGGTTCCTCCGATCGCAACTTCTATGACCGCGCCTACTACAACGCTCACGACCGCACGGGCGACATCTTCCTGATCACCGGCATCGGGTACTACCCCAATCTCGGGGTCAAGGACGCGTTCGTGCTCGCACGCCGCGGCGACACTCAGACCGCGGTCCACCTGAGCGACGGGATCGACTCCGATCGACTCAACCAGCACGTGCTGGGCTACCGCGTCGAGGTCCACGAACCGCTGCACAAGCTGCGGATCGTTCTCGAGGAGACCGATGGCATCGCCGTCGACCTCACCTGGAACGGACTGTTCGACGTCATCCAGGAACAGCGCCACGTGCTGCGGTCGGGGACGCGCGTGACGCTGGACGCCCAGCGATTCGCCCAGGTCGGCAGCTGGGCGGGGTACATTGCCATCGACGGCGAGGAGATCAAGGTCGATCCGGACGTGTGGATCGGCAGCCGCGACCGTTCGTGGGGCATCCGTCCGATCGGCGAGCCCGAACCCGCAGGGCGGCCGGCGCATCCGCCGTTCGAGGGCATGTGGTGGCTATACGTGCCGATGGCGTTCGACGATTTCGCGATCTGCCTGATCATCCAGGAGGAGCCCAACGGTTTCCGCAGCCTCAACGACGTCACTCGGATCTGGCGCGACGGACGCGTCGAACAGCTGGGCTGGCCGCGGGTCAAGATCCACTACACGTCGGGAACCCGGATTCCGACCGGCGCCACCATCGAGGCGACCGCGCAGGACGGCTCCCCGGTGCATTTCGACGTCGAGTCCAAGCTGCCGGTGCCGATCCACGTCGGCGGCGGCTACGGCGGCGACTCCGACTGGCTGCACGGAATGTGGAAGGGCGACAAGTTCACCGAGCGCCTGACCTATGACATGACCGACCCGGCGATCGTCGGCCGCGCCGGCTTCGGCGTCATCGACCATGTCGGCCGCGCGGTGTGCACCGAAGGCGGCAAGTCCGTCGAGGGCTGGGGTCTGTTCGAGCACGGTGCGCTGGGCCGCCACGACCCGTCGGGCTTCGCCGACTGGCTCACCGTCGCCCCGTAGTTGGCGAATCGGGCGCGCTGACCCACCGCCGCGGTTGATTAGCGCGCCGAATTCGCGAAAAGAAGACCGGCGGCGAGCGCTTCGACGAGGCAGTAGAACCAGTTGGGATAGAGGCAGTTCGATCGTCTCGACCTTCCAGCACCGCCGACACCAGCCGACCGAACGCCATCCCGGCCAGCGCGGCGCCTACGGTGACGACGATGCCCGTGCGGATGTCGTCAGCGGCAACCGCCGCGTACCCCAACACTCCCGCGATCGCGAGTCCGAAACCGCCGTAGACCGCGCGGACCTCCGATCGTGCCGGCGCTCCGCCGAGCGTGATGCCGAACGGGCGGATGATCGCCGCGGGCGCGGCCAGCGCGTAGCAGCCCATTCCCGCGAAGAACACGCCGATTACGGCGATGACCGCGATCGTCAAGGTAGCCTCCTGTGCGGTTGACGTAGGAGGACAGCATGAGCGCTGGGACGGCTGCGGCGCTTCCACAAATCTGCTGCCCAACGGTGTGGCTATGGCCCGGACTGGCGCTTTATGCAGGTCCGAGCCTCGATCTGGAACCCCATTCCGGATCGGTCTGGTGCTTCGCCGTCGGCATCGACGGGCCGCTGTCGGTGACGACGCCCGACGGTGCGACCGCAGAAGGCACGAGCGTGCTCATTCCCCCGCGGCTGACCCACAAGCTGGTCTGCCTCGGGCGGGGACTGGTGTCCTGCTATCTGGAGCCGACGTCTGTGCGCGCCGAGTCGTGCCGAAACCGGGTATCGCGTTGGCACGGCGAGATCGGCGTGGGCCACGCGGCGCAGCGCGAGCTGGTCTTCACTCCTACCGACGACCAAAGCGCCTGCCGCTGGCTCGATCTGGCCGCTCCCCCGTCGCAGCGTGCCGTCGACCCGCGTGTCACCGCAGCGGCACACCGGATCCGTGTCGACCCGGCGACGGCGGTGTCCGCACAGGAGCTCGCCGCCGGGGCCGGCCTTTCGGAATCGCGGTTCCTGCACCTGTTTCGCGACGAACTCGGCACGACCCTGCGGCGCTACCGAATTTGGGTGCGGCTCGTCCATGCCGGCGTCGCAATCGCCGGGGGCGCCAACTTGACCGAGGCCGCGATGAAGTCCGGTTTCGCGAGCCCGTCACACCTCGCGGATCGGTTCAAGTCGACGTTCGGACTCTCAGCTAGCCAACTGCTTCAGACTGGGCTTGTGGTGCGGACGCCGTAGTAGCGCGGCCGAACACCATGTGGTCCTCGATGTCCTCGAACCGCTTACCGACAGCGTCGCGCAGATAATTGTGCGTCACTTCCCACGGCCGTCGATCGCCCGATTTCGGCATCACATTCTGTGAGCGCAGCACATAACCCGATGTGAGGTTGAACACCGGTTGCTCGGCCATGTGGACGTCACCGAGATGCGGGTAGGCATGCGTATAGCCATGGGCATCCATGTGCGCCAACAGCTTCGCCACTGACCGCGCCGTCATGTCGGCGCCGAGCGTCCATGATGCGTTCGAATACCCGAAGCACCATGCCGCGTTGGGCACGTCCTCGAGAAGGTGACGCCGGAAGGCGAACCGGTCATGCGGATCGATCTTCTCGCCGTCGATGCTGACGGTGACTCCGCCCAGCGCCTGCAACTGGATGCCGGTCGCCGTGATGATCACGTCGGCGTCGATGCGTCGACCCGACTTCAACACGATGCCGGTGGCATCGATGTGGTCGATGTGGTCGGTCACGATATCGACGTCATGCCTGCCGACCGCCTTGTAGAAATCGCCGTCGAGGATGAAACACAGCCGCTGGTCCCACGGGTTGTACGGCGGCGTGAAGTGCGTGTCGATGTCATATCCCTCGGGCAGGTACTTTTCGGCACCGCTGCGTAGCAGACGCTTGCTGAAAGTGGGCGCCTTTCGTGCGACCAGCCATAGCACCGACCCGAACAGCGAAAGGATCACCCGTGCCACCGCGTGGGAGACTCTGCGCGGCAGCACTTTCCGAATGCCGTTGATCACGGGTTGCACCCGCTGTAGCGACAGCATGTACGAGGGTGTTCGCTGCAACATCGTGACGTGGCCGGCGGTCTCGGCCAGCGACGGGATCATGCTGATAGCCGTCGCACCGCTGCCGATGACGACCAGTCGCTTACCCGTGTAGTCGAAATCCTCGGGCCAGTGCTGCGGATGCACCACGACACCCTTGAAGTCCTCGATGCCGGGGAACGGCGGCGAGTACGGCTCGTCGTAGTTGTAATAGCCGCTGGCGAAGAACAGGAACCGGCCGCGATAGGTCTTCGCCTCCCCGCCCTGTTCGGTCTGGACGGTCCAGGTGTCGGTCGCCGAATCCCAGTCGGCGGAGATGACACGGGTGTTGAACTCGATGTGTCTGTCGATGCCGTGCTTGCGTGCCGCGTCGGCCATGTACTGCCAGATGTCGCCGCCATCGGCGATCATCTCCTTGCGCGTCCACGGCTCCCAGGGAAAGCTCAGGGTGAAGATGTCGCTGTCGGACCGGATACCGGGATATTGGAACAGATCCCATGTCCCGCCGAGGCGCTCACGACGTTCCAGGATCGTGTAGCTCAGGTGCGGGTTCTGCTCGCGGATGCGGTACGCCGCACCGATTCCCGAGAACCCGGCGCCGATGATCAGAACGTCGCTGTAGTCGCTCACTGAGAACCTCCTAGGCCGAGCTGACTGTCCTGTCCAAAGCACGGCCGAACACCATCGATTCCTCGATGCGGTCCAACCGGTGGTCGATGACGTCCAGCACGTAGTTGTGCCGCACATTCCAGGGACGATGGGTGCCCGATTTGGGGAGCACATGCCCGGCGCGTTGCACGTAGCCGGCGTTGATGTTCCATGCGGGCTTCTCCGGCATGGGTTTGTCGCCGAGGTGCGGGTACGCGTGCGTGTAGCCGTGGGAATCCATGTACGCCAAGAGGTTCGCCACGGCGCGGGCGGTGAGGTCAGCACGCAACGTCCACGAGGCGTTGATGTAGCCGACGCACCACGCGACATTCGGAACGTCCTCGAGCATGTGCTCCTTGTAGACGAACCGGTCCTGTGGTTTGACGTCGGCGCCGTCGACACTGAGCACGACGCCGCCGAGTGCCTGCAACTGAATCCCGGTCGCGGTGATGATGATGTCGGCGTCCAGGCGCTTCCCGGAACGCAGCGCGATGCCGTCGGCGTCGATGTGGTCGATCTGGTCGGTCACCACGTCCAGTCGACCGTCGGCGATCGTCTCGTAGAAGTCGTTGTCGAGAATCGCGCACAGCCGCTGATCCCAAGGGTCATACCGTGGCTTGAAGTGGATGTCGACCGGATAGCCCTTGGGCAGATTGCGTCTCGCATTTCCGCGCACATACGCCCTGGACAGACGCGGAGCCGTGCGGGCGAAGGCGTAGACGAAAACTGTGAAGAACGTGTTGTAGAGCCGGGCGGCGGCATAGCCGAGCCGCTTGGGCAACACCTTCCGGAGAAGCTGCACGACCGGATTGATCCGAGGCGTCGACAGGATGTACGTCGGCGAACGCTGCAGCATCGTGACGTGGCCGGCCTTTTCGGTCAGCGCGGGGATCATGCTGACCGCGGTCGCGCCGCTCCCGATCACCACCAACCGCTTGCCGGTGTAGTCGAGCGATTCGGGCCAGTGCTGGGGGTGGACGACGTCGCCGGTGAACTGCTCGATGCCGGGGAAGTCGGGCCGGTAGGGCTCGTCGTAGTTGTAGTAGCCGGTGCCGAAAAACAGGAAGCGACAACGGTAGGTCTTGGACTGGGGGGACTCGCCGTCCTGCTCGGTCTGCACGGTCCAGGTGTCGGTGGCCGAATCCCAATCGGCGGACAGGACGCGGGTGTTGAACCGGATGTGGGAGTCGATGCCGTGTTTGCGTGCGGTCTCGGTCAGGTACTCGCGGATGTCCGGGCCGTCGGCGACGTTCTCGGGTCTGGTCCACGGTTCGAAGGGGTAGCTCAGGGTGAAGATGTCGCTGTCCGAGCGGATGCCCGGATAGCGGTTCAGATCCCAGGTGCCGCCGATACGGGCCCGGCGCTCGAGCACCGTGTAGCTCAGGTGCGGATTCTTCTCGTGGATCCGATAGGCGGCGCCGATCCCGGAGATTCCGGCACCAATGATCACCACATCGACGAATTCGCCATCCATCATCTCTTCGCGCAAGCGCTCATCGCCATCCATCCGGAACCTCCCTTGGTTCGGCTGGGTACCACGATATGGGTCAGGACCCGAGTGCGTCCACGATCGACGCCAATGACTCCACGGCGATGGGTCCGGGCTGGTAGAGACAGATTTGTTGCGCGACGCCGTCGACCCGGTCACGGATGTGCGCGGCGACGTCGGCGGGGCTTCCGCAGGCTGCGATCGTGTGCAGAACGTCGTCGCCGATGAGTCTGCCCATGTCCTCCCAGCGCCCTTGTTTGGACAGCGCATTCAGCTCGGGCTGCAGGTCACCCCAGCCGTGCACGTCCAGTACTGGGCGGTACGCGGGGGTCGACCCGTAGAACGCCAGCAGCCGGCGGGCGGCGGAGTGGTCCTCCCCCACCGAGACGATGATCTCCGGCACCACGTCGAAGTCCGCGATGTCGCGGCCGGCCGCGGCCAACCCCTTGCGGACGTTGGGCATCGTCACCTCGTGCAGAAAGCGCTTCGACCCGAACGGCATGACCAGCAGGCCGTCGGCGACCTCGGCGGTTGCGCGCGTCAGCAGCGGGCCCAGCGCGCCGAGGTAGATCGGGGGTGGGCCGAACGGATTGGGACCCGGGTTGAACGTCGGCGTCATGAGCGTGTGCCGGTAGTACTCCCCGCGGAAATCGAGGCGCTCACCGTCGTTCCACGCCGCGAAGATCGCACGCAGCGCCCCGACCAACTCCTTCATCCGCGCGACCGGCCGATCGAACGCGACACCGTAGCGCTTCTCGATCTGGGCACGCACCTGCGTTCCGAGGCCGAGCGTAAAGCGTCCCTCGGCGAGCAGCTGCATGTCGTTGGCTTGGTGCGCAAGCTGAAGAGGGTTGCGCGGGAACGCGATTGCCACATTGGTCATCAGATCCAGACCGCCGACGGTCGAAGCCACCGTCAGCGGCGCGAACACGTCGTGCGGCCCCTCGAACGTGAATACCCCGCTGGCCCCCGCCTCGCGTAGTGCGTGCGCGCGCTCGATCGCATCCGTCGGGCCGAACAACGCTGTCATGACCTTCACAGCGTGAGAGCCTAGTCACGTGACCATCCCACCGAATGTTGACGCCGTCGTCGTGGGAGCCGGGTTCGCCGGCCTGGCTGCCGCTAGGGAACTGACCAAACGTGGCCGCGACGTGGTGGTGCTCGAGGGGCGCGACCGCGTCGGCGGCCGGTCGTCGACGGCGACCATCGCCGGCGTCCCGGTCGACCTGGGCGGGACATTCGTCGGGCCGACACAGGACGCGGTCGTCGCGCTGGCCGCCGAGCTGGGCTGCGACACCGTGCCCACCCACAGCCGCGGCAAGAACCTCATCCGCTGGCGCGGCAAGGTGCGTGCCTATCGAAGCACCATCCCGCGACTGTCCATCCTCGAGCTTCTCGACGTGTCCCGCATCCAGTGGCGGTTCGAGCGGGTGTGCCGGCGGGTGCCGGTCGACAAACCGTGGACGTCGCCGATCGCCGAGACTCTCGACTCGAAGACGCTCGACCAATGGCTGCGCTACGTACACGCGAGCGCGGGCACGCGGGACCTGATGACGATCATGGCGCGGGTGACATGGGGCTGCGAGCCCGACGCGGTGTCGATGCTGCACGCGGTGCGCTACGTCAAGGCCGCGGGCGGACTCGGCCGCATGCTCGACGTCGAGGGCGGCGCCCAGCAGGACCGGTTCCCCGGCGGCACCCAGCAGATCGCGGTGCGCATGGCGCAGGAGCTGGGACCGCGGGTGGTCCTGGACGCGGTGGTCCGCAGCATCGAGCGGCACTCCGACGGCACGTTGGCCGTGACGTCGGACAAGGGCACCGTGACTGCGCGGGCCGTCATCGTCGCCATCCCGCCCGAACACCGTGCAGGCATCACGTTCCTGCCGGAACTGCCCCCCGAATACGGCAAGCTCGCCCAGCACTGGCCGCAGGGAAACCTGAGCAAGGCGTACGTCGCCTACGAGACACCGTTCTGGCGGGCCAACGGCTGCTCGGGCGAGGCGCTGTCCGACGAAGGCCCGGTCTTCATCACGTTCGACGTCAGTCCCAGTGATGACGGACCGGGGATCTTGCTGGGGTTCACCGATGCGCGGACGTTCGACCCGCTGCCCCCGGACGGCAGGCGCGACCATGCACTCGCCGGTTTCGCCGCGCTGTTCGGCGACGCCGCGCTCGAGCCCATCGACTATCTCGATCACTGCTGGAGCGCAGAGGACTTCGCGCCGGGCGGCCCGACAGCGGCGGTCCCGCCGGGCTCGTGGACGACATACGGACCGTGGCTGCGCAAACCCGTCGACGGTATCCATTGGGCCGGAACAGAAACCGCCGACAAGTGGACGGGCTTTCTCGATGGCGCCATCCGGTCCGGACAGCGCGCGGCCGACGAGGTGGACCGGGAGCTGTCTGAGGCTAAGAGCTGACCCGGCGCTGGACGCAATGTCGGCCTGAGAGCTGCACCGCGCATATATAGCCGCGAGGGCTCTCTCAGCGCGACATTGCGCCGGCCGCCCGCGACTAAGAGCTGACCCGGCGCTCCTCGGTGGCCGAGTCGATCAGCCAGCGCAGGTGCTTGTTGACCGCCTCCGGTCGCTCGAGGATCGCGCAGTGACCGCCGGACAGTTCGACGAACTGCGCGAGATTCGGTACCTCCTTGGCGATTCGGCGCGCCGATACCATCGGCAACAACCGGTCCTTCTCGCTGCCGATCACCAGCGTCGGCACCGAGAGATTCGTCAGTCCGATGTGCTGGTGTGTGCCCACCGAATCGACCAGCGCGCGAGCCCATCCGCCGCGGCCCGCGGGGGACGTGCCGTTGAACAGTTCGAAGACGAATTCCGCGATCGCCGGATCGGCATCGCGACCGACTGCCAGGGCCGACAGGAATCGTCGACCGGGAATGTCGGCGGCCCGCAGAAGCGGTGTCGCACCAAAGGTTTTCAGCAATGTTCCGGCGGCACGCACCCTGGCGGCGGCCAGCTGAGGCGGTACCGGCAGGAACTGCACATGCCGCAGCAGATCACCGGTTGTGGTGTTGATCAGCGCGACCGCGTCGACGCGCTCCGACACCCGCTCGGGATACCGCTCGGCCCACGACGAGATCGCGATCCCGCCCATCGAGTGGCCGGCGATCACAGCGCGCTCCCCCGGCTTCAGCGTCGCCTCGAGCACCGCGTCGACGTCACCTGCCAGGCAGTCGAGGCTGTAGCCGCTGCGGCGGGCGGGCACCGCGCTGCGGCCGTGACCGCGGTGGTCGAAGGCGATGACGCGGTGGTCCTTCGCGAGGTCGGCGATCTGATAGGCCCACACGCGAAGAGCGCAGGTGATGCCGTGCGCCAGCACCACGGGGTAGCCGTCCTCGGGCCCGAAGACCTCGGCGTGCAGCCGGATGCCGTCCTTGGCGCGGATGCCGATGCTGCGGCCACGGCCCAGCGCCTCCGCCGCGGCGAACCGTCTGGTTCCCGATCGACCTCGTTGAGCCACGGACACTCCCATCGCGTTCGGCAACATTGCCGGCTCATCAGCCTACCGGTCGGTTAGGCGAGAATCCCCAACTGACGCGTGGGCCAAGCGCAGGAGTTAAATGATCGAGTCGACGGAAGAAAGGCCGCAATGCGTGCGATACAGATAGCCACTCTCGACGGACCGCAAGCCGCGAAGCTCGTCGAGATCGACGAACCGGCAGGTGACGGCGCTGTCCTGATCGACGTGCACGCTGCGGGAGTGGCGTTTCCCGACGCGCTGCAGTCGCGCGGGCTCTACCAATACAAGCCGGACATGCCGTACACACCCGGCGCGGAGATCGCCGGCGTCGTGCGCAGCGCGCCCGAGGATGCGCACGTGTCGGCGGGTGACCGGGTGTGCGGCCTGACGATGTTGTGCGGGGCGATGGCGGAAGTCGTTGCGCTACCGCCGGATCGGGTGTTCAAACTCCCTGATTCGGTGTCGTTCGAGGCGGGAGCCGGCCTGCTGTTCAACGACCTGACCATGCATCACGCGCTGCGCACCCGGGGTCGCCTCGCCGAGGGCGAGACCGTTCTCGTCCACGGTGCGGCGGGCGGCATCGGGACGTCGACGCTGCGGCTGGCACCCGTGTGGGGCGCGTCGCGCACCATCGCCGTGGTCAGCACCGAGGACAAAATCGCAGTCGCCAAGGACGCGGGCGCAACGGATGTCGTGCTCGCCGACGGCTTCAAGGACGCGGTGAAGGAACTGACCGGTGGACGCGGTGTCGACATCGTCGTGGACCCCGTCGGCGGTGACCGGTTCACCGACTCTCTGCGCTCGCTCGCGCCGGGTGGACGACTGCTGGTGATCGGGTTCACCGGCGGAGAGATCCCCACCGTCAAGGTGAACCGGTTGCTGCTCAACAACGTCGACGCGGTCGGCGTCGGCTGGGGCGCCTGGGCCGGAACGCATCCGGGGTACCTGCTCGAGCAGTGGGCGGAGCTCGAGCCGCTGTTGGCGTCGGGCAAGGTGTCCGCGCCCACACCCGAGATCTACCCGCTGGAGCGCGCGGCCGATGCGATCGCCTCGCTGGAAGACCGCAGCGCCAAGGGCAAAGTCGTCGTCGCAGTGCGGTGAGGCTACTTCCGCGACGGGGCGGTGTCGCCGTACGGCGGTTCGACACCGCAGCGGGTCAGTGGCTGAATGCGGATGGTGGCACCACCGTCGATCGCGACGAGTTGACGGTCGCGACGTTCAACATCTGGTTCGACGACTATCACGCCGAGCAGCGGTATCGTGCGATCGCCGAACTGTTCAGTGAGCGTCGGCCGGATGTCGTTGTCCTGCAGGAAGTCACACCCATGGCGCTGCGGATGTTCATCGACCGACGGTGGGTTCGCGACGAATATCTGCGGGTTTCGGTGGTCGGCGGCGATACCGGCAACTACGGAATGCTGATGCTGTCGCGGGTGCCCGTCGCTCGGGCTACCTACAGCCGTCTGCCGACACGGCAGTCGCGGGGATTCCTGGAAGCCGAGCTCTCCGTCGACGGCGCCCGAATGAACGTCTGCTGTGTCCATCTCGACAGCGGAAAGTCCTCGGCGCGACTGCGAGGTTGGCAGCTGCGCCGGATATTCCGCTCGCAGAAGACGGCAGAAGATGCCGTGGTGCTCGGCGATTTCAACATGCGTGACACCGAGAACGGACGGATCATCGCGCCGTATTGCGACGTGTGGCCGGCGCTGCGGCCGGAGGATCCCGGGTTCACCGAGGACACGTCGATCAATCACATGCGCTACGACGCGAGGAACAAGAAGAGGCACGTGCGATTCGATCGCGTGCTGCTCAAGGGGACTCGTTGGCGCGCAGCGGATATCGAGCTGCTCGGGACGGAGCCGATCTCGCCCGACCTCCCGCGCGTGTTTCCCTCCGACCACTTCGGCGTCGCGTGCCGCCTCGTCAGACACCGGTGACTTGTGTGCGTTGAGGAGCGGTGAGCGCTGGCGATCACAAGTAGGGGTCGGCCCAGGCGCTGATGATCCTGGCGGCTCGCGCTGCCTGGTTCTTACCGGTGAGCAGATGGTCCGCACCTTCGAGCGATACGAAGCTGCGCGGATGTCGCGCCGCGCGGAAGATCTCGCTGGCATTGGCGATGCCCACGGTGTTGTCGGTGGGCGAATGCATGACGAGTAGGGCCCGCCGCAGGGTCCGGATCTGCTCACGAAGGTCGGCAGTCCGCACGTCTTCGATGAAGTGCCGCTTGAGCGTGAGCGCCTTACCGCCCGCGAGGAACGGCGCCTCGCCCTCGGCCTCGATGCGTGCCACGAGCGCGTCGTAGTTTTTTTCGACGTGACCGGGTTCGTACGGCGCCCCGATACTGGCGACCGCCGCCACACTCGGGCAGTCGTGGGCGGCCGCGATCACCGCGGAGCCGCCGAAGGAGTGTCCGACGAGCAGTCGCACCTCCCGGTCCGAGTCGTTCATGAACTCGACCGCCCGCACGGTGTCGGCGACCTTGTGCGAGAAGGACCCGTCGCCCCAGTCCCCCTCGGAGTCACCGAGGCCGAGGTTGTCGAAGCGCAGTACCCCGATGCCCTCGGCGGCCAGCTGCTTGCAGATCCGGCTGGCGGCGGGACTGTCCTTGCCGAGTGTGAAGCCGTGGGCGAAGACGGCCCATCCGCGAAGCTCGTTCTCGGGAAGGTCGACCAGCCCAGCCAGGATCGGACCCGTGGTGCTGGGAAAACTGACGCGCTCGGCCACGCGCCTCATCCTGTCACGGCGGCGACGGTGCCGATGGCTCGCTCGGTACCATTTGACCCGGTCCCTGTCAGTGTTCTCAAAGGAATCGCATGACTGCACACGTCGAACAGCTGGAGTTTCAGGCGGAGGCACGCCAACTGCTGGATCTGATGGTCCACTCGGTGTACTCCAACAAGGATTCGTTTCTGCGGGAACTGATCTCGAACGCGTCCGATGCGCTGGACAAGCTTCGGTTGGAAGCTCTGCGGAACAAGGACCTGGATGTCGACACCTCCGACCTCCACATCGAGCTCGAGGTGGACAACGCGGCGCGTACCCTCACGGTCCGCGACAACGGCATCGGGATGACACGCGACGAGGTCGTGGACCTGATCGGCACCCTTGCCAAGTCGGGCACGGGCGAGCTGCGGCAACAGTTGAGGGAGGCCCAGAAGGCGGCCGCCTCGGAGGAACTGATCGGCCAGTTCGGCATCGGTTTCTATTCGACGTTCATGGTGGCCGACAAGGTCGAACTGCTGACCCGCAAGGCCGGCGAGAGCGGGGCGACCCGCTGGGTGTCCAGTGGCGAGGCCACCTACACGATCGAATCCGTCGATGACGCCCCGCACGGCACGTCGGTCACGATGCACCTCAAACCCGTAGACGCAGAGGACGAGCTTCACGACTACGCGTCCGAGGCGAAGCTGCGGGAGTTGGTGAAGAAGTACTCCGACTTCATCGCCTGGCCTATCCGGATGCAGGTGGAGCGTCGTACCCCGGCCGCCGAGGAGGGCGGCGAGGAAAGCGTCACCGTCGAAACGCAGACCCTCAACTCGATGAAGGCGCTGTGGGCCAAGTCCAAGGACGAGGTGTCCGAGGACGAGTACAAGGAGTTCTACAAGCACATCGCACACGCCTGGGACGATCCTCTCGAGGTCATCGCGATGAAGGCCGAGGGCACCTTCGAGTACCAGGCGCTGCTGTTCATCCCGTCGCACGCACCGTTCGACATGTTCACCCGTGACGCCAAGATCGGGGTACAGCTGTACGTCAAACGCGTCTTCGTGATGGGCGACTGCGATCAACTGATGCCGACGTACCTGCGGTTCATCAAGGGCGTCGTCGACGCACAGGACATGTCGCTCAACGTCTCTCGCGAAATCCTGCAGCAGGATCGGCAGCTCACGGCGATCCGTCGCCGGCTGACCAAGAAGGTCCTTTCGACGGTGAAGAGCATCCAGTCCGAGCGACCAGAGGACTACCGCACGTTCTGGGCGCAGTTCGGCACGGTTCTCAAAGAGGGCCTGATGTCGGACTTCGAAAACCAGGACGCGCTGCTGCGCATCTCGTCGTTCGCATCGACGAACAGCGACGACGAACTCACCACGCTCACCGAATACGTCGAGCGCATGAAAGACGGTCAGGAACAGATCTTCTACGCGACCGGACAGTCGCGCGAGCAACTGCTGAAGTCGCCGCACCTGGAGGCATTCAAGGCCAAGGGCTACGAGGTACTGCTGCTCACCGATGCGGTCGACGAGATCTGGGTGGGATCGGTGGCCGAGTTCGACGGCAAGCCGCTGCAGTCGGTCGCCAAGGGTGAGGTGGACCTCGACTCCGAAGAGGAGAAGGCGCAGCACGCCGCCGAACGTGAAGAGCAGGAAAAGGATTTCGCCGACCTGTTCACGTGGCTGAAGGAGACCCTCAGTGATCACGTCAAGGACGTCCGGTTGTCGACCCGACTCACCGAGTCACCAGCATGTCTGATCACCGACACCTATGGAATGACACCTGCGCTCGCACGCATCTACAAGGCGTCCGGGCAGGCGGTTCCGGTCTCCAAGCGGATCCTCGAACTCAACCCGAAACACTCCCTCGTCACCGCCCTGCAGCAGGCGCACAAGTCAGGCAGCGACGCGGAGCGGCTGGCGGAGACAGCGGAATTGCTCTATGGGACAGCCCTTCTCGCCGAAGGCGACGTTCCAGATGATCCGGCGAAGTTCGCCGCACAGCTCGCCGAGCGGCTGGCCCGCACCGTGTGAGACCGCTAGAGCAGGCCGAGCAGTTTCAGGTCCGTGGCGGTTCTGTCGCTGACTACTGGTAGGGCCCGAGGCACTGATAAACCGAGACCGTGCCTCCACCTGTCGACGGTCAAGAGATAATGAACTGCAATTGCCCCTCGAGGACCATGACAACGAAAGGCTCGACCCCGCGATGAGATTTGTCCTGGCATGCTGGGGAAGTCGCGGCGACGTCGAGCCTTCCTTGGCAGTCGCGTGTGAACTGTCCCGCCGAGGCCACGATGTGCGCATGGCCGTGCCGCCCGACCTGGTGCGATTTGTCGAGGCTGCCGGCGTGGCGGGGGTGCCCTACGGACCAGCGGTCGAGGCATTTCTCAATGAAGATTTCGTCCGCAATTTATGGTCGAAGTTTTTCCGCAACCCCGTCGGGTTGCTGCGCGAACTGTATGGAATGCCGATCCGGCATTGGGACGAGGTCAACGCGACGCTTCTGTCGTTGGCCGACGGCGCCGATCTGCTATCGACCGCGATCAATTTCGAGCCGGCTGCCGCCAATATCGCCGAGTACTACAACATTCCACTGATCTCGATGCACCACTTCCCATTACGCCCGAACGGACAGATCCTTCAGTCGCTGCCGTCGCCGTTGGTCCGCACCGGGAGCACGCTCTCGGAGTGGATGTTCTGGCGGGCGACGCGGAAAACGGAGAACACTCAGCGCCACGCGCTGGGATTACCCACGGCGACACGTCGGTCGCCGCGACGAATCGCCGAACACCGGTGGTTGGAAATCCAGGGCTACGACGCCGTCTGCGTGCCCGGACTGGCAGTCGAATGGGCGAAGTGGAACGGTCAAAGACCCTTCGTCGGCCCGCTGACCATGCAACTGAGCACAGAGTCCGATCGTGAGGTGGCTGAATGGATTGGCGCGGGACCACCGCCGATCTGCTTCGCCACCGGCAGCATCCCTGTCGAGTCGCCAGCCGAGACCTTGGCGATGATCGCCACAGCCTGCGCACAACTAGGGCAACGAGGATTGGTGTGCGCGGGCGGGACCGACTACGGCGACATTCGACCCCCAGACGACATCAAAGTGGTGGGGCCGGTCAACTATGCCGAAGTGTTCCCAGCTTGCCGCGCGATCGTTCACCACGGTGGTTCAGGCACTACTGCAGCAAGTCTGCGCGCGGGTGTTCCGGCCCTGATCCTATGGAGCTCAGCCGATCAGCCATTTTGGGGAAACCAACTCAAGAGACTGCGGGTCGGCACCGCCCGGAGCCTGACGGCCACCACCGCCCAGACCATGGTCGCGGACCTTCGCCAGATCCTGGACCCGGAATACGCTGTCCGAGCGCAACACCTGGCGACCCAACTGACCAAGCCCGCCGACAGCATTTCGCGAGCTACCGACCTCTTCGAAGACGCCGCCCGTCGCAAAGCGCGATGACGCCACTTCAGTCACGCCGTCGCGCTGGCCCCAAACCGTAAGGCAATCAGAGCAGTTCGAGCTGTTGTAGGTCGGTGACGTACTTGACGATGACCGGCGCAGATACGTGCGGAATGTCGTCGTCGACGCCGATCTTGGCTTCCTGTACAGCGGCGTGGAATCGATCAGCCGGTGCATACGAGCCCAGCGTCGGCTCGGGTGCGTGAAGCTCGTCGACGGCCTGCTTCAGCATCTGCAGCATCTGCAGCACCGAATTCTGCCGCTGATTCTCAGGCAGCGCACGCAGGCCGATCTCGAACTGATGCAGCCACTCGCCGAAGTCGTCGATGCGTTCGATCGGATAGCCCGCCTCGATCAGCCAATCGACATATTCGTCGATGCCGATGCCGTCGTCGTGCGGGTTCATCACGTGGAACGTCTTGAACCCGTCCACAAGTTGCGTACCCAACGTGCCGATGGCCTCGGCGACGAAATCCACGGGCAGTCCATCGAAGTGCGCACGCTGCCGCTTGCCGTCGGCATCGAGCTGGTAGAACGACGCCGGCGCAACACCGGTCGCCACGATGGACAGCACCATGCGGGTCACGGTGTCCGACACATTGAGCTGACCCGCGAATCGCGGGTCAGCCATGATCATGCCCGAGCGGAACACCGCGACCGGCAGACCGCACAGATCATGCGCCTCACGCAGCAGGACCTCGCCCGCCCACTTGCTGTTGCCGTAACCATTGGCGTAACTGCCGTCCACCACGCGGGTCGCGCTGATCTCGCGAATATCGGCATCCTCGACGAACGCCGACGGTTCGATCTGGCGGCCGACATCGGAGGTCGACACGAACGTGTAGGGCTTGAGCTTTGCGGTCAGCGCGAATCGGATCAGCTCCGCAGTGCCCACGACGTTCGGCGCGAACAGTTCCTGGTAAGGCAGAACACTGTTGACGAAGGCCGCCGAGTCGATGATCAGGTCGACTGACTCCGTCAACCACTGCCAGGTTGCCGGGTCGAGGCCCAGGTCGGCTTCGCCCTTATCGCCAGCGACCACCTTCAGGCGCCGGTCGGCCAGCCTCTGGAAATGGCTCAACAGCTCGGCATCACCGCTGTCGAAGGTCTTCTCCAGACGCGCCCGAGCATCCTCGTCGGAGCGGCCTCGCACCAGGCAGACCAGGGTGCCGTCGACCTTCTCCAACTGCTCGAGCAAATGCAACACCAGATAACGACCCAGGAAACCGGTCGCACCGGTCAACAACACCGTGCGCACCTCGGCGCTGGGACCCGCCAGCGTCGGTGCGCCCGACAACGTCGTCGCATCGATGAACTTGTCCAGCTTCAGCTCGTGAGCGTGCACCCGTGCCGGGTCACTGTGCACCGACACGAAACTCGGGCCGTGCGCAAGTGCGTCGGGATTCCACTGGTGACTCAGCGCGCTGACCGTGGGCGCCTCGAACAATGTGCGGACGGCGAACTCGGCGTCCAAAGCCGTGTTGACCGCCGCGATCACCCGCATCGCGGAAATGGAGTCCCCGCCGAGGTCGAAGAACGAGTCGTCGACACCGACCCGCTCCACACCCAGGACCTGAGCGAAGATGCCGGCGATGACCTCCTCGATCGCGTTCGAGGGCGCCCGGTACTTCTGAGCACTCTGGTACTCGGGCGCAGGCAGCGCGCGACGGTCGAGCTTGCCGTTGACCGTCAGCGGAAGTGTCTCGAGGACCACCACCGCAGCCGGCACCATGTAGGTCGGCAGCCGCTTGCGCAACGCGCTGCGCGCCTCGGCCGGATCGGCGGTTCCGGTGATGTAGCCCACCAGACGCTTGTCGCCGGGGCGATCCTCGCGGGCGACGACGGCCGCCTGATCCACTCCGTCGAGCTCGGCCAGCGCGGCCTGGATCTCGCCGAGTTCGATGCGATAGCCCCGAATCTTGACCTGGTCGTCGACACGACCCAGGTACTGCAGCTGGCCGTCCTCACCCCACTTGACGAGGTCGCCGGTCCGGTACATCCGACCACCCGGCGCACCGAACGGGCACGCCACGAATCGCGACGAGCTGAGCCCCGGCCGGTGGACGTAGCCGAGGCCGACACCGCGGCCGGCCAGGTACAGCTCGCCCACCACTCCGGTGGCGACCGGCCGCAGCCATTCGTCGAGGACGAACGTCGCACCGCCAGAGACCGGCGTACCGATCGGCGCCACCTGCGAACCGGGCACCAACGGCGCGCTGATCGCCGCGTAGATCGTGGTCTCCGTCGGACCGTACGCGTTGATCATCGTGCGACCGACGCCCCAACGATCGACCAACTCCGTCGGGCAGGCCTCACCGGCCACCACGAGGGTCGTGCCGTCCAAGCCCTCCGGCGAGAGCATCCCCGCCGCCGAGGGCGTTTGGTACAGGACACTGACTTTTTCGGCGACCAACAAATCGTGCAGGTCGCCCGGCGATCCGGCAACGGCCTCGGGCACGATGACCAGCCGCGAACCGTGCAGCAGCGCGCCCCAGATCTCCCACACCGAGACGTCGAAGACCAGCGAGTGCCATTGCGACCACACCTGCCCGGCCCCGGCGGGCATCTCGGCCCGCAGCTTTTGGAGCACCTGAGTCACGTTGTGGTGGGTCACCGCAACGCCTTTGGGCATACCTGTGGTTCCAGAGGTGTAGATCGTGTACGCGATGTCGTCGGCCGCAGGCGTCAGCAAGGTGTTCGACTGCACGTACACAGCGGGATCGTCGACCTCGACGACGGGGACGTCGAATCCGTCCAGCCGCGGACGCAGATCAGCCGTCGTGATGGCGGCGATCGGCTTGGCGTCGCCGAACATGAACTCCAACCGCTCCGCCGGTACCGACGGGTCGATCGGCAGGTACGCCGCCCCCGACTTGAGGACTGCGAGCATCCCGACGATCGCGTCGTCGGATCGCGGAACGAGCAGGGCCACCGATTCACCCGGGCCCGCGCCGTACATCGCCAACAGGTTCGCCATCCGGTTGGCGGCCTCGTCGAGCTCGCCGTAGGTCGTTGACCGACCCTCGAACGTCAGCGCCACCGCACCGGGATCGCGGTCGACCTGTGCGGCGAACACCTCCGGAATGGACTTCGGCGCGGTCGCCGCGTGGCTCAACACCCTCCGGTTGGACCACTCGTCAAGACGGGCGTGCTCATCGATGTCGAGCACGTCCATCGACGACAGCCGTCGTGTGGGGTCGGCCGTCATCGCGACCAACAGGCGCTGGAAGCGGTCGATCAGCGATTCGATGCGAGCCACATCGAAGATGCCGGAGTCGAATTCGACGCGAAGACCGAGCTCGTGGCCCGGCAACACCATCACCGACAGCGGATAGTGGTTGTATTCGCGATTGTTGAACTCGGTGATCGCCAACTCGTTGACACCCGCGAACGCGCTGGTGTCGATCGGATAGCTCTCGTACAGGAACAGCGTGTCGAAGAGCTGATCGTGACCGGCGACATGGTGGATCTCGGTGAGCGCGAGGTGCTCGTGCTCGATCGTGTCGTTGTGATGACGTTGCAACTGTCCCAGCAGGTCGGCGACCGTGGTCGCCGCGGTCATGTTCGCGCGCACCGGCACGGTGTTGATCAGCAGACCGATGATCGAGTCCGCGCCCGGCAGGTCGGCAGGCCGTCCCGACACCGCGGTGCCGAAGGCGACATCGTGGTGACCGGTGAGCGCCATCAGCAGCTGCGCCCATGCCGCCTGCAGAACGGTGTTGACGGTGGTGTGGTGCGCACGCGCCAGGTCGCCGAGCGAGTTGGTCAGTTCGGCCGACATCCGGTACGACTCGACGCCGCGGGGACCTGGAGGGGCCTGGGGAGCGACAAGGGTCGGGTTCTCGAAGCCCTCGAGCGCCTGGCCCCACGCCACCTTCGCCGCGTCGCGGTCCTGGCTGTCCAGCCAGTTCACGAAGTTGCGGTACGGCGCGGCGGCGGGTAGCCGCTGACCGAAGTAGCTGGCCAGGATCTCCTGCAGCAGGATCGGCAGCGACCAGCCGTCGATCACGATGTGATGGAAGGTCAGCACGAACCGATGCTGATTACCTGAGGTGCGAATCAACGCGGCGCGGAAGGTGGGGCGGTCGGCCAGGTCGCAGACCGCGATGCGCTCGGCCTCGCACAGCTGCTGGACCTCGGCATCGGACTTGCGGTCATCCCAGCGGAGGTCGAGATAGCGCCATGCCATCACCGGCGCGGCGGGAATGATCTGAACCGGCTCACCGAACTGGTCGGAGAAGCGGGCCGCCAGGTTGGGATGGCGGGTGACCACGTTTTGCACCGCATCACGGAAACGGTGGGCGTCGAGCGCGCCGGTGACGGTGATGTCCAGCTGCACCGCATACAGATCGTCGGCGATGCCCTTGGCGACGGTGGAGTGGAAAAGAAGTCCCTGCTGCAGCGGCGTCAGCGGCAGCACGTCGACGATGTCGTGTTGCTCCGTCAGCTCGTCGATCTGGCGTTGGGTCAGGCGCGCGGGCGCAAGGTCGGACGGCGTGAGGCCACCGCCACCGTCGCGCACGTGCGCGCAGATTCCGGTCAGGGCCTCGAACCACAGCGTGCTCAGCCGGTCGACCTGCTCCGAATCCAACGCCGAGGGTGCCCAGGTCCAGCTGGCCTGCAGCTGCGGACCGGCGTCGGTGTCGAGGGTGCCTGCGTTGAGCTCGACGGTGTGCATCAGGGGCATCGGCACCGCCGACGCCACTGCCGCGATCGAAAGACCGTCTTCGTTGATCCGCCAGAAGTCGTCGGCGAGATCGCCCATACCGGCGCCGAGTCGGCCCAGGTAGTTGAAGCCGATCACCGGATCGGTGCCGCCCAAATCCACGTCGGGGTTCAGGTACCGCAGCAGGCCGTAGGTCAGCCCCTCGGGCAACGCGCGCAGCTGCTCCTTGGCGGCCTTGACCACCGGGCCCAGGGCCGCGTCACCGGCGACCACCTGGTCCCAGGACAGGCCGCCGACGGTCAGGGACACGGGGTACTTCGAGGTGAACCAGCCCACCGTGCGCGACAGGTCGACGTCGGGGGCGAGTTCCTCGTGGCGGCCGTGGCCCTCCACGTCGACACCGATCGGGGTATCGCCGGTACCGAGGAACTCCGACCAGGCCAGTCCGAACGCGATCAGCAGGATGTCCTGCACGCCGGCATGGAACGCGGCGGGAACCTCTCCGAGCAGGGGCCGGGTGGTGGCGGCGTCCAACGACACCGACAGTTCCTTGGCATTGATATAGGTATCGACCGCAGGCTGCACCGCGGGAAGAACGATCGGAGCCGACGTCACCTGTCGCCAGGTGTCGGCGAGCTCGACGATCTCTGGGCGGCGCGCATGCTCCTGGAGCAGCGAGGCCCACCGCTGGAACGATGTCCCGCCTGTCGGCAGGTCCACCGTTTGGCCGTTGTGATGCTGGGCCCACGCGATGTTGAGGTCCTCGAGAAGAATGCGCCACGACACGCCATCGACGGCGAGGTGGTGAATCATCAACGCCAGCTGGCCGGTCGCTTCCACCCAGAGGGCGCTCACCATGGCTCCGGCGCCCGGGTTCAGCCGTGACCGCGCGGCGATCAGCGCCTCATCCGACAGCGAGTCGACAACGGACAGGCAGGCACGCGCATCCACCGATCCCGTCTTGGGCACATGCAGCGACCACTCCCCTGCGCCGTCGTCCTCGACGATCAGCCGCAGTGTCGCGTGCCGGTCCAGCAGAGCCTGCAGCACCACCTGGACATCGGCCTCGGTGACGCCGGCCGGGGCCTGCATCACGATCGTCTGGTTGAACTCGCCGACGGGGCCGTCGACGCTCTCCAGCCAACGGATGACGGGCGTGGCCGACACGGCGCCGAGACCCTCGTCGATCACCGCGGCCTCGCCGCCGATCACCTTGGCCACTGACGCCAATCGGGCCACGGTCTGCTCGACGAAGATGTCGCGCGGACGGCACAGCAGGCCGGCTGCGCGGGCACGGGCGACCACCTGCATCGACAGGATGCTGTCGCCGCCGAGGTCGAAGAAGGAGTCGTCGACGCCCACCCGCTCGACGCCGAGAACCTGCGCGTAGATCGTGGTCAGGATCTCCTCGACGGGGGTGGCCGGCGCGCGATAGGTGGCGCCGTTGCCGCGGAATTCGGGTGCGGGCAGGGCGCGCTTGTCGAGTTTGCCGTTGACGGTGAGCGGCAGCGCGTCGAGCACCACCACTGCGACGGGAACCATGTAGGCAGGCAGACGCTTGGCCAGCGCGCTGCGCGCCTCGGACGGATCGGCGGTGCCCGTGATGTATCCGACCAGCCGCTTGTCGCCGGGCCGATCCTCGCGCGCGATCACCGCCGCGTGGTCCACCCCGTCGAGCCGGGCGAGCTGGTCCTGGATCTCGCCGAGCTCGATGCGATAGCCGCGGATCTTGACCTGCTCATCGGCGCGGCCCAGGTACTGCAGTTGACCGTCCTCGCCCCACCGCACGAGATCGCCGGTGCGGTACATCCGGCCGCCGGGAGCGCCGAACGGGCACGCGACGAAGCGCGACGAGCTCAGGCCCGCTCTGCGCAGGTAACCCGTCGCCACGCCGGCGCCGGCGATGTACAGCTCGCCGACCACGCCTTCCGGCGCAGGCCGCAGCCATTTGTCGAGCACCATCAGCGCCGCCTGCGGAACCGGCGAACCGATCGGGGCGACACCGGAACCCGGCGTCAGCGGCTTGCTCATCGCCGCGTAGATCGTTCCCTCGGTGGGGCCATAGGCGTTGATGACAACCCGCTCGGCGGTGGCCCACCGGTCCACCAGCTCCGTCGGGCATGCCTCACCGGCGACCACCAGCGTCGTCGACTCCAGACCTTCCGGCGAGAGCATCCCCGCCGCCGACGGGGTCTGGCACAGAACGCTCACCTTTTCGGTGATCAGCAGGTTGTGGAAGTCGATCGGTGAGCTCGCGACCGCTTCGGGCACGACGACCAGCCGTCCGCCGTGCAGCAGGGCGCCCCAGATCTCCCAGACCGACACGTCGAACACCAGCGAGTGCCACTGCGACCACACCTGGCCCGGCCCCGAGGGCAGGTCGGCATGAAGTTTTTCGACCAGCGACGTCACGTTCTGGTGGGTGACCGCGACCGCTTTGGGAACGCCGGTGGTGCCCGACGTGTAGGTCATGTATGCGAGGTCATCCGGCGCGGGCGTCGACAACGCCGTGTCGGGCTGAGACGCGAGAGCGGGATCGTCGAAGTCGATGACCAGCAGGTCGGAACCGTCCAGGCGCACGCGCAGATCACCCGTGGTGACCGCGGCGACGGGTGCGGCGTCGCCCAGCATGAACGCGATTCGCTCGTCGGGGTGGGCCGGGTCGATCGGCAGATAGGCCGCACCGTTCTTGAGCACCGCGAGAATCGCGATGATCGCTTCCGCGGACCGAGGGATCAGCAGCGCGACGGATTCACCGGGACCGGCGCCGTGGCTGGCGAGCAGGTGGGCCAGCCGATTGGCGGCTTGATCAAGCTCACGATAGGTCCATGACTGCTCACCGCATACCAACGCCACTGCCTCGGGGGCACGGACCACCTGCGCGTCGAAAAGCACGGGAATCGACACCCGGGCGGCCGCCCGGTCCAGCACCGCGTGGTTACCCCACTCAGCTAACTGATCGTGCTCGTCGTCATCGAGAAGGTCCAAGGACAAGAGTGTCCTGCTGGCGTCAGCACTCATGACTTCCCCCTCGTGTCTACAGTCATCGCTTCCAGCACCCGTCGGAACCGGTCAACCAGCTTTCCGACGCGGGCGGTCGTGAACACGTCCTTATCGAATTCGACACGCAGGCCCAATTCGTTACCCGGGACGGCTTGCACCGACAGCGGATAGTGGTTGAACTCCCGGTTCGTGTACTTCGTGATCGCCATTTCGGGCACGTTCAACATGCCCGCGGTGTCGATCGGGTAGTTCTCGTAGATGAAGACGGTGTCGAACAGTTGGTCGTGGCCGGTGGCGCGGTGAATCTCGTTCAGCGCCAGATGTTGATGCTCTAGCGTGTCAGTGTACGCGCCCTGCAATTGGTCCAGCAAATCAGCAATTGTGGTCGACGGCGTGACACTTGCCCGTACAGGCACGGTATTGATCAATAAGCCGACCATCGATTCGGCGCCCGGCAAATCCGTTGGACGCCCGGAAACCGCGGTCCCGAACGCGACATCGGCCTGACCGGTCAGCCACATCAGCATCTGCGCCCAGGCCGCCTGCAGCACTGTGCTGACGGTTGTGCGGCATGAGCGCGCCAGCTCGCCGAGAGCCTGAGTGGTTTCGGCCGACACATGGAACTCTTCGACTCCGCGCTTGCCGAGCGACAACCGTCCCGGCGGACCCACCAGCGTCGGGGTCTCGAATCCGGCGAGCGCCTTTCGCCACGCGGCCTGTGCGGCTTCGCGGTCCTGTCGGGCCAACCAGCTGACGAACCGCCGGTAATCAACCGGCGCTGGCAAACGTGCTCCGAAGTAGCTGGCAAATATCTCCTGCAGCAGGATCGGCTTTGACCAGCCGTCGAGCACGATGTGGTGATTCGTGAGCACGAAGCGGTACTCGTCTTCTGCCGTCCGAAGTAAAGCCGCCCGGAACGGAGGCTGATCGGCGAGATCGCAGACCGCGCTCCGCTCGGCGGTGCTGAACTGGTCGATCTGGTTCTCGATCTCGGCCGCGTCGCCGTCGAGCTCGATGTAGTGCCACGTCAGCGGCGGATCACCAAGGACGACCTGGACGGGCTCACCGAAGTCTTCGTTGAACCGGACGACCAGGTTCGGATGCCGATTGATCATCGTCTGCACGGCGTCGCGAAGGCGTTCGGGATCGAGCTTGCCGGTCACCGTGATGTCCAGCTGCACGGCATAGAGATCCTCGTTGCCTGGTGCGGCGCCGGTGTGGAACAGCAGGCCTGTCTGCAGCGGAGTCAGCGGCAGCACGTCGGCGACATTGAAGTGCTGCTGCAGCTCGTCGATCTGCTCCTGGCTGACCCGGGCAGGCAACACATCGGACGGGGTGAGCCCGCCGCCGCCGCTACCAACATGAGCGCAGATACCGGCCAAGGCCTCGAACCACAGCTGACCGACCCGGCTGACCTGTTCCTCGTCCAACGCGGACAGCGCCCACGTCCACGTCGCGTGCAGGTGCGGGCCGGACTCGGTGTCCATGGTGCCGGCGTTGAGTTCCACGGTGTGTCCGAGCGGAGTGGGCACCGCGGTGGCTGCCGCGGTGATCGCCACGCCGTCCTGGTCGATCCGCCACAGATCCTCGGACAGGTCGGCCGCGGCCGCGCCCAACCGTCCGAGATAGTTGAAACCGATCGCTGGATCCGGACCGGACAGATCGACGTCGGGGTTCATGTAGCGCAACAGGCCGTAGGTCAGGCCGTCGGGCAGGGTGCGCAGCTGTTCCTTCGCGTTCTTGATCAGGGGGCCCAGCGCGCCGTCACCGGCGGTCACCTGGTCCCAGGTCAGTCCACCGACGGCCAACGACACTGGCGACTTGGCGGTGAACCAGCCGACCGTGCGGGACAAGTCGATGTCGCGGTTCAGCTCCTCCTGGCGGCCATGGCCTTCGACGTCGATTCCGATCGGCGCGCCGCCATTGCCGAGGAACTCCGTCCAGGCCAGTCCGAAAGCGATCAACAGAATGTCTTGCACGCCGGCGTGGAAGGCCGAAGGCACCTCACCCAGCAGCTGCCGGGTTGTTTCGGTGTCCAGGGACAACGACAACTGCCCGGCGTGGGCATAGGTGTCGACGTCGGGTTGCAGCGCTGACAACGCGGCAGGAACCGAAGCCACCTCGCGCCACGCGTCGGCGGTCTTGACGACCGCAGAGCTACGCGCGTAGTCGTCGAGCACGGAGGACCAGCGGGCGAACGAAGTGCCGCCCGTCGGTAGGGCGACGTCCTGGCCGCTGTGGTGCTGCGCCCAGGCGATGTTGATGTCCTCCAGCAGGATTCGCCATGACACAGCGTCCACCGCCAGGTGGTGGATCATCAGCACCAGCTGATTCGTCGAGGTCACCCATAGTGCGCTGAGCATCGTTCCAGCCGAGGGGTTCAGCCGCGAGCGTGCTTCGACCAGTGCGTCCTCGGAGTAGCTGTCCACCGACTGCAGGCAGCTGCGTGCGTCGACCGCCCCCACCTCGGGCACGGTCATCGCGCGCCCACCTGCCCCGTCGTCATCGACGAGCAGCCGCAGAATGCCGTGCCGATCCAGCAGGGATTGCAGCACGACGGCCACCGCCTCCGCATCGACTCCGGCGGGAGCCTGAATGACCACTGTCTGGTTGAACTGATCGACGGGCCCGTCCAGGCTCTCCAGCCAACCCATGATCGGCGTCTCGACCACCGGCCCGATGCCCTCGTCGACGGCACCGAAGTCGCCGTCGGCGAAGACGGTGACCTGTGCCAGCCGGGCCACGGTCTGCTCGACGAAGATGTCACGGGGCCGGCACACCAGCCCGGCCGCCCGAGCCCGGGCGACCACCTGCATCGACAGGATGCTGTCGCCGCCGAGGTCGAAGAACGAGTCGTCGACACCGACCCGCTCGACGCCGAGGACTTCGGCGAAGATGCCGGCCAGAATCTCTTCGAACGCATCCGACGGCGCACGGTAGTTGTCGGCGTCCTGGAATTCCGGCGCCGGCAGCGCTTTGGTGTCGAGCTTCCCGTTCACCGTCAACGGCAGCGCGTCCAGCACCACCACCGCGGCGGGCACCATATACGTCGGCAAGCGCTCGGCCATCTGTGCGCGGGCCGCGACCGGGTCCACGCGACCGGTGACATACCCCACCAGACGCTTGTCGCCAGGGCGGTCCTCGCGCGCGATCACCGCAGCCTGGTCAACGCCCTCGACACCGGCCAACGCAGCGTGCACCTCACCGAGCTCGATGCGATAGCCACGGATCTTGACCTGCTTGTCAGCACGGCCTTCGTACCGCAGCTGGCCGTCGGCGCCCCAGCGCACGAGGTCGCCGGTGCGATACATCCGCGCGCCAGGTCCTCCGAACGGACACGCCACGAAGCGCGTCGAACTCAGGTCGGGACGACCCACGTAGCCGGCGGCCAGTCCGGCGCCGGCCACATACAACTCGCCGACCACGCCCACCGGAACCTGACGCATCCACTCGTCGAGTACGAAGAAAGCCAGGTGCGCCAACGGCACGCCGATGGGACTGACGTTCTGGTCGACGTCGCCACCGACGATCTCGCGGAACGACGCGTGCACCGTCGTCTCGGTGATGCCGTACATGTTGATCATCCGCGGCAATCCCGGATGGCTGTGCATCCACGCCGAAAGGCGTTGTGGTTCAAGCGCTTCGCCGCCGAACACCACGGTCTGAAGTTTCAGCTGCTGGCCCAGCTCGGGTTGCAGCGCATCGGCGGTCTGCAGCGCGTAGAACGCCGACGGCGTCTGACTCAGAACGCTGACCTGCTCGCCGACCAACATTTGGTGCAGATCCTCGGGCGAACGCACGACCGCATCCGGCACGATCAGCAAGCGGCCGCCGTAGAGCAGCGCACCCCAGATCTCCCACACCGAGTAGTCGAACGCCAGCGAGTGGCACTGCGTCCACACCTGCCCCAGCGAAAGCTCGACATCGAGGGACTCCAGCAGCCTGGTGACGTTGCGATGAGTGACCGCAACACCTTTGGGGGCGCCGGTCGTGCCCGAGGTGTAGATGATGTAGGCGATATCGTCTGGGGTCGCGGCGATCAGATCACCGGTTTGACCATCGACAGCGGAGTCGTTGACATCGATGAGGGGCACGCCGAAGGACTCGAGGCGCGAGCGCAGATCCGCCGTGGTGATGGCGGCGACCGGCGCCGCATCGCCCAGCACGTACTCGATGCGGGCATCGGGATGTGCGGGGTCGATCGGCAGGTAGGCCGCCCCGGTCTTGAGCACGGCCAGGATTGCCGCGATGGCGTCACCGGTGCGCGGAAGCAGCAGCGCCACACGCTGTCCCGGGCCCGCGCCCTTCGCGGCCAGCACGTGTGCCAGGCGGTCGGCGGCCTCATCGAGTTCGCCGTAGCTGATCGAGCGGCCCTCGAACGTGACCGCGACGGCTTCGGGTGAGCGGGCGACCTGCTCGTCGAACATCGACGTGATCGACACCGGCGTGGTGATCGGCTGGCTCAGAACTGTCCGGTTGCCCCATGCATCGAGTTGATCGCGCTCACCGGCGGCCAGCGGATCGATGGACGACAATCGTGCGGCGGGATTGGCGGCCATGGCCGCCAACACCTGCTCCAGCCGACCCATCAGGGTTCCGACCTGTCCCGCGTCGAAGAGTTCGGTGTCGTACTCGACGCGAATGCTGACCTGGTGGCCCGGCGTTGCCACCACCGACAGTGGGTAGTGGTTGTATTCGCGGCTGGTGAAGTCGGTGACGGTGAGGTCCTGCACGCTCATGAGCGCGCTGGGGTCGATCGGGTAGTTCTCGTAGACGAACAGCGTGTCGAACAGGCGGTCCTGACCGACGGCGCGATGAATCTCGGCCAGTGCCAGGTGCTCGTGCTCGACGGTGTCGTTGTGCGCACTTTGAAGCTGGCCCAGTAGGTCGGCGACGGTGATCGCGGCGGTCATGTTCGCGCGCACGGGCACGGTGTTGATCAACAGTCCGACCATGGAATCGGCGCCGGGCAGGTCCACCGGACGCCCCGACACCGCCGTGCCGAACACAACATCCTGGTGACCGGTGAGCCACATCAACAACTGCGCCCAGGCAGCCTGCAGCACCGTGTTGGCCGTCGTCTGCTGAGCGCGTGCCAACTCGCCGAGGGCCTGGGTAAGGTCCGCTGACAGCCGATACGACTCCACGCCACGCACGCCGGCTTGGGCGGGTGGTGCGACGAGGGTAGGGGTGTCGAAACCGTCCAACACCTTGCCCCACGCCGCTTTTGCCGCGTCGTCATCGTGACCGGCCAACCAGGACACGTAATTGCGGAACGGGGGCGCCGGGGTGAGCTTCTGCCCGAAATAACCGGCGAAGATGTCCTGCAACAGAATCGGCAACGACCACCCATCGATGACGATGTGATGCACGCTGAGGACCAACCGATGCCTGTCGCCCGGGGTGTCGATCAACGCCGCACGGAACAACGGCACCGCACCGGACAGATCACAGACCGCCGCCCGCTCGGCCGCAGTGACCGCCTCGACCTGATCTTCGGAATCGAGTTCGATGTGCTGCCAGACGATCTCGGGCCGCGCCGGGATCACCTGCACCGGCTCGTCAAAGGATTCGGCCAGGAATCGCGCCGCCAGGTTGGGATGGCGCGCCACCATCGCCGACACCGCATCACGCAACCGATCCACATCTAGCGCACCGGTCATCGTGATGCTCAACTGCACCGCGTACACATCGTCGGCCGAACCCTCGATGAACGCCGACTGGAACAACAACCCCTGCTGCAACGGCGTCAACGACAACACATCAGCGAAATCGAAGTCCCGGGTCAAGGTATCGAGTTGGGATTGCGTCAACCGCGCCGGCGCCACATCCGACGGCGTCAACCCGCCCCCACCGGCGGCCACATGCGCACAGATCCCGGTGAGCGCTTCAAACCACAACCGGCCCAACCGATCCACCGTGTCGGCGTCCAGTGCTGAGCGCGCCCAGGTCCAGTTGGCCTGCAACTGCGGACCCGCCTCGGTATCGGCAGTCCCGGCATTGAGTTCCAGGGTGTGCGCCAACGGCATCGCCACCGCAGCCGCCGCCTCGGCGACTGCCAGACTGTCACCGCTGATGCGCCACAGATCCTGCGACAGATCCCCCGCACCCGCCCCCAGACGGCCCAGATAGTTGAACCCGATCACCGGATCAGCGCCAGCCAGGTCGACATCGGGGTTCAGGTAGCGCAGCAGACCATAGGTCAACCCGTCGGGCAGCGCGCGAAGCGCTTCCTTGGCGGCCTTGACGACCGGGCCCAACGCCGCATCACCGGCGGCGATCTTGTCCCACGACAACCCCGCACCGGTCAACGCGACGGGGTACTTGGTGGTGAACCAGCCCACCGTGCGCGACAGATCGACATCCGCGGCCAGCTCTTCGTGGCGGCCGTGGCCCTCGACGTCCACCCCGATGGCCTGGTCGGTGCCCAGCACCTCGGCCACCGCCAATCCGAACGCGATCAACAAAATGTCTTGTACCCCAGCGTGAAACGCCGCCGGCACCTCACCAAGAAGTTGCCGGGTCGTATCGACATCCAAGGTGGCCGACACCCGGCCCGCACCCACAAACGTGTCGGTCTCCGGCGACACCGGCGGCAAGGGGGCCGGCGACGCGGCGACCTGGCGCCACGCCTCGACATCCTTGACGACCTTCGAGCTGTGCGCATGCTCGGCCAACAGCGACGCCCAGCGCTGGAACGACGTTCCGCCAGTAGGCAATTCGATCGGCTGGCCGTTGTGGTGCTGGGCCCACGCGATGTTGAGGTCCTCCACCAGGATGCGCCACGACACCCCATCCACGGCCAGGTGGTGAATCACCAACACCAACTGGCTTGCCGAAGCGACCCACAGCGCGCTGACCATGTTTCCCGCACCCGGGTTGAGCCGCGACCGCGCCGCCACCAACGCCTCATCGGTCAACGAGTCCACGGTCTGCACGCAATCGCGGGCGTTCACCGCACCCGCCTCGGGCACCTCCAGCGCCCAGCCGCCCGCCCCGTCATCATCGACACGCAACCGCAATGTGGCGTGGCGATCCAGCAGCGCCTGCAGCACCGCCACCACATCGGCCTCACCGACACCGGCCGGGGCCTGGAACACCAGGGTCTGGTTGAACTCGCCAACCGCGCCACTCATATCGCTCAACCACTTGATGATCGGCGTCGCGGCTACCGGCCCGATGCCGTCATCAGCAGCCGCGGCCTCACCACCGACCACCGTGGCCACCGCCGCCAACCGGGCCACCGACTGCTCCACGAAAATGTCACGCGGACGGCACACCACACCGGCGGCCCGCGCACGCGACACCACCTGCATCGACAAAATGCTGTCGCCACCCAAATCGAAGAACGAATCGTCAACCCCGACCCGCTCCACACCCAACACCTGCGCGAAAACCCCCGCCAAAATCTCCTCAACCGCAGAAGCAGGAGCACGATATTCAGCGCCGATGGTGGCGTAGTCCGGTGCGGGCAACGCCCTGACGTCGAGCTTGTTGCTGCTGTTGAGCGGTAGCGCCTGCAGCACAACGACCGCGGCAGGAACCATGTAGGGCGGCAACCGATCTGCCAACTGCGTGCGCACCTCGGCCGGGTCCGCGGTCCCGGTGATGTAGCCCACCAGACGCTTGTCGCCTGGACGATCCTCACGCGCGATCACCACCGCGTGATTCACCCCGTCGAGTGCGGCGATCGCCGCCTGGACCTCGCCCAGTTCGATGCGGAAGCCGCGGATCTTGACCTGCTCGTCGGCGCGGCCCAGATACTGCACCTGTCCGTCTTCGCCCCAGCACACCAGATCGCCCGTGCGATACATCCGCGCGCCGGGCTCGCCGAAGGGG